>PHGD01000199.1 GCA_011090425.1 Nitrospira sp. LK70 | reverse complement strand
GCCTCCGCAAAATACGCTCCCATGAAGAAATTGGCGGCCGGCTTCTTCCGCAGCATAATGCCGTCCACCGCCGCTGTGTAGCTGAACTGATCGGCAGTGATAAAAAAGTTGGCGTCCTCCTTGAAGAGATCAGGCTTCCCCGCTTCCAGATAGGCCTGTTTGGTAATTTCCTGGCAGACCGCCATCGTAATCGGCTCCCGGTGAGGCACCATCAGTTCCGTTTCATACAGCGCAGCCCGTTTCGCAACCTTCCCCAAGATGACCGCGGCGGCGATCGTCGAAGGATCATGCAGGTCGTGCGCGCCGGTCAGATAGAGGATCGGCTTGCCAAGCTCCGTCGCTCGTCCGATGGCTTCATCCACTGCATCAAGCCCCGGAATGCGGCGCAGGAAGATCTCCTTTCGTTTCGCATGACTGATCGTATAGAAGATCAGCCCGCCGAATGAGATGGCGATTATCAGGTTGTTGAGCTGGTTCCAGTTGAACCAGTCCGGCGAAGGGGTGGCCACCAAGACTTGGCTGAACATCCGCCGATCGTCCTGCACCGCTGCTACCGCTACCGCATAGGGCGTGCCATCCTTGACCTCGACGCCCTTGGCACTTCTGATGATCGTTTGATGCCACGACTTGTCAACGGTCCTTGTCCACCAGGCCGTTTTTGTGTCTTTGACATACTTGCTGTTCGCCGGGAACTCCGCGACAACCGTGAATGTCGCAGGATCAGTTGTGGAGGCCTCGCCGATCAAGACCTGATAACGGACATCCGGGCTATCCCATGGCGCAGGAGACCACTGTACCGTGAGGCTCCCTCCTCCATCGCTCGGCGTATCGAAGACCTTCACATCTTGAGGAGCCGTCAGCGCTGCCTCTGCGGACATCGGAGAGCTCACGCAAACGAAACAGACCAGTATCCAGAGCACCACAAAGGCCCGCCGCACAAAAGTTGAGGGTTGAGCAACGGGCCTCATGCTCCTTCGATCACCTCGATGTTCGTTCGCGGGATGACCACTTTCTTCCCATCAGCAAACTTCACTTCCAATACCCGCACCTCGCTCTCCGTGGGAATCTTAGTCAGCTCCGGCGGAAGAGCCGACACTTCGCCGATGTAACCAAACAACGGATCACGGATGATCCGGACCGGATCGCCGAGGCGAATCCCCTCCCGTTGTGTCTGCGTAGCCATCCCAACGCCACCCTCTCCCTGCGGGATGATAATTTCAGGGCGAATGACTCCAGCCCTGATCTGGGTGGCACCGGATATCGAGGCTTTCTGGCCGGCATGACTTGAGAGCAACTTGAATGTCTTGGCCGCCATTGGAATCGTCCCGAACCCTTCGGTCAAGATCAAGGTAAACCCCACCTGTTCCGTCCCGGTGATGGCAACGCCAAGGTCATACCCCAATAAAGCTCGCAGATCTTCATCGTGAATCCCGCCGACGACCAGGCCGGCCACACCAACTGCCTTGGCCTCTTTCATGGCCTCGGATGGGAGAAACGATCCTCCTACCACGACTTTGCCCTTCATGGTGGAATTGAAATGACCTGGAGTGAGGGGTTCGTCCGGAGTCTGCACTGCCATCACAATTTCGCCGGAGGTCTCCCCTCCGATGCCGAAGATCCCTTGGACGAGGCTACAGGTCGTCTCGACGACGACACCCTGCTGCGGAATCGTTTCGATGATCGTTCCATCCACATAGGCAAGCAGCTGAAGCACCCGGGGAGGTTCGCGCAGGAGGACTTGCCCGGTCACGGCCGACACCGATTCGATGGTGCCCGCAACCGGCGAAGGAATCTCCGTCTTAAACCATTTGATCAGCGGTTTGTTCTCGGCGAGGATCTCATCCTTTCCAACAACATCGCCTTCCTTCTTGGTCCTTGGTCAGATACTCTCTGATTTCGCCAGGAGCCACGCTGAGTTGATTGGCGAGATTGATTGGAAAGACTTTCCCCGGCAACTCTGCCCGGGCCACCACCTGTTGGGAACTGATTGTGTCACCGAGATTGACTACCACTTTGCCCGGCAGCGGCAACATGCGTCGTCGATGAACAACCGTATGATCGGTGACTGTCAAACCAGGTGTGTATGAATGAGCCATCTTGTTCAGCAGGACTGAGCAACGAAGACTGTGGACTGAGTGAATGGGTCTCCTCTTAGCACCTCAGCCCTCACTACTTAGCAGTCGGGTACAACCCGACTGCGTCAAACCATTTCGTGAGGGCCGCGACACGGCCTTGTTGGTCAGCAGAAAGTTGTAGTGGTCGCCCGCGGCCGTCGAGCAAGAGTCCGACAACACCCCCGTGGACTTCCTCGGTAAGGGCCATGCCCGCCCCAGCCCCTATGTTGACTCTCTTGGAAGGCTGAACCTTAATCGTCGCCTGTTTGCCAGACCCTAATGGAAACAACCTCAACTCGCCAAACTTCAATTGCTCCTTCGCGGTCTTCCCGTCGGGCCAGGTAATTTCATAGTCGGCACAGAGATCGCCGTCCCTTCCCTGTCCGATCGGCGCCACA
>PHGD01000125.1 GCA_011090425.1 Nitrospira sp. LK70 | reverse complement strand
AACCCCCGCCGCGAATAACCCCCGCTGGCCAACTCGTGCGCTGACCCAGCCGAGCCCATTTGTCGTGGAGACCTGGAGGCCTGATCGTCCACTTCATGCGCCTTCCGGACTGGTTAGCCCCTCCAGTTGAGAAAGTTGGGCTAATGCCAGTGTGGTGTCGGTCGAGCCGCTGCTTTGCCCAGTCCCACGCGCCACTGCTTGCAGTTTCCTCGACTCTTTGGGGACGTAGTCGTTTCCTCGACGGATTACCGATCCGTCCGGAATCTTTTCAGGCCGTCGGGCTGGCTCTTTGGTCGAAGGTTTCTTGGGATTCGACGGCTCTTGAATTGATCGCTGGCCATAATATTCGTCGCGTCCTGCCTGCGATCAGACTCGATAGCGTAGAAAAAGATGACCGCTCTTGATCCATTTCACAGACAGCAACGTTCCCCAGATCGCTTGCTCAGGGGGTAATCCCAGCGAGCCGGAGAAAGCCGGTCGCTCTCCCATCCGGCTTCGCCCGACGATTTGCGGGGCCATGGTGAGAAACAATTCATCGAGCAGTGATTGTCTCAGGAAGAATGAAAACAATGTCGGTCCTCCTTCATGGAGGAGTAGCGTCACTCCATACTCGGCCTGGAGCAGCGCAACCATATCGGATGGATCGAGCGCCGTGTCGCCTGGAAGGACGTGGGCCGTAGCCGGTAACGTGGCTCCATATTTTTGATGCAAACGCGCGGCGCCTTGTTCAGTCGTCAACACGAGGCTATGAATCTCTTTGTTCCTAAACAGTGGTTCGTCCAGATCGACATGGCCTCTGCCGCTCACGACGACATTCAGAGGATGGAGAGAGCCCTTACCCACATGGCGGCGAAATGCGTGAAACTCCTTTTCGAATGGTGGGTACACGCAGCCCGCGGTCCACACATGCCCTGGCGCGTTGCGAAAGGTATCTTCTCCGAACATGACCGCGTCGGCGTAGGCGCGTAACAGCCCCATGATGAATGCATCCGCTTCGTTCCTCCCGCTGATCTCCACGCCTCCCGATTTACCAGGAATCTTCAGTGAGACAATACCGTCCAATGTCTGGACGAAGTTGCCGAAGATCAGCGGCCTTTTCGATGATTCGCTGAAGAACAAGTCGCCATTATAAGTCTCGCGTAGGATCTTCGTCAGACAGTGAGAGGGTGGAACTCCGCTTCCATCGTATAGCGTTCTAATTTCCAACATCTCTCCAGAGTGAGATCAGATTGCAGATGTCTACGTCGGTTTTGATTGTGGTGCTGCTGCAGCAGGTTGGCTGATTGTGGTTCTGGATCAGTTCGTTGCCATCAGCAAACAAGCGGAAGTGTAAAGTCGCTCCAGCACTAAGCGGCATAGGCACGAGCGATAACGATGATTGATGGGTTCACACAGACCGAGAGATAAAGAACCCTCACAAGTTCGGTCGATCTTCGCCAGGGAGATTGTCACTGGGCACTGTGCCGCCCGGCACTGTTCCACCGGGAAGCGTACCCCCTGGTACCGTCTCATTTGGGAAGGTCCCGCCCGGTAACATTCCGCCTGGGACTGTGCCACCGGGAACCGTGCCACCGGGAAGAGTACCGCCAGGCAAGGTTCCGCCGGGCACTGTGCCTCCCGGTAAGGTACCGCCTTCCGGCGTGTTGTCCAACCCAGCCACCTCAGGTCTCTTGAATCTCATCGCGCCCGATCGCACGTCGCTGGTTACACCGTCGCGGTCAGCGGATAGCCCTTCGGCTCCCCATGCGGAGGCAGTTACCCATGCAGCGGACAGGCCGATCCCGAGACAAAGACCCACGCATCCATCAATGATCCATCGATGTGTGTTTGTTCGGTGATTCACTTTTTCACCCCCCGTTCAATGCGATGAAAGGCGCAGTCTGCTTCTACTTGACGGTTTTTCGTCAGACCTTGGTTTGTTGGCCCGGTGACCCAGCGACATCTATTGGATCGGCTCAAGTCTCCATTCGACACCCGCATCCGTTACAGGTTCGTCTGCAATGAGTAGTCACTTGACGCGTCTTTTTCTAATGGACTGTGAATGCGGAAGCATCGAGACGATCCACTGCTTGATGTCCTAATCCTGCATGGTCTTCACACGTGGGTAAAACTCATCCGCCGTGGCTTCGGAGCTTCTAGAATATAATCCATGCAGACACGGTTACAGGCATGAAGGATAGAACCCTCAACGTAACGTTCTCCTCTACAGTTGCGTACCGATGCCTTGCGATCAAGCCGTTCGCTTTCTATTTTCTCCCACCTGCCGTCCGGCTATTCACCAAAAACATTCGTCCGTTCGAATTCGCGTCGACTCCACCTCGAACCCCGACGGTGTCACGGTATCCTGTGACAACCCCATCTACTCCTTTCTATGCATTTTACTGATTATAAAAGCGGATGAGGACTAGCAGATTCCCGAGAAATGAGCGCATAGGCGTAGTTGTGCATGTACCCAGCATCTCCTGCTGGGCTACGTTCGTAGCCGATTTTGGCGCACAATCAGCACGTGCTGTGGCTCAGAGTGGAAATACTCAAGCTGTCGCACCTGCCCATGCTCGACTCGCCTCTCAGTAGTAGCAGGGTGATGCGCGCGGTTGGCCTTATCGGCGACGCCATGAGACCGCATGGTCATCAGAGAACACCTCAATGCCGGACACTTCAGTGAGAACCAGGGAATTTCCGACTTCCCGGATGTCCGCATGAAGATCACCATGTAAGATATAAAAGCGTTTCGCAAACAGCTGTCTTACAAAGCCGGCGATGAAAGAGCCTTTTGATGTCAGAAAGCTGCTCGAATAGAACTGTTTCTTGGGCCGCTTATCCGTCCTGGCGTCAGTTCAGTTGGCTTTATCTCATGGCTGGACTCGTGGCCGGGCGAGCATGGCTCTTTTGGCGATTTGGATTTTCAGGATGGATGGACTGGGCGATCGGGGCGGCTGTTCTGCTCGGTATCGCGGCGATCATACGATGCTGGGCACATTACGAGATCCTCTCCACTCGCCTGGTTGTTCGGAACGGCTACACAGGTCATGAGATCCGTGGCGTAGAACTTACTGCAGTCGATCAAGTAGAAATCCGGCAGGGGCTGATCGCGTCATGGTTGGGTATCGGGACGGTAGTTGCTCTATCGAGTGGCCAACCAACGCTTCGATTTCGCGGTGTCAGCGATCCAGAAGAAGTGAAGCGGCGCATCGAGATTGCGATACGGAGGCCGCACGTAAATCTCAATGTCGCGGAATATAGCTGAACGCGTCGAACTCTCAAGACGTAGGAACATCGGTCGAACAGCCCGAACGGACATTTTCTCGCCACGAACGTTGTTCATGAGGTAGTTCGATAAAAGAAAGTCCTGAGAAATAATCGGATGGAGGAACCGAAAATGGTAGAGATCGTTGTATCGTTAGTCTTGGCCATTACCGTGATCTGGGGGCTGATGGCGTTCGCCGGTGGAAGAGGTGACGTGAACATATGGCCGGTACTTGTGCTCTTCTTTGTTGCCATCTGGGCCGGGGGACTCTGGTTGACACCGGTCGGCCCTTCGATGATCGGCGTGTATTGGATGCCGTTTCTGTTTGTGGCGATCTTTGTTGCGCTGTTCTGGATCGCTGCGCCTCCTCCACCAAAACGAACGAGGCGAGCGGGAGAGCAGACTACCACTTCGCCTGTGCAGAAAACAGCTACAGTAGTGACGGCAGCGGATCTGGGGCTATTGTTTTGGGTATTACTCGTCGCCCTGGCTATAGCTGCGCTTGCCCGCTATACCCCGATGATCGCCCTGGGCGCACAGCCTTCATGAACAGACTCTATGTTTGGGAAAAGCATCTACCTGTTTCGGCTGTTCGGTTTTCAAGGTCAGGCGGACATGAGCTGGCTTGTTCTGGCCTTCCTGATCATCTGGACATTGACCACCGACTGTTTCCCTTTTCATTATCTGTATTTGTCGCCCGCCCAATATTGGGGAGCGGGAATGATCGTGCTCAAGGATTTGCTAAAGCTTCTCGCATTTCGCCTGGATTTAGAAGAAATGCAGAACGCCACGTGAATCTGCGAGTTGAATCGAGGAATGAGCTTGTTTGACTGGAGAACAACATGGTTGGGAACCAAACCGACTTTGCCCTACTTATGACAACACCATGAGCGAACGGGTGCGGTTAACAATGCTGTGCGATCGAGACGGCCTAGATGTTGCCAACGAGTGGGCGCAGGCGACGCTCCAACTCTATCGGCAGGCAGTGCAGAATCCCGACCATTTCGCATCACAGGCAGACTGGAAAGCACGCTTTGACCAGAGCATGCGTGAACTGGCGACGTTCATAGAATGTGGAACCTTCGATACCCATGGAAGTCATTCATGACTATCGAACTCCATCACACCATCGTGCCCGCGCGTGACAAGATCATGCACTGGGACTGTCCCCAAGTGCGACAACGTCTGTGTACGAAAGTCTTTCGAATGGTTCGAGTGAAGAGATCTTCATCGCTGGTTCATCTTTGGTTCATACGTATTCGTTACGTTGCTTCCAATAAGATCCCTGGCTCTACGGGCGTACCGTGGAAAGCCAAAGCGTAGGATCTCAACAGTTTCGTATACCAAGGCAATTCCGATCCGTTTGCCGGCTCCATAGTGGATGGCCTGGCAAAGGGTCGCGATCAACAGGAAGCCTCTTATGGACAATCTTCCCGCAAGTGGTTCGAATCAGCCTTCCGTCAACCGCCCAAGTCGCTCATCAGAGACCTTCACCGGCTATGGCGCGTGGGAATGGGACATCGTCAGCGGGCATGTGCAATGGTTCGGTATCTCCGAGCGGTTGTTCGGCTCGTTGTCCGAGCCGGGCAACGGCAATATCCAAGCCTTCACGGACAGTCTGCATCCGGGTGATCGCACGCGCGTATGGCAGACCCTGAACAGCCTCATGGCTCGACGACAGATACCGTACGGCGACGAATATCGATTCATCCTACCAGACGGGAGCGTGCGATGGATAAGCAGCACGGGGCGCTTCCATTACGATGATACCGGGAAAGCCGTCCGAATGACCGGTGTCCTGCAAGACATTACCGAACGCAAGCAGACCGAGGCGAAGTTGCAGGAATGGGAGAAGCGACTGAGTCTGACACAGTCTGCTGCGAATATCGGGGCTTTTGATTGGGACATTCAGGCACAAACGATTGTCTGGTCGCGGGAGATGGAACGAATTTGGGGGCTTCCTGTCGGCGGGTTCGGAGGAACCTACGAGCACTGGCGGCGACAGATTCATCCGAACGATATAGATGAAGCCGAGCGAATCATTCGCCGCTCGTTGGGGAATCCCGACATCTCCTACAAATATGAGCATCGCATTATTCGACCCGATGGAACGGTTCGCTGGGTTCATACGAACGTGACGACGCGACGCAACGCAGCCGGACGATCGATTCGCATGGTCGGAGTGAACTTCGACATCACCGAACGTAAGGAGGCGGAAGGGAAGCTGCGTGAAAGCGAAGCCCGGTTTCGCAATGTGTTCGAGCACGCTGGGACGGGGATCGCCATTGTCAACCTCGATGGAAACTTCGTGCAATGCAATCCCGCCTACCGCGCGATGCTGGGCTATACTGAAGCCGAACTCCTGGATGTTCACTTTTCAGAGGTGGTTCATGTGGAGGATCGTGATACCAATCTTGCGGCGATCAGGCTTCTCCTCACGGAGGTACTGCCATATTTCGAAATCGAGAATCGGTATGTCCACAAGAATAGGGAGCCGGTCTGGGTCCGCAAGTTTATCTCCCTCTTGCGCGATGATGATGGACGACCCAAGTTCTTTGTGGCCTTAGCCACAGACATCACTGAACGACGCAAAGCTGAGCAAGAGTTGCACCAGTCGAAAGAGCATTTGCAACGCTGGGCCATTGAACTTGAAAAGGCGGTGAACGAGAAAACCGCGGAGCTGATGCAATCGCAGGGACGCCTGCGGGCGCTCGCCAGCGAGTTGAGTTTGGCCGAGCAGCGCGAACGTAAGCGGCTTGCAACCGAGCTCCATGACCACCTGCAACAACTGCTGGTGCTCGGCAAGCTGACCATCGGGCAAGGCAAGCGATCCGCCTCCGGTAGTCCTGGATGCGAAACCGCGCTCAACCGCGTGGATGACATCTTATCGGAAGCGTTGAGCTACAGCCGCACGCTCGTCACTGAACTCAGCCCAGCAGTGTTGCGCGACCATGGCTTGGCTGCCGGACTCAACTGGCTCGGGGCGTACATGAAGAAGTATAACCAAACGGTGACGGTGAAGGTCCCGAAAGGAACGGAGATGCCACTGCCTGAAGACCACGCCATGTTGCTGTTTCAATCGGTGCGCGAACTCCTCATCAACTCCTCAAAGCATGCCGGTACCGGCCAAGCGACGGTCATCATGGAACAGGGTGATGAGAATCTGCGCATCATCGTGAGTGATGACGGGGCAGGCTTTGATCTTGCTGCTGCTACTGCGGGAATTCCTAGTGGTGAGATATCCTCCAAGTTTGGTTTATTTAGTATTCAGGAAAGAATGCGAGCCCTGGGTGGATCATGTATCATCCGATCAGTCTTGGGACAGGGGGTTACTGCGACGCTGACCTTGCCTGTGGCAAGGAAACCCGATGACACTCTACTCAGTTCTGAATTTCCCGAAGCGTCTGTTGCCCGTCAGAGCAACGAGCGTTGATAAACCCGGTTCACCGCCAATAGGAAGGTCCATGATGGAAGTGTTGCTCGTAGATGATCACGCGCTGGTACGGCAGGGTCTTCGTTTCTTGTTGGAGGCCTATGACGCTCTTCATGTCATTGCCGAGGCTCGAGATGGTGTGGAGGCGGTCAAGCTCGCCGGAGGCTTACGTCCACATGTGGTGGTGATGGACATCAACATGCCGAGGATGAATGGAATCGATGCCACGACACAGATCAAGACACACTGGCCGGAGACGATCGTGATCGGGATCTCGGTCAATACCGGCGACGAGAACAGTGCCGCGATGAAGCGAGCCGGCGCGGCCGCCGTCCTTCCGAAAGAAACGGTGGGCGACCAGCTCTATGCTGTGATCGTTCAGGAGACCGGCGTTGCCCACAACAAGCTCGCTCCACCACAGTAATCGTCACTGCGACTTACGCTGCGTTGAGGGCTGCTCATATCCTTCAGTCGGACGTTCGCTCCCGCCATACCAGAGCGTCAGCATTAGCGGAGGCAGTAAGAGATACAAGGCCTAACGGCACAGCCCGACGTACGGGAGGCCGAGGGTGGAGGATTTGAATGCCCCAAGGAAGTACAGCCGCACGATGCTGATCCCCGGTAGCAAGCTGCCGCCGATACATGTTGCCTTGTTGTAGTCATCGGGCGGCTAAAGAGACCTCGGTTCCATCCTCTGCCGGTAAAAGAACGATTAGCCCGGTCGTACACCGGTGCATCGCGGTTTTTTTGAATGATGAATCTCAGCAAAAACTAGGCGGAGAGTTGCCGCTATGCCATGATGGCATGGCGAATGTGTTGCACGGTATCATAACTCACCCGGATCGAGAGGCTTTCCATGGCAGAGATTTTCATCTTGTGGATATTGGGTTTGATTGTGATCGCCATCGCATGGGGAATCACAGATAAACTCGTCGTTCCTATCAAAACTCTTGCTCAATCGTTGCCAACCCTGGAACGGAGCAAGCGTTTGGAAATTATGGTCGCGAGTCTCTTGGCGTTAGTCGTCCTCTCGATTATGGTGGTCGCAGCGGATCATAGTATGGAAGAAGGTGCAGGCCTGCCGACGCTCTTAATATGGGCCGGTGGCCTCTGGCTGATCCCATTTCAGGCTGACGTTGGGGGGCATTACTGGCTCTCTTCTCTAGCTATAGCCGTTATTCTGGCCTTATTCTGGGTGGTAAGCGCTTACTCTTCTTCAAGACAAACTCATGCCCAGACGGATCTCTCGACTCAGCAGGAACAGGACACTTCCACGAGCGTGACCGGCATTGGGTTCCTCTTTTGGATTTTCTTGATCGGCCTCACGGTTGCCGCCATTGCTCGATACACAGCTACGTGGCATGCCGCTGCTCTGAATTCATGATCTACACTCCTCTTGTAAGCTAGTCGACAGGATTCCTGCTTGACCGCACCCAATTAGAACCGGTAGAACCTAGCTCAGGATCGATTTCGTCGAAGAGCTATTACTCTGTTTGTGGCTTGCGAAGCCGCTCCCTCCTTACGTCGCTCTGTCCGAGCCCAGCTCCGATCATCAACCCGGCTTTTGTCTCCTCCATACCAATTCATTACCTGCGTCTCGGTATTCCGTGGACCGGCGATCCATTCAGAGCGGGACTTCGAAGCTCTGCTGTGGAAGCACATTCAGGGAATGTGCACTCTTGCATGATGCAGCAACTATACTGATAACATAGCCTCTTGCTTCCCCTCAAACAATCAACCATCATCATGGTGGCCATATACGAACGGATCCCTGCTCGACGCGCTAAGAGACTCCCTTGAGAGCCATCTGCACTGAATTTTGTTATGCAGACGGTACCACGGGCTGAGTGCACACGATTCACAAGACATCGATCACGGTGTAAGATGATATGTTCAAGATAGACAGAGAAGGAGATCGTCCATGAATACCAAACCTTCCATCTTGCTGGCCGATGATCATGTCCTTGTCGCCCAGGGCATTCAAAAACTGTTGGAACCGGAATTCGAGCTGCAGAGGATTGTTCCGGACGGCCGCGCGTTGCTCAAAGCCGTCGAAGAATGTCAGCCGGACGTGGTCATCGTCGATATTTCTCTCCCGCTGCTCAATGGATTGGATGCATCCCGTCAAATATTGAAGCAGAACCCCGCCGTCAAAGTCCTTATCCTGACGATGCATTCGGAACAAAACTTCGTGACGGAGGCGCTCCGCATAGGAGTCTCTGGCTATGTGTTGAAGCAGTCAGTCGGATCAGAATTGGTGCAGGCGCTCAAAGAAGTCTTGAACGGCAAGACATTCGTTTCTCCGATCGTCGCCGACCGGGAGACCCATTCTCAAGGCGAGGAAGACACGGAAGAAGCACCAGAAGGGGGGTTTGCTCACACGCTCAGTTTACGACAGCGGGAAGTGCTGCAGCTCGTGGCCGAAGGAAAATCCATCAAAGAAGTGGCGGCCGTCTTGAACCTCTCGATCAAGACCGTCGAATTTCACAAGACACGGATTATGAGGCAGCTCGGCATGCGGTCGGCGGCTCAACTGACGAAGTATGCGATCGCCAACGGACTCATCGCCCTTCACTAGCCCGATAGAACGGTCGACCGATGTCCGTTTACAAGGCTGTCATGCCTGAAGCGAGTGCAACCCGAATCAAATCAGAAGTGGTACGAACACCGAGCTTGCGGGTAATGTTGCCTTTGTGGAATTCCACGGTCTTCATCGAAATGTTGAGTTCCTTGGCGATATCCTTGGTGGAAATCCCGTCGGCAAGCATCGCAAGGATTTGGCGCTGTCGGTCGGTCAAGTTCGTCGTATAGCCTTCCGGTCGCGACCATTGACATTCCATCGCTTCGCGAACTTCCACGTCGAGTTTGAAAGACACAAATCTTCGATTCGCCATGACGCTTTTGAGCGCGGCGTGGAGTTCGTCCGAGGCATCTTGCTTCAACACATAGCCCATTGCTCCCGCACGGAATCCCTCGCTGACTGCAATGGCTTCGGTCAGCATCGTGAGAAAGATAATTCTAACCGTGGGCAAGATGTTCTTGAGTTGTCGAGCCGCTTCAAATCCGCTCATCCCCGGCATGTTGGCGTCAAGCAGCACGATATCGGGCTGCAACTTCACGGCTTGCTCCAGCACTTGTTGCCCGGTCTGTGCGGTCCCTATCACCGAAAAGTCCGGCTCGAGTAATTGCTTCACACTCTCTAAAACTAACGGGTGATCGTCGGCAAGCAAAATTCTCGCACTCGACATGACAGATCCTTGCATCATACGCCTGACCTGTTTCTGCTTAACATCTCGTTCGCGCGATCATTCCAAACAGTGATCAGAGTCTAGGAGCTTCTTTCATCATGGCAGCTGCTACAGCAACATTCGACTAGGGGTATCCCTAGCAGCCTGATGAGAAACACTCCGTTCATCCTTCAAGAGCCTCAGGGCGAACGGAGCGACATTGAATATATTGAGTTTTCCCGCTCAGGCTGAGCCCTTCGACTGATGGCTCAACGCAGATTCGTGTGGGTGAATACTGCTCATTTCCGAGGCAAGAAGGCGGTGAGAATCTTGAGCCGCAGGTACTCCTCATCCCGATAGCCGTAGGCGCGCCGTTGAATCACGCGAATCTTGTTATTCAATCCTTCGA
>PHGD01000124.1 GCA_011090425.1 Nitrospira sp. LK70 | reverse complement strand
GGCTCGAGACTCGATGTTAGGAGATTTGGAGGAGCTCTTGGCACATAATGGGGTCAAGGCCTACACCGTCCTGAGCAACGTTTTGGGGAAGGGGGTCTCGGGGCGAGTGTACGGGACCTTCCTGAATCCCGAAACCAATACGATCATTTTTGCGGTCCTTCCTTCCGACCATGCTGACCAGGCGGTCACGGCGTTGCAAACCCTGCACGCCACCCGCAAAGCCTCGTCCCAAGACACCCCGATCCCGCTCAAGGTGTTTTCCTTTCCTTGTGAAGAGCACGTGTAGGGTGAGGATCAAGAACCGGTCGGATCCGAAACATCGGCCTCGGTCGAAAGCCGAGTCTTGCCGACGCCATATCGGTCGAGGAGCCGGTACAGTGTGCGCCGACTGATGCCGAGCAAACGTGCCGTCCGCTCCTTGTTGCCCTGCGCTGATTCCAGCATTTTAAGCACCTGGTCCCGTTGCAATGCCTTGAGCGTGCCGGGTAGGATCTCGATACGGTCCGCATGACTGCCGTTAGTCTGCAGGACTTCTGGCGGCAGGTCGTCGGTGGAGAGGATTGCATGTGAGGCCAACGCCACCGCTCGCTCCACGACGTGCTCTAACTCACGCACATTGCCCGGCCAGGCATACCCCGTCAACGCCCGCATCGCAGCGGGGGAAAAGGACGTGACGGGCACTTCCTTTTCATCTCCGTACCGTGCGAGAAAGAACTCAGCCAGTAAGGGAATGTCCTCGGGACGTTCCCGGAGCGGCGGGATGAAAATGTTGACCGTATTCAACCGATAGAGCAGGTCCTCCCGAAAGCGACCGGCCTCGATCAAGTCGGCCAGATTGCGGCGCGACGCGGCGATGATCCGCACATCCACCTGGATCGACTCGTTGCTCCCGATCCGTCGGACTTCTCCTTCTTGGAGGACGCGCAGCAGTTTTGCCTGACCGGCCGACGAGAGATCGCCGACTTCGTCCAAGAAGAACGTGCCGCCGCTCGCCTCCTCCAGCAAGCCTCGCCGCAGGATATGGGCCCCGGTAAACGAGCCCTTGATGTGGCCGAAGAGTTCGCTTTCGAGCAAGGAGTCGGGAATCGCGCTGCAGTTCACGGCGACGAACCGGTGTGTGGCCCGAGGGCTGTTGTCGTGGATGGCGCGGGCGATGAGTTCCTTGCCGGTGCCGCTCTCCCCCTGAATCAACACGGAGGTCCGGCTGCGAGAGACTCGTCCGACGAGTTTGAACACCTCGACCATTTTCTTGCTTTGCCCGATCAACGAGGCGGTCCGTGGCCGTTCATTGAACGCACGTTGAAGTGTACGATTGTCCTCGATCAGGCGCCGGTGCTCGACGGCGCGCGTCATGGTGAACACGAGTTCTTCGAGATTCACCGGTTTGGTGATGTAATTGTAGGCTCCTTGCTTCATGGCTTGGATCGCCGTGTCGACGGAACCGAACGCGGTTAACAGGACAATAGGCATCTCCGGCATGGTCTTACGAAACGAGTTCAATAGATCCAAACCGGATAATGGTGTCATGCGAATGTCGCTCAAGACGGCATCGTACGTCGCCTCGTTGGCCTTGCTCAGGGCTTCCGCGCCACCACAGGCGATATCCACCTCAAAGCCGACTTGGCTCAAGGCTTCGGCCAACATCTCCCGATTCTTTTCGTCGTCATCCACGACGAGGATTGAAGGCGAGCCACTCATTGGCGTCTCCTAATCTCCCGCTCCTTCCACATGGGCAGGTCCACCGTGAACTCCGTACCCTGTCTCACCACACTCTTCACGGCGAGCCGGCCGCCGCTGTCTGTCACCACGCGGTGACAGATCGCCAAGCCAAGTCCCGTTCCTCCTTGCTCATGTCGCGTCGTGAAAAACGGCTCGAATATTCGCGATAGGTGTTCAGGAGGGATTCCATTGCCGGTGTCGGCGATAGTCAAACGGACAGTCGTGCCATTAACGAGGGCACCTTCACTCACTATAACGGCTCCAGGAATCTCCGTACTGCAGGCGGCGCGTGTCCGGATGGTCAATTTCCCACCGGACGGCATAGCCTGGACGGCGTTGACAGCCAAGTTGAACAACAGCCCGTGCAAGGCACGAGGGTCGCCTGCGACCGACGGGAGATCGGCTTGTAAGTCCGTCTTCAGGGTCACACGCTGCTTTTGCAGATCTGGAGAAAGCAGAGACAGCACTTCTTGGATGGTTCTATTGAGGTTGATGGGAGCCGGCCGGAGAGGCACACGAGTCTGATCCAACACCTGCCTGATGATTGCGACCATGCGATCGACCTCGGATCGAATGACGGCAAGATGTCGCTGTCGGTTCGAGGATTCGCCGGCCTGGGTGAGCATTTGTAAATGGCCGGAGAGTGCGTTCAATGGGTTGCCCAATTCATGGGCCATCGTGGCGGATAACTCTCCGAGAGCGGCCAAACGCTGACTTTCTTCCACCGCGAGCCTCGCCTCGACCAGGTCACGGTTGGCTTGCTGCAATTCCTCTGTGGCCTCAGCGATCCGCTTTTGCAACGTCTGGTTGAAATGCTGAATCTCATCCAGGAGGCGATCCTTTTCTATGTCGGCTTCCCGCACGCGATCAAGCATCCGATTGAACTGACTCGCCACCTCTTGGATTTCAACGGGGCCTGTGGTCGCCGCATGGCTGGATAGATCTCCAGCTTCCACCTTCCCCATGGCATGCAAGAGTCGGTGAACCGGCCGATGGATCTTGACATGGATCAACAGCAAAAAGGTCAGGGATGCGACCAGGACGACGCCGATGCCGATCGCTTTGGCCAGCTCAATTTCTTGCTTGATGAGATCGTCATACTCTTGCACCGAAAACAGCCCGCGCAGCGCGCCGACGACTTTGCCGTCGATCACAATCGGAGCCGTAATCCGCCAAGCCCGCTCTGCCGATGATTCATCGAGTTGCATGATTGGGCGTCCCGCTTCAATCTCAGTCCGTTCCTGTGGGTCCAACGTTTGAGGTGGTACTTCCGGATCGGTGCTCACAATGAGAGAACTGGACGCTGGCGTGATTTCAAACACGGAGAGGCGCAGGATTCGAGGCCGGATCTCGCGCACGTCTTGAATCAGTTCTTGGAGAACTGCCACATCCCTGATCCCTCCTGTCTTGCCGATCATATTGCCCACAAACTCCGAAATGCGAAGAAACGCGACGTGGCGATTTTCAGCTCCGGCCTGATTGACGATGTCGCTTTCAAGGAGTGTCATGAGGCCGATCGACAGTCCGACAAGCATGGCTCCGGTGACGATGAACCACGCCATGATACCGTCGAACTTGAACCACTTCTTGAACATCTCGCCCTCGTCAAACGTTTCCTCCATATACTTATACATATGTAATAGGTTCGATGACATCCGGGGTATCTCCAGGCACTTCACTCGTAGAAGTAACGAGGCATTGCTTCCGTTGTGTGGTTAGAAAGTGGTTCTGTTATCCAAACCGGAATAATAGAACCTACGTCTTTCATTTAGACATTCCTGCACAGTCATACAATGCCACAATGACACATCTTGCAAGACATGATCCTGACGTCATATCGTTTGTCAGTGACTAATTAAACAATAACTCCACTGACAACGCATCGTTCGCCGCGTTTAAATTACGCCATTCGAGCGATATCGCACACAATGCACATTCTCAGCCCGCACACATTTCGTTTAACTGAACGTAAATATCGATGTCTTTCCATGACTCAGCGAAGGCTAAAAACCGATAATGAATGGGTTGATCATCGTTTACGTTCTTGGTCGCAGTTCAAACCCATGCGGCGAACATCGATTCGGGGAAAATGCCAAGACAACCGCTAGGATATTGAGCAACCGGTCCGATCATTGGGCGCCTCATTCTGTTAACCGGATACCTTTGACACAGTGTGCAATTGTGTCACGTTTCGATTGTGACTGATTGTCACGATCGTGTGTCATGGCATGCCAGGCAAACACCTTGCTAAGTACTTCGGTCATGAACCATGGTTTGGGCATTTCTTTTCAATGACGTTCTTATCTCGCAATAGGTTCTACAGAGGTTAAAGACAGGTAAACCAAGGTGGGACGGTGTGAGTTCGAAGACCGCAAAGCGGACTTACACTTCTGACAGAATAACAACTTCGATATATGGAGAGCCCTCTCATATGAAACAGCTAGTCCACATCGCCTTGCGCAGACCATACACATTCATTGTCCTGGCAATCGTTATCGGGGTGTTCGGAGCATTGGCAGTGTCCGAGATGCCGACTGACGTTTTCCCGGTCATTCAAATTCCCGTCAGCTCTGTCGTCTGGATCTACGACAACCTGATGCCGCAGGATGTCGAGGGGCGTATCACCTATGTCTTCGAGCGTTTCCTGACGCAGACCGTCGAAGGTATAAAGTACATATGGAGCAACTCGCTATTCGGTAACTCCATCATCAATATCTATCTTCAGGATGGAGTCGACCTAGGTGGAAGCGAAGCCGATATCGCGGCGATCGCACAAACCTCCGTCAAGGCGCTGCCGCCCGATATCAATGCGCCCATGGTCATGCGCCTGTTCCCCTCTCAAGTGCCGGTGGCCACGTTACAAGTCACCTCCGACTCCCATACGCCAGCCGAGCTTTATAACCTCAGCATCATGCGAATCCGGCCCCTCTTGGTCACGATACCGGGCGCGATCCTGCCGCATCCCTACGGGGGCCAAGACATGCAGGTGATGATCAATCTCGATCAGCAGAAGTTGCTTGCCCGTCATCTTACTCCGGCGGACATCCACCAAGCCCTCGACAGACAGAATCTTGTGTTGCCCGGAGGTGACATCAAGATCAAGTCAACCGACTGGATCGTGCTGACCAACGCGCAACCGCTGAAGATCGAAGACTTCGACGACATCCCCATCAAGAAGGAGGGGAATGCCTGGATCCATCTGCGCGACGTCAGTGTAACGCGTCTCGCCGGACGGGTGCAGACGAACGCCGTCATCGTGGAAGGACAGCAGGCCGTCATCATCGTCGTCATGAAGAGCAGCGAAGCGTCGACCTTGGAAGTGGTGGATGGGATCAAGGAGATCATTCCGCGCATTCAGGAGGTCGTCCCTGAGGGCGTGAAGGTGAAGCTCCTCATCGACGCCTCGGGGTTCGTAAAGCAGGCGATCGCGGATGTGCTGCACGAAATGATCATCGCCGCCGGGTTGGTAGGCTTGATCGTGCTGGTATTGCTCGGTTCTTGGCGACCGACGGTCATCGTCCTGGCGTCGATCCCGCTGTCCATCCTTGTCTCGATCATCGGCCTGCATGCGCTCGACCAGTCGATCAATATCATGACCCTGGGAGGATTGGCCTTGGCAGTCGGTATTCTCGTCGACAATGCCGCCGTCATGATCGAAAATATCGATACCCATCTCGCCGAAGGCAAACCGGTGGAGACCGCGATCCTCGATGCCGCCGGTCAGATCATACTTCCAACCTTCGTCGCCACGTTGGCCATCACAATCGTCTGGGTCCCGATGTTCCATTTGAGCGGGATCTCCGGCTGGGTGTTTCCGCCGATGGCGCAGGCGGTCATCTTCGCGATGATCGCCTCCTTCATCCTGACGTACACACTGGTGCCCACGATGGCGAAATATATCCTGAAGGCTCACGACGCGCATGGGCATGGCGAACACTCCCACGCGGAACAGTCGCGGAACATCTTCACCCGCTTTCAGCAGGGGTTCCAGGACGGTTTTGAGAGGTTCCGTGAACGCTATACCGGGCAGCTTGAACGGGCCGTCGCTCATCGTGGCCGTTTCGTCGTCGTCTCATCTGTCGTAGCGGCAGGCTGTCTCGTCCTCTTTTACTTCAATGGGCGCGAGTTCTTTCCCGAGATCCGGTCAAACATCTTACAGATGCACATGCGGGCGCCGCTCGGCACGCGCATCGAAGCGGCTGCCCGTATCACGTCCTTGGTTGCAAGGGACGTCGAACGCTTGCTGCCTGGACAGGTTCAAGACATCGTGAGCAATTGCGGCATACCGGTCGGGGCGCATAACCTGGCCTTCATTCCGACACCGACGGTCGGTACCCAGGACTGCGATTTGACGATCTCACTGACGAATGAGAAGGCACCGGTGTGGGAATTTCGCGACATTCTTCGTAAGGGTCTATCGGAACTCTATCCAGGGACCGAGTTCACCTTCCAGCCGGCCGACCTGACCGCAAAGATTCTCAATTTCGGTTCCCTCGCGGCGATCGATGTGCAGATCAACGGCCCGGATCTCTATGCCAACCATGATTTCGCCCGTAAACTGGCGGGTAAGTTCCGGCAGATCCCCGGCTCAAGCGACGTAGTAGTCCAGCAGCCGATGGGCATGCCGACCCTCCTCGCAGAATCCAACCGTCAATTCGCCCTCGGGATGAACCTGGATCAGACGGACTTCGGCAACAACATGCTCGTGACGACCGCCGGGAGTCAACAGGTCGACCAGAAATATTGGCTCGATCGTATGACGGGCATGTCCTACCGGATCAACGTCTATACGCCGCAGGCACAGCTCACGAGCGTAAAAGACTTGATGACCGTCCCAGTCAGCCGGGAGCATGAATCTTCTGAGGGAGAGAGAAACGTGCAGCTCCTCGGCAATTTGGCGAATATTTCAGCCATCGGCACACCCGGTGCGGTCACGCATGGAAACATCATGCCGCTTATCGATGTGTACGTGGCTCCCGAAGGACGGGACCTCAACTCCGTCTTGGTGGAGGTCGAGCGGGTCATTGACAGTATGAAATCGGAGCTGCCCCGAGGGTCAATCATCGAAATAAAAGGCCAAGCCGAAGTGATGCGCGCCGCGCTTCGTGAAATGCTGTTCGGCCTCATTGCAGCGGTTGTGCTCGTGTATCTTCTGATCGTCGTTAATTTCCAATCCTGGCTCGATCCCTTCATCATCATCACCGCTTTGCCCGGCGCCCTGGCGGGCATCGCGTTGTCCTTGTTCATGACCCATACGAATATTTCCGTCCCGGCGTTCATGGGCGCGATCATGACGATGGGCACGGCGACAGCCAATTCCATCCTGCTTGTGTCCTATGCCCGCGAACGGCTCGTCGTCCATGGCGATGCATTGCGGGCCGCGGTGGAGGCTGGAACAGCCCGTATCCGCCCGGTGCTCATGACCGCCGCAGCCATGATCATCGGTATGCTCCCAATGGCGACGGCGAATTCTCAGAATGCGCCACTGGGTCGGGCTGTCATGGGCGGTCTCCTGGTCGCCACTCTGTTTACCCTGTTTTTTGTGCCTTGCATGTACGCAATGATCTACAATCGGCGAACCGTTAGCCAAAAGGAGCTTGTCTAATATGAACAAAATGCCTGCTAAAACCTTTGCAACTCTGGGAGTTCTGCTGTGCGTCATGTATTTCAGTTATCGTTACTACTCAGCCGAGACCAATGCGGCAGTTTTGCGCGAGACCACTCTTGACCATTCGATTCAAAAGGTGTCTGTAATTACTCCAAAGATGTTGCCGCCAAACGAGACGATTACACTGCCCGGCAATATTCAGGCTTGGTATGAGGCGCAGATATTTGCGCAGGTCTCCGGCTATGTGAAGATGTGGCACAAGGACTACGGGGCAATAGTCAAGAAAGACGACGTCCTCGCTGAAATCAATGCCCCGGCGCTCGACGCCCAATATGCTCAAGCCAAGGCGGATTTGGAAACCGAGCGAGCTAGGTATGTGCTGGCTGAACTGACCGCGAAACGCTATGTGGCGTTGCGACCAAATCAGGCGGTCTCCGAGCAGTCGATCTCGGTACAGGTTCAAGAGGCAAAAGCCCAGGCGGCGAAAGTCAGAGCAGCGGAGCAGAACGTCAGGAACTTCGAGGCACTGATCCGGTTCAAGACGATCGTCGCGCCTTTTGATGGTGTGGTAACCGCCCGCAACATCAACGTCGGCAACTATGTCAATAAGGAAGCTACTCCCGGAGAAGGCGGCTCCAGCGCAATCAGAGACCTCTTTACCGTGGCCGACGTCGGCAAACTACGCCTCTTCGTCAGCGTGCCGGAGACATTCGGGCCCTTTCTCCAGCCAGGCTTGACGGCAGACGTCACCGTGCCGCAACTACCCAATCGTCATTTCACCGGTAAGTTTCTGACCGTCGCTCGAGGGTTCGATGTCGGCACGCGTACGGCCATTACGGTTTTCGAGATTGACAACGCGGACCGAGCGCTCTGGCCCGGCTCCTACGCCACCGTTCGTCTCACAGCACCGGTCGAAAAAAATATTCTCACCATTCCCACGACTGCGTTGGTGTTCCAGGAGCATGGCGCGCAAATAGCACTGGTAAGTGCGGACGATCGCGTGCATTTCAAACCAATCACCATGAACAGAGTCCTCGACAATGTCATGGAGATCACAGAAGGGATTACCGAAAGCGACCGCATCATCAACAACCCCAGTGCCGCGTTGCTCGAAGGCGACAAGGTGCGTATCGTCACACCCACTGTAGGCTATGATCTCGTCACGGGAGAGAAGCCGGCACCGGAAGCCACAGCACCCAAGCACGAACCATCGGCGAAGCCGTTATGACCTCTGAGCGTCGAGAGATTGGAGCGACTGTGTACCCATGAGAAGACCAACGAGAGCAGAGATGTGGAGCCTTGTTCGCGCCTACCTGGAGCGCTGCAGCCTGGTGCTGGTGGCGCTCCTGCTGCCGGCGTGCAGTGATTGGTTACCGCGCGCCAATCTGGCGCCGACCTATGAGCCGCCGCAATACGTCGTACCGGAGACCTGGCATGGGTCCAGTCCCTTCGTGGAGGCCAAGCCGTCGGATACGGAGCTGCGCCCGGATTGGTGGAAAGCGTATAACGATCCGGTGCTGGATAAGCTCGTCGAACAGGCGATGGAGGCCAATCCGGATCTCCAGGCCGCCGCTGAGCGGTTCGTGCAGGCCCGCAACGTCATGATGAAGGCCCGGGCGCAATACCTGCCGCAGATCGGGATCGAGTTCGGCGGGTCGCACCAGCGCCAGTCGTTTGAGCGAATCTTTCGAGCCCCGGAGAGTCCGCTGCAGCAAGCCACGATGGAACTGGGCGGCCTGGCCTCCTGGGAGTACGATTTATGGTCGGCGCTCCGCAATACCGCTCAGATAGAGACCTATCGCGCGCAAGAACGGGCCGCCGACTGGGGCCTCGCCCGCCTGAGCCTCCAAGCGGAGATCGGGGCGGACTATTTCTTCCTCCGGGGCTTCGACGCCCAGACGGCCATCTACGTGCAATCGATCGACCTCTACAAGAGCACGCTCGACCTCGTCAAATCTCAGTTTGCCGGCGCGATCGCGTCTGCCCTCGATGTGGCCCGCGTCGAATCGCTGTACTACAGTACCCAGACGAAACTGGCGCAGGTGCAAGCCCAACGCCAAGTGACGGAACAGGCGATCGCCATCCTCCTCAATGTGACGCCGAGCACGTTTACGATAGACCCGGTCAATGAGCTGCGGGTCGCCAGCTTTACGGTGCCGCGGGTTCTGCCTGCCACCTTGCTGGAGCGCCGGCCCGACATCGCGGGCAGTGAGCGCCGGATGGCTCAGGCCAGCCGCGCCGTCGGGATCGCCCGGGCCGCGTTTTTCCCCAACCTCGCGTTTCGTGCGGATGGCGGCTTTGAAGACGGCTTCAATCTGGTCAAGCTGGCCAATAGTTTCTGGGCCTATGGCGCCGCCGTGTCGCTCCCGGTGTTCCAAGGGGGCTATCGTCGCGCCCAGTTGAACCAGGCGTGGGCAGCCTATCGCGAAATGGAGGATCTGTACCGGTCGACCGTGCTCAACGCGTTTCGCGAGGTTGAGAACAATTTGACCCTGACGAACCGCCTGACCCTTGCGGCCGATCGGCAGGACGCCGCCGTGGGCGCGTATTTCAAAACGCAGAATCTCACCATGGAACTGTACCAGGGCGGCCTGGCGTCCAGCTTGGAAGTCATTTACGCCGAGCTGCAGACGCTGCTGGCACGCATCGACGCGGTGCAAATCAAGGCCGAACTGCTGCGCTCCTCCGTCGCCCTCGTCCGTGCGCTGGGCGGAGGGTGGAACCGCCAGCAATTGCCCTCGGACGACCAGATTCAACCGTTTGGGACGTTCCAATATGTCAAGATTGATAAATCGACGCCCGCCGGCGGGGCCGGCGGGATCATCAATGGGCATGCGGAGAATAACCATTTGTACAACGATCTGACCAAGCCCTCGGTGCGCCAATGAGGTTTTGCACCTGCGGCCGGCCCGGACGGAGAAGAGGAGCAGAATCGATGGTCAAGAACCTACGGTGGCGGGTGCGTGTGCGAAGAGGAGGCCGTCAACTACCGGCAGACCAACGCGACTGATCGGCGGAGTACCCAGGAGCGTGACCGCTATCCGTATGATGGAGAGACCACGGGCACGTATGGTGATCCGCTGACCCAGGAATTGAGCCGTGACCTGTCACTGAGATAGAGGGTTGATCGGAAGCCTCGCTCGTTGGATTCGGAAGGAGGCTGATCGTCAGAGGATGATCTTTCGCAGAAGAAAAGCGTGAGTGCATTCAACGAGCGCTCCGTTCGTCCTGAGGCTCTCGTAGGATGAACGGAGGTCTTGCTGCAGCCTGTTAGACGAAAGGGATGTGAACCGATGGATGGTACGCAAATGAGAACCCTCATCATTGTGGCTCGAGACTCGATGTTAGGAGATTTGGAGGAGCTCTTGGCACATAATGGGGT
>PHGD01000198.1 GCA_011090425.1 Nitrospira sp. LK70 | reverse complement strand
CTACATCGCCACCTCGGCCGGCTGGATGACCGCAGAGCTGGGACGGCAACCCTGGCTCGTGTACGGCTTGTTGCGCACCGCCCATGGCACATCTCCGCTTGTTCATTCAGGGAATGCCTTATTTACCTTGATTGGATTCTTGGGACTGTATCTGCTGCTCGGGTTGCTGTTTGTGTTTCTTCTCGGCAACAGGATTCGACGTGGACCAGGTTCGATCGACTCACAAGCCACGTATCCCGCGTGAACGAAGGGATGGTTAATGGAAACCCTGTGGTTTATCGTCGTCACACTGATGTTGGCCATCTTCATTGTCCTCGATGGATTCGACTTTGGTGTCGGCATGGTCTATCCGTTCGTCGTTCGGACCGAAGCGGAACGCCGAACGGTGCTCGCCTCCATCGGCCCACTGTGGAACGCGAACGAAGTCTGGTTGATCGCCGCCGGCGCTGTCCTCTTCTTTGCCTATCCTAAGGCCTACGCCGCCGGATTCAGCGGATTCTATCTGGCACTGATCCTTGTGCTGTGGTTGCTGATCTTTCGCGGTCTCGCGCTGGAATTGCGATCGCACGTGGATCATGTGCTGTGGAAACAGGCTTGGGATACGGCCTTTACAACAGCCAGTTTGCTCTTGGCTTTTGTCTTCGGCGCGGCGCTGGGCAATCTGATTCGTGGCGTACCCTTAAACCATGACGGGTATTTCTTCGTCCCGTTTTGGACGGATTTTCTGCCTGGACCGGAGCCAGGTATCCTGGATTGGTTCACAGTGTTGCTGGGACTGGCGACTGTGTCGATCCTCGCCTTCCATGGAGCGAATTATCTCGCAATGAATACAGAAGGCACCTTGCATAAGCGGGCCGCCTGGACCGCCTGGGTCATGGGGTGGGTTTCGGCTGGGTGCACTGTGCTTACCGTAACTGCCGTCCCTATCGTTCAACCAAGCTTGCGTCTCAACTTCGCAGGCCATCCGATGGAATATCTTGTCCCATTCAGTGGCCTCTTCGCGCTCGGATCCAGTCTGTACCTCCGGCAACGACAACGTGACAGCGCCGCCTTTCTGACCTCCAGTGCATTTATTTTGCTGATGCTCGCCAGCGTCATGTTCGGCATGTATCCCTTCATTTTGGTTTCAACAACCGATCCGACGCTCAGCCTCACGGTGTTCAATGCCACCACCGATTCCTATGGGTTAACAGCCGGGTTTGCCTGGTTCGGAATCGGCTTCCTGCTCGTGGTGGCGTACCAGAGTTATGTCTATTCGCTGTTCTGGGGGAAAACACGCTCAGATGACGCGCACTGAGCTGCCCGTAGCCACCTCAGACTGATTCGCACAAACAGGTACGACCGAGGAGATCTCGACGTCACATAGAAAAACGGTGAGCCTAGACGAGGTCCTCGACGATGATGCACTCAATCTCCTTGACTCGCCGCAATCCGCGATCATTTCCGTAGAAGCGCATGGCTTTAGAGCCGATGGCAGTCGCTAAGTGTATGGCATCAGGCGTGCTGAGGCGGTAGCGGGCACGCAACTCAGCCGCTCGATCAGCCAGATGCATCGTCAGCGAGATCCACTCAAGCTTGGGGTAGGTGCCGGCAATGGCAAAAATCTTTTGTGCCAATTCATCCTGAGGAACCATTGCGGAATTTCTGGGAAGACGAGTAAACTCGTTTCGATGTCAAGTCCGCCGCTTTGTCGAATCGCGCACGGCAGGCGGCAGAGCTACTCCTGGGCTACAGAAGATAGAACGAGGGCACGACTGAGTCCAACAGTTTTCAGGGCAGGAGGATTTCGGTTTTACTTCTTTTCTCGTGAGGAAACACGAATACACATTCATGTGTATTCTGAACGGGGGGAAGCTAAATTTTGGCTCGATCCCTCCGTTGAATTGGCAAAGAATTCAGGCATGACGGCCCGGCAGATTCGGGCAGCCAAGGCCTTAATCGAGGAGCATGAGGATGCGCTTGGCAGACACATTTCGGGAGCTGAGGTGACCAACATCTCTAAGCATGGCTTCTGGCTGCTTCTGGCCAATGAAGAACTGTTTGTTGCGTTCAAGGACTTTCCCTGGTTTAGGGACGCCTCTATTGCAGAAATCGTACGGATGGAATGGCCACAGCCCCATCATCTCTACTGGCCGGATCTCGACGTGGATCTCGCCGTCGAATCCATCAGACATCCGGAGAACTTTCCGCTCATCTCAAAGAGAATGCGCCCTGCCAAGGGTCCGCACCGACGAACGAAAATCGCACGCAGCTAACACATCATAATTTGTCCAGCCTGATTGGCGTTTAGTCGCTTGTAAAACATGGGGGTTACCGCTATCCTTGTCCCTGTCGACTATTGGGAATCGATGTCTCTCACACAGAGGTGCTCATGCCCTCCGCAAAAGAACAGATCGCCAAGATCCTTCAAGATCAGCCGGATGACAGCTCCTATGACGAGCTTCTCCGAGAGTTAGATGGGGCGCCGCATCAAGACATGGCAGAGCTGACATGGACCGTTGAAGCCGAACGATGGCTGCGTGACATCTACGATTACATCGCACTCGATAATCCCTCCGCTGCAACCCGAACTATCGAAACCATCTATCTGAAAGCCGAGATCCTTCGCAAATTTCCAGAATCAGGATACCGCTACTGGCAAAAGCCAGACCGACACATCCGTATTCTGCTTCACGGACATTATCGTATTGCTTACCTGATCAAGAACTCAGAAGCGATCGATATCATCGGCGTCTTTCACGGAGCACTCAACATCGACCGGTACCTGCTCTAGGCCCCACACCAATCGATCCATGCCAGTCCGCGCCAGTACCCGATGAGACCCGGTTGTTCGTTTGATTGTCCAGCCGATTCGAAGAAGAGCGGCAAGAACCCGAGAAGCGCTGGTGGAAGGCCACCGGCTCACGCAGCAAGGAAAGAGACGTTCAAGAACTCGTCAGGAAGGGCTTCTCCATGTTCAAGGCGATCCGCCATCGAATGAAGCGCTAAAGCCTGCACCGCTGCGAGAGCTTTCGCCCGAGTCTGACCATACGCCATCATACCAGGTAAGGTCAGCACCTCACCGATCCAGCGGCCGTCATCTTCCTGCTCCAACTCGATGGTAAACTGACCAGAATTTGCCATATGCCACCCTCCGAGCGATACGCTATGCCCGGCTCAGCCGAAATGCAAGATCCTGCGGCTGTGCGGCATCCATTTTCAGCACCGGCGCATGAGTAATCCGAGGGTCGGCATTCACATGGAGCGCTTCGATCGAACGAGAAAAGAGCGTAGCTATTTCCCCATGCATTAAATTCAGCAGACCCAACCCTATAAGCAACAACCATACGCCTTTCACGAGTTTGAACAGGGCAATCGCAACAATACCGGTCTGATGAGAACACGTCGTCATTGAGTGGAGAGACTATCACACACGACGAAGAGGCGAATGAGAGGGAGAGGCTTTCTGGTTAAGAAACCTGGCTGGATTTGGTGGCCTGGGTCGTTTCAATGGCTAGAAACACCCTCGACCCGAATGGCACTTACTTAAGCTTCTTGGGATGGCCATATTTCCGGACGTCCTTTCTGGCGATCGCACGGGGCTTGATGAGTAGTGGGTAGGGTTTTGGTCGTCGCTTGATGGCCCTGGGTTCCATACGGCCTAACCGGTTGCCT
>PHGD01000123.1 GCA_011090425.1 Nitrospira sp. LK70 | reverse complement strand
ACGTCCAGGTTCACGCGACTCACGGTCCACGGCGACTGCAGGCCCAACAGGTACTGATAGAGTGCGGTGTCTTGCATGGTCGGTTCCTCCTCGGCCGACCATCCTATCCGTTCACCCTACCCACGGGAAACCCGGAAGCACCATCTTTCGAGACCTCGGGTTTTCGGAAGAACGATCCGCTGAACTCATTCTGAAGAGCAGTTTACTGCAAGCCCTTCAGGAAACGGTCCGGAGTCGAGGCTGGAAGCAGACCGAGGCCGCTTCACACCTTGGGGTTGACCAGGCTAAAGTGTCCAAGCTCCTCACAGGACAGATGGCCGGGTTCTCAGTCGAGCGATTAGTCCATTTTCTCTCATTGCTGGGGCAGGATCTGGAAGTGACTGTGAAGCAGGCGCCGCGCGGACAGCGTTTCGGCACAGTTCGAGCGAAGCTAGCAAGGCGATCAAGCGCAGTGGCCGCAACTTAACTGGCCCAACACCATGATCAAAAACGGCATGCGACCGGATCATCTGAGTTTTGGATGAATCTACAGAAGACCTATGAGTTGCGGCTTGCAGAACAAGCATTGCCGGCGAGGGTCAGGAAGCACATCGAGCAACGGAGAGAAGCACATGTGACTGCTTGATAACGCTACCAGAGAGTTGCTGCATTTATCATCGTCCCAATTGCGTTCTTCGCTCTAAGCTCCTGTGTGAGTGGGTGATACCTTCGAATACAGTGTCCTGCTGGTTAGGAATTCCGTCGGCAACTTACCTGACATATCCTCATCCGGGGCATGTCCGTTGGCATTGTGTCGGCACCGACGTCTCTTGGTGCGGGTTGTTCGGGGCCGCGGGCGGGGTAGCGACGCAGATCGTGAGCCGGATGTCGAATCTGGCGGACGTGATTTGGAGCAATGCGTCGAAGCGCTCCTGGATCCGTTCCCCAGCCAGGTGAACCCCAACGCCAAGGCGGGGTACTAGGGTACCAAAGACTCTAAAATCTGTAGCCCTACTCCCAGGGGCAGCAGTGAGAGTGCTGGTTCGGACATCCGGACCAGCCCTCTACTTTTTAATGTAACGGGTTTCGAATAAGCGAGTCTCTCAAGGCGGCACAACTAGCGACGAGCAAGACAAGAATTACTGTGGATTCTGACGAAAGGTGAGACTTGGTTGCGGGGAGGAGATTCGGTCGCGATTTAACCCCCCAACCGTGACCATTCCCTTAACAGCGTGAATCGGGACTCTAGTACTGAGGGGATTGACTTTCGGTAGGGCTATCAAGGACCATCGTGGTCTGCCTTACGTTGGACGCCTACGTGGTTTGATACACTAATCGGAGGAGGATTCTTTCCTCCGGGAAGCAATGAGCAATCAAGCCGTCTATCCATTGATTCAGGCAATTGCGACCTTCGCGCGCGAGAAGGACGCCTACCTCAGCAAGATAAAGCTTCTGAAGTTGCTCTACCTATTTGACGTTGAGTACTATCGAACTCATCGACGCACCTTCACTGAATTTTCTTGGAAGTTTTTCCATCTTGGGCCGTGGACGAACGAATTTGCCCCGATTCTTGATGAGCTAGTGCGTGAGGGCGGGCTCGTACCGAAGTCAAGCACCCATCCTGAACATGAGAGCACGAACTATCTCCCGGCGGAGCCCATTGAGATTGATGCCGTACTGACGAACATTCGAGATGAAGGAGCGTTAAAAAGAGTCCTCAATGCCTGGGTGGAACGTTCGGTGGGGGAGATCTTGGACCACGTGTATTTCCGAACCGAGCCCATGGAGAATGCGGTGCGAAACACTCCGCTGGACTTCAGTCTTGTCCCAACCGAACAGCCGGTTAAATATGCCCGAAGTTCCTCCAATACTTCACCAAAAGATATTGCACGCATGCGTCGGGTTATCGCTGAGCACCAACAGCAGCTAAAAACCCAACAGTCTATATCGTTACCATTTACGCCGCCGCGCTATGACAATGAATTTTTCCAAGCCATCTCAAAGTTGGAGGAGACTCTCACCTAATCCTCCATGTTCATCGATGAATATTTCGAGCCAAACTACTACAAAGAGCTACCCCTAGAGGAAAGAAGTCCGCTAAGATTCGGTAGAATTTGCTGGACGCACGCCTACTACCCACACGAAGACCTTCAGTTTTGTCGCCCGGTTCTTGACCCTGCCGAGCCTACAAGAACGCTTGCGACGAGATTCCAAATTCATGCGGCAGGTCAGGATGCCTTCCATCGCAGTTTGCCCCTGCAGGTACCGAAGCTCGAAAGCAACGAAGAATTCCTTGTTGTGCGAGCTAAACGAAGGCCAGTTGTTGTCCTTCAGCCTGAAATGCCCATCCCCTTAACGATCAACCAAGGCTATCGGGGGCGCGTCCATCGGCGGCGCTGTTCCGTAGCGCAAGTCTTTGGATTGGCTGATTCAGTGACGGGCCGTGCGGAATTCAGCCCTGAGTTCATAGATCGAGTCCGAAAGATGGAATATCCCCAATTGATGTTTTTGCCTAAACGAGCTGGATTGTTCGAGGTGGACAGCCTTCTCCGGCTTGATGAGCTTCAATCCGTCTTTACGGCTCATCTCACACCTGAGAAGTTTACACTCGCCGATGAGGTCGCAACTATTTTATGCGATCAAGTTCAGTACCTCTTTACTCAAAAAGGACCAAACGACTACACACTCTTGCGCGAGGAGATGCTTCGGAGTTAAGAGCTGCTGTCATATCACTGTCGGGTTCGTGTCGTGGTGAAACAACACTGGTGCGCGTAGGGTTGCCTTTCAAAAGGAGGGCATACCATGGATCCAAAAATCGTTGGAAAGAATATCCGTCAACACCGAGAAGAACGCCATTGGACGCAGGAAGAGTTGGCCATTGTAGCGGGAATTGATGTCAGGACGATACAGCGAGCCGAGAGTGGGCAAAAACTTGCCCTTGAGACTCTGAAGGCCTTAGCCAATGCCTTCGAGATCACCATTGACCAACTCTCAAAGGATAGCCAAGAGGAAGCGCTTGCGGAGTTCCGCGCAAAATACTCTGTGATCGAGTTAAGCCCTTTAGGACAGGCTGCCGATCTGTGTCAGCTTTTTGGCACTCACGCGTATCACTTTCAACGGGTCGGCACATTCAACGACGATCAGGCAGACTCGATTGCCGAATTGGAACAAGTGGCGAAGGACTACGGTGAAATCTGGAGTGATTTGGAGCCGATACAACGACGTGATGCTGAGAAATGCCTTCAGCCCCTCATCGAGCGAATGCTTTCTCTTGAACTAGCAGTATCCGTCGGTGTCCACTCGATGAAGCTAAGATCCACAGTTGAGGAGTCACAACCATTTGCTTTTTCAGTCCTTTATGTGGCCATTGTGCGTGGCCGCCAGCCCCTTCGTGCGCTAATTCGGCAGAAAGGCACTCCTGTTCAATTCGCGTGAATCGCGATGGGGTGGCGCTGCCACGTCACCCCTTTCACTTTTTTCAGGTCCGCCGAGTGGGTAAGCAAGTGCGAAGTTAGACGGCATTGTCAGTTGCTTTCTGGATAACTTCAACATAGATCTCATCCGGTCCCCATACCGCGCGAACCTGCTTTGTTAGCTCGTAGACCCAACCCGCTGTTTCTACAGGATCATCGTAAATTTGATGAACTCGAATGACAGCCTTGAAGTTTGCGGTCTGCCCTTCATATGAGGCTTCCGATGACCACGTCGATGCTTTCCAGCTCCAAAGACTTTGGTAGTACAGAATCGACCATGACCCGTAGTTGCTTAAGCTCACGTTCCACTGCTTCCCCACGATGATAAGAAACGAAGCGTGAAGAGAGCATTGTAGGGAGGGTGTGAACGACGGCGCAAGACGAATCTGTCCGGTTTTGCTTTTTCGTGCATCCGGGGTATAGTCGTCGCGAGGCCGCTAGGGTCGCTCCCGATGAATCGGCTTTCTCCCCGGTTCGCGCGGCCTCGATATTCCCCCGGAGAAGCGTCACGGAAAAAGGGCGCACCCATGCCTTCCGATCCGAGCCAGCCCCCCTACGTTCTTGTGTATGTAATGGGTCTCGAACGGACGAGTCCGTTGGTTCCGTTGCAGCGGCTGGTATTGAATCAGGCTGACGAGAAGACGAGTAGAGTAAGAGTTTGGTTGCGGGGAGAGGATTTGAACCTCTGACCTTTGGGTTATGAGCCCAACGAGCTACCAGGCTGCTCCACCCCGCGAGGGAATGCTAACAAAGGGCTGAACGGCAAGTCAAGTTAAGAGGGTACACGATTGCATTCTCGCCGCTGCGATGCTAAAGCGAAAGCATGCGTATTGTCTTCATGGGCACACCGGAATTCGCCCTGCCCTCGCTCGAAGCACTCCTCCGATCTGATGACCAGGTAATCGGAGTGATTTCACAGCCCGATCGACCCAAGGGAAGAGGACAGCAGCTCGTCGCTCCGCCCGTGAAGCTCCTGGCAGAGCGTGCCGGGATTCCTGTGTTGCAGCCGCTCAAAATCCGCACGCCAGAATTCTTGCAGGTCCTTTCAACCTGGCGGCCGGATCTGATTGCCGTCGCAGCCTACGGACGTATTCTGCATACACCGATTCTTCGCCTTCCCCCGATGGGTTGTGTGAATGTACATGGCTCACTGCTGCCGAAATATCGTGGTGCAGCTCCTGTGCAGTGGGCTGTCATCAACGGCGAGACCGAAACCGGTATTACCACGATGCTCATGGATGAAGGAATGGATACGGGGCCGATGCTGCTTCAGGATAAGTTGGAAATCTCGCCTGACGACACGGCAGGGACATTGGCGCCTCGTCTGGCGGAGTTGGGGGGGCGACTGCTTGTCGACACGATCACACAACTGAAAGCCGGGACATTGATACCGAGGAAGCAAGATGATGGGCAGGCGACCTTGGCGCCGCTCTTGAAAAAGGAAGACGGCCTGATCGATTGGAGGATGACAGCAACGGCGCTGGCGAATCGCGTGCGAGGGCTTTCTCCATGGCCAGGAGCCTATACATTTTTCGGAGAGGAACGTTGGAATATATGGAAAGCGGTTCCGTACTCAAGTGGAGCCACTGAGAGTCCAGGAACGATCGTCGCCGTGAATAAGCAGTCGATCGTGGTGGCGACAGGCGATGGTCTTCTCGATATCCGTGAAATCCAGACTGCCAACGCGAAACGCATGTCGGCAGCCCAATTCCTGGCTGGGCACCGCATGACGATCGGTGTGCAATTAGGCTCACCGACTGCATAATCCTTCGCTTTACAACAGCAGGTACCTCCTTGCCTCGACTATGATTCACGAAAAAACGGTAGACCATGATGCGCGGATGCTATCTCCTCGATCTACGGCGCTCTCTATCCTCGTTTCCTGTCAACGAACTAATGCCGCGCTCGACGAGTTGATCGAAACACGAGCGTTGTCGGTTCTACAGCCGCGTGACCGGTCGCTGCTGATGGAACTGGTGTACGGGGTCTTGCGGCGACAAGAGACGATCGATTGGAGACTGGACGCAGTACTCTCCAAGCCTGTCCACAGATTACCTACCGTCGTTCAACTGCTGCTGCGGCTTGGCGCCTACCAGCTGTTGTTTCTCGATCGCATCCCTGCTTCAGCAGCGGTGAATGAATCCGTCCGGCTGGCGAAATCTTACGCCAAACAACTGGGACGCGATTGGAGTGGGTTGGTGAACGGAGTCCTGCGCAATCTCACTCGTGTACCGGCGCCGCCTTTTCCAGATCCAGCCCAGCAGCCGGCTCGATCTCTGTCCGTCCGGTATGGAATGCCTGAATGGCTGACGGAACGGTGGTTTGATCGAATGGGGCTTGAACAAGCAGAATCTGTGTGTCAAGCAAGCAGCAGGGTCCCGAGCGTCACGCTTCGGGTGAACTCCAATCGACTGACCAGGGAAGAGTTCCTGGAGCGTTTGGGACAAGACGGGGTGGCTGCTCGTCCTGCTATTTTCAGCCCGGTGGGAGTCGTCCTGGAAGAAGGCCAAGATGTCACGTTGTTGCCGGGGTTCGAGGCGGGCGATTTCTATGTGGAAGATGAGGCGGCTCAACTCATTCCTCCGATCCTTAATCCTCAGCCGGGCGAAACCGTGCTGGATACCTGCGCCGCTCCGGGCGGCAAGACGACGCACCTTGCCGAACTCATGGGCGATCGCGGAACGATTTATGCGATGGATCGAAAGCCTTCCCGGATAGACCTGCTGCGACAGAATTGTGGAAGATTGTGCCTTCAGATCGTCGTGCCGATCGTCGGCGATGTGAGAAATCCGTCCGAATGGTCTGGAATGATTGCGCAGGGATCGAGTCTGCATGATGAGCCGCTGTTCGATCGTATCCTCGTGGATGCCCCTTGCAGCGGCGTGGGTGTGTTGCGTCGGCATCCTGAAGCGAAATGGCGGAAGGACAGTTTGGCGTTCGCCAGGCACCAGAAACTTCAAGGCGAAATCCTTGCCTCCGTGGCTACTTGCTTGCGACCGGGCGGAGTGCTGGTCTATAGTGTTTGTTCGACGGAAACGGAAGAAACCGAAGAGGTCGTGAGCCGTTTTTGCCAGGTCTATCCTGGATGGATGCGTGAATCCGTGGCTCCGTGGCTTCCCACCATCGCGCTTCCTTTTGTGACAGACCGAGGGGCGCTCTCCACTATGGGTAATAGCTTCGGGATGGACGGTTTTTATGCCATCCGCTTGCGGAGGAACGAGTGATGGGTCATCCGATTTACATCGCGCCCTCGATTCTTTCTGCGGATTTCGCGCGCTTGGCCGACGAAGTTGCAGCCGTAGAGCGAGCGGGTGCCGACCTGCTGCATGTCGATGTGATGGACGGTCATTTCGTTCCGAACCTGACGGTGGGGCCGCCCATCGTCGAAAGCCTGAAAAAAGTCACCAAGCTACCGCTCGACGTTCATTTGATGATCACCAACGCCGATGCCTTCATCCCTGAGTTTGCTGAGGCAGGCGCCGACTATCTCACTGTCCACGTCGAGGCCTGCCCGCACCTTCATCGGACGATACAGTTGATTAAGGAACGGGGAGTCAAGGCCGGAGTGACGTTAAATCCTGCCACTCCCCTCTCGTTGCTCCAAGAGATCTTGGAAGATGTCGATCTGCTGTTGATCATGTCGGTGAATCCAGGATTCGGTGGGCAGACATTTATCCCATCGGTACTCAAGAAAATCACCGAAGCCCGGACGCTATTGGACAGGATCAACAGCCGGGCCCTGCTTGAAGTAGATGGCGGCGTGAAGGTGGACAATGCAAGGGAAATCGTGGCTGCCGGCGCCACGGCTCTTGTGGCAGGTTCTGCTATTTTTTCTCAACACGACTATACGGCGACGATCGCCGCCATGCGAGCAGTCGCAGAGACAGTCGTTCAACCGGAGCCCCGCGCAGCGGTCAATCGATAGGCCATTGATGGTGGACATCTCCACAGTCATCGACAGCCTTCATCCTCTCGAAGTCAAAGTCCTCACAACGTTGGGTGCAGGGCTGCCTGGAACCGCTTTGGACAGCGAGCAGTTGGCCGCAGCAGCTGAATTAGAGCCTTCGCAACTCAGCATGGCTGTGGAATGGCTGCTTGCCAAATCGCTGATCGCAATCCAGACAGAGACTGTGACTCCCATGGTGTCGCTGACGAAGATTGGGGAGGAGTATTACCGGACTGCTTCGCCTCTCGAGCGAGTTCTGGCTGCCGCGCGCGAAGCAACCGGCACAGGGACGCGACTGACCATTCCCGATCTTCAGGCCCAAGGAGGACTCGATCCTTCCGATGTCAGCAAAGCCGTCGGACGACTCAAGAAGGAAGGGGCGCTCCTGATCATTCAAGGAGGCTGTGTCGAAACGACCGGACGTCAGAGTCCGACGACTGAGGCAATCCGAACGCTCCTGGGAGAAATCCATGACTCGCCGAAGGAGCTGAAGAGTTTCACGGAAGCCCATCGGCAGGTCATTGAAGACTTTGCCGTGAAACGTGGCAATGCTAAAGAGCCGTTTCGGATAGACGAGCGAGTGGCCCGCTCATTCATATTATCCACGGATGGCGCAAGCGCGGCCGAACAACTGTTGAAGCAAGGGGTGGCTGAGGAGGTATCGCAGGTGACTCCCGACCTGTTGAAGGATGGGAGTTGGCGTCAGAAACGATTTAGAAAGTACACGATCAGTCTTCGTCCGCCTCGTATCGGAACCGGGAAGAAGCATCCCTATCGAGAATTTCTCGATACCGTAAAAACTAAACTCGTGAGCATGGGGTTTCAAGAGATGCGGGGAGCGTTGGTCGAAACGGAGTTCTGGGACATGGATGCCCTGTATATGCCGCAATTCCATCCGGCCCGGGACATTCATGACGTCTATTTCGTCAAGGAGCCCAGCCATTCCACCGCCGTGGACGAGCCGTTCTTGTCGCGTGTTGCCGAGGTGCATGAGAACGGCGCAGAAACTGGTTCCACGGGTTGGGGTTATTCCTTTGATGTTGGCCGCGCCAGACGTTTGGTGTTGCGGAGTCAGGGCACGGCGGTTTCGGCTCGAACGCTTGCCGCCTCTCCCAACATTCCCGGGAAGTATTTCTCGATTGCCCGGTGTTTTCGCTATGACCAGGTCGATGCCACCCACGCAACGGATTTTTTTCAGGTGGAGGGGATCGTGCTGGGAGAAGACATCAACTTCAGGACGCTGTTGGGGCTCCTGAATTTGTTTGCCCGGGAAGTGGCACAAGCTAAGGAAGTGAAGTTCTTGCCGGCCTATTTTCCGTTTACCGAACCGTCGGTCGAGTTGCATGTGCGGCATCCACGCCTGGGGTGGATGGAACTCGGCGGCGCGGGGCTCTTTCGTCCCGAGGTGACGTTGCCGCTCGGGGTCACCGTGCCGGTCATTGCCTGGGGGTTGGGGCTCGATCGCATGGCGATGGTGGCGTTGGGCATCCATGACATACGCGAACTCTTCACTGATAACTTGGAATTGATCCGCACGACCAGAGGAGCATTCTAAGTACCTCATGCCCACCATCACTGTTTTCAAGGACGACTTGGAATCCCTTTTGAACGGGGCCGGAACTGCAAGTCGAGCGGTCTCGATCGAACAGTTGGAAGAGTGGCTCATGCTCGTCAAGGGCGAGCTGAAGGGGCACAACATTGAAACCGGAGAGTTACGCATCGAGCTCCAAGACAGCAACCGGCCGGACCTCTGGTGTTGCGAGGGGATTGCCAGACAAATTCGCATCAAGCAACAGGGCGGGCTGAAGCCCTATTCTTTCTTCGCTCAAGAACCGAAATCACCGCATTATCTGATCGTGAAACCCGGTATGGAGCAAGTGCGCCCGTATGTGGCAGCCTGTACGGCCAAGGGGTATCGGGTGACCGAGAAGGGGTTGGCTCAGCTGATTCAAACGCAGGAGAAGCTGGCCGACATCTTTGGGCGCAAGCGCAAGACCGTCTCGATCGGAATCTACCAGCTGCGGAATATTACATTTCCTGTGACTTATGAACTGGTGAAGCCGGACGAAGTGCGATTTACCCCATTGGGTATGGAAGCGGCGATGACCCTGTCCGAAATTCTCATGGTTCATCCTAAAGGGTTGGAGTACGGGCCTATTCTGGCCGTCAAGAGTCTGCTTCCTATCCTCCGCGATGCGAAGAATCAGCCGTTATCGTTCCCGCCGATCATTAACAGCCGGGAAATCGGAGAAGTACGGGTGGGTGATGATGAACTCTTCGTCGAGGTGACCGGGACGGATCTGCTCATGGTGATACTTTCACTGAACATCTTCTCGACGAATTTGGCCGACCGTGGTGCGACCATCGAGCCGGTGGAAATACGATATCCGACGGGCACGATGCTGGGTAAACGGGTGAAAACACCTCAAGATTTCGGGAAATCAAAAACGATTCGAATCAAAGCGATTGAACATGCGCTGGGCCAGGAACTCGGCGAGACGGTCGTGAGGCAAGCTCTTGAGGCGTATGGGTACGGTGTGTCGGCGAAAAAGGGATCGGTGAATGCAAAGCTCCCGCCGTACCGACACGATATGATGCATACGATGGACATCGTTGAGGATGTCGCCATGAGTCGCGGGTATGCTGAGTTTACCCCCGTCATGCCGGTGCAATTTACGGTGGGAGGCCTATCTGGAATAGAACAAGTGTCCGATCGATCCCGCGAATTAATGGTGGGACTCGGGTTTCAGGAAATCATTTCGAACATTCTCGGCTCACCGGACCAATACTCAAAATTTATGCGTCTCGATGGCACCGAATGGGGACGGACGGTCGAGGTCGACAATGTCATGTCGTTGAGCTTCTCGTGCCTCCGGCAATGGATGCTGCCTTCTTTGCTACGCATCGAAGCCGCTTCGAGCCGGGCGTTCTATCCCCATCGTCTCTTCGAAGCCGGTGATGTGGCGATTCCCGACAGTACCCACGAGTTGGGGTCTCGAACAGAAACCGTCTTGGGCGCTGTGATCGCGCACGCCACCACCCATTTCTCAGAAATCCATTCCAGTCTCGATGTCCTGTTTTACTACCTTGGTGAGGAGTACAGTCTTGAGCCGGTGCAGCATCCGTCTTTTTTAGAAGGCCGTGCGGGCTGCATTGTCGTCTCGGGCAAGCCGGTCGGCGTCATCGGTGAAGTCCATCCGGAAGTCCTCGAACGGTGGCAGATCGCCATGCCGGTCGTCGCGTTCGACGTGAACCTGTCGCAGCTGGCGACGCTTGGGTAAGGGTTCTTACCGGAAACGACGGAAGGGTAACGACAATTGTCGCCTTCCCCTCCGTCGAACATTTTATCGAACACGTGAAGTTACGCTGTGGCGGGAGTCAAG
>PHGD01000023.1 GCA_011090425.1 Nitrospira sp. LK70 | reverse complement strand
TCCACCCGGCGAAAGCGCAAGATACTTTTCTCCGATGATTCCTCGGGTCTTGATCGAAGCGATGGTATCGGAATAGAGTTTCGTCCCAGTCTGGACCGCCAGTGATACCATCGCTCGATCCTCTTTCAGACGGATCGTCTTGACTCGACCCACCTCAACACCGGCGACTTCCACAGTTGCTCCGGCTTTCAGCCCTGTGGCTGAATTGAACAGAGCATCCACTTCGTAGACGTCGCCACCGATCAGTTCCAACTTGCCGAGCTTGATCGAGAGATAGCCTAGACAGACAATCCCGACCAGCACAAACACACCGACGATTAATTCGAGCTTGCCTTTTTCCACCGAAAGACTCCTCTATGATCCGTCGAACGCCTTCATCATCGGCACCGTCCCGCCGACTGAGATGAATTCTCTGATTTCAGGGTCGGTCGTCCGTTGAAATTCAGCCGGCTCTGCCATCGCGGCGATCTTCCCTTGTTTCAACATGGCAACATAATCGGAAATCCCAAAGATCTCTGGAATCTGATGGCTCACCATCACGGCGGTGAACCCGAACTTCCGCTGCATGCTCGTAATAAGATCATGAATCGATTTGGCCATCAGCGGATCAAGACCCGTCGTGGGCTCATCAAACAGCATGATCTCCGGTTGCATCACCAACGCACGTGCCAGGCCGGCGCGTTTCCGCATACCCCCGCTGAGTTCCGCAGGGAACTTGTGTCCCATCCCGGCCAGGCCTACTTGATCCAACTTCTCTTCCACGCGGGCGGTCACTTCCTGACCTTTCATCCTGAGTCTTTCTCTAAGGGGGAACGCCACGTTTTCGAAAACAGTCAGTGAATCGAACAACGCCGCCCCCTGGAACAGCATCGCAAACCGCTTCCGGACCTCGTTGAGCGCATGGCCGCGGAGCCGAGAAATCTCGACCCCATCGACCCACACTTGTCCGGAATCAGGCTGGAGGAGTCCGATCATATGCTTGAGCAGCACACTCTTGCCCTCACCGCTCCGACCGATGATCGTCGTGAGCTTTCCTGCAGGGACGACGAGATCAATGCCCCGCAAGACCAGCTGACCACCCAACATTTTCGTGACTCCCACGAGCCTCAGCATGATTACAACAACAACGACGTCAGGAAATAATCCCAGATGAGAATCAAGACCGATGACAACACGACCGCCTCTGTCGTGGCGGTGCCGAGCCCTTCGGCGCTCATCTTGGTGTAAAAGCCTTTGTAGCAACTGACCCAGCTCACGATCAGACCGAAACTGATGGATTTAAGAATACCGCCATAGACGTCTTTCCACTCGACCGCGGCCTCGATGGAGTTCCAGTACGAACCGGCGCTGACACCGAGCAGATCCACCCCAACAAGGTGACCACCGTAGATTCCCACCACATCGAAGATCGCAACCAACAACGGCACGCCGATCAAACCTGCGACGAGTTTCGGCGCAATCAGGTATTGGAGCGGGTTGACGGCCATGGTGTCGAGCGCGTCGATCTGCTCCGTGATCCGCATGATGCCGATTTCCGCCGTTATAGCGGAACCGGCGCGCGCCGTCACCATGAGCGCGGCCAAAACCGGGCCCAACTCGCGAATCATGCTGAGCGCCACCGCGGATCCCAACAGCCCTTCGGAGCCGAACTTTCGCAGCGTGTAGTAACCTTGCAGGGCCAACACCATCCCGGTGAACGCCGCCGTCAACACGACAACAAACGTCGACTTGTAGCCGATGAAGTGGAGTTGCTTGACGAATTGCATGCCCCGCAACGGCGGACGCGCCAACCAGGCGAAGGACGCCGCCACAAAGATCAGCATCCGTCCCATTTCCGCCACATAGGTAAGAGCCCATCGGCCCACGAGTTCGAGTAGCGTCATGGTCAAGTCGACGAGAAGTCCTTCTTCTGCCCCTCGGTCGCCATCGCCGTCGTATAACTTCGGAAAAAGGCCGTCAAGGCCTCCGCTGCGACCAGACTCTGTCGACGAAGCCGGCCGAGACCCAAGAGGCATGAAGGAGCGGCCACAACGGTACCGATACCTCTGAGCCACCCAGTGGGCCTGAGAAATAGATTGAAGTCAAGCGGAAGATCTTCGTCCAGAAGATCCGAAACAGATCGGATGATCACAAAGGGAACCTGCGCCCGTTGGGCTTGAACAGCCAAGGCTGAACTTTCCATATCGAGGCCGATTGCCTGAGTGTTCAGCGCAAACCTTCGCTTGTCCCGAGCACTGCCGATCACACGATCAGCCGAGACAAACCGTCCGATATGCGCGGAGGGCACCATGGCATCCACAAACGCCAAGGCGAGATTGCGGTCATCCCCCGGCACTTCGATCGCCTGTGATGGCTCTTCGCTGCGCTCTCCCCTATGCACCACTTCGCGGCCTATCAATATGGCTCCTATATCAGCCGCGATGAGTGCACAGGCAAATCCCGTCGATATCACGAGACTGAAGGATTGGCCGGCAAGTAGTTGAGCGGCGCTTCGCTGTGCCTTCTCCAGACCTACACCGGTCTGCGCAAGCCAATATTCCCTGTCCACGATGGTGTGTACGGGAACGGAGAGCCCACCGATTCGTCGTTGAACTCCGGGAGGGAAGGCCGACTGAATCGCGCCCATTTCCCATGGAGTGGCGGCAAAGATCGCAATTCGCTTAAGCGGCACAGCATCCGATGCTAGCGAGGAAAAAGAACCGGCGGGCGTCAATGCTTGGACCGGTAAGAGTCAGTTCCTTGAATCTGATGTCGAAGTTCGTCTGCCCGCATCTTCCCACGAGACCGGAGATTACGGTACATCGCCAGAGCCCACAGCGGGAAATACTGGCAATACCAATGATACCGAAGATAAAACACACGCGGAAATCCCGTGCCGGTATGAGCAATTTCCTCCCATGATCCATCCTTCATTTGACGGCGAAGGAGAAATTGCACTCCCCGCGCGACACTGAAGGAATCAATCGCTCCGGCCGACATCAGGGCCATCAACGCCCATGCTGTTTGCGAGGGCGTACTCTTCCCTGTACCGTGATGCTCCAGACCGTCCGTATAGGAGAGACAGGACTCACCCCACCCACCGTCAGGATTCTGTTTCGATTCCAGCCAAGCAACCGCTCGGCGAATAGAAGGTGCGGAGAGATCTTCACCGATGGCTCTCAACCCGGCCAAGACAGACCAAGTCCCATAAATGTAATTGATTCCCCACCGTCCGTACCAACTGCCGTCTTCCTCCTGCTCTTTCTTCAGAAAAGCCAAGGCCGGTCCGGCGGCCGGATGGCTCTTGTCGTATCCTAATGCTCCGAGCATCTCCAGACATCGCCCGGCTAAATCGGAGGTACTGGGATCCAACAACGCCTTGTGGTCCGCGAACGGAATATAATTAAAGACAACACGATTGTTGTCTTTATCATATGCGCCCCAACCGCCGTCGGAACCCTGCATCGCCAGCACCCATCGCATGCCACGACGAATGGAATCGTTCAGTTCCCCTTCCTGGCCCGGGATCTTCAATTTGGAGAGCGCCATGATGACCACGGCAGAATCGTCAACATCAGGGTACAATTCGTTCTCAAACTGGAAGTACCACCCACCCGGTTCCGCGTTTGGCGAGGAGATAATCCAGTCCCCCACCGCCTTGGTTTGACTGGACATGAGATACCTGCCCGCCCTTTGGAGTGCAGGATGCTCCTGTGACACCCCCGCCTCGACCAGAGCGTTCATGAGCAACGCGGTGTCCCAAACAGGAGAAAAACAGGGCTGGAGATGAAGAGTGGGGACGACTTCACCGTCGATCATCGCGGAATCGTAGACCTCCAACTCTTCGATCTCGCGCAGTGCCTTGACGACCAGCGGGTCATCAGCATCGTAGCCTAGGCATTCAAGTGCCATGATGGAGTTGGCCATCGCCGGATAAATGGCACCGAGTCCCCCGGACCCTTTGAGATGATCCACCATCCAGCAGGTTGCTTTATGCAACGCCTTTTCTCGTAACACCCGCATGGGCATCCGGTCATACAGTTTCAACATCGCATCCAGTACCACGAAGAAGTTATGCGGGGTGAACCAGGCCTGATCCTTGTTGAATGGAGGGTATTTCCAATAGCGAATCTCCGCGCGCGGGATCGGGTACAACTCGTCGATACCTTGTTCGCGTGGAATCCGGCAGGCCGGGCGGTGCGCAAATACGATGAGCAAGGGAATGAGCACGGCCCGTGACCAATAGGAGATCGCATAGATACTGAAGTAAAACTTCTTCGGCAACAACATCAGTTCGACTGGCATATGGGGAACACCTTCCCAATCGTACTGATCGAACAAGGCCAGCGTGATTTTCGTAAATACGTTCGCTTGCGGGACGCCGCCCATCGCCAGAATCCGTTCTTTGGCCCGAACCATAAACGGTTCGTCCGCCGACACCCCGCTCAACTTAAGAGCAAAGTATGCCTTGACCGATGCGCTGATCTCCGCTGGGCCACCATAGTAGATCGGCCATCCGCCGTCGGGGAGTTGCATCGCCTTGAGGTATCGGACAGCCTTCACCTCTCGATCAGGATCAACCCGATCGAGAAATCGGCGCAGCATCACGTACTCAGAGGTCAGAGTGGTGTCTGCTTCCAGCTCAGCAACCCAGTACCCTTCGGCATGTTGACGACTGAAGAACCATGATTGACTCCGTCTGATCGCGTCATCCACGGCATCGGGTTGACTGACGGCATGGCCGATGGGCCGGCGAGCGACGGAGGAAGCATCCAACAAAGGCAGGACAACAGGCTTGTCCGAAACCAATCGAAGCGGAGCGACAGGGGTAAACTCCGTCGTGGGATCGAGTCGTCCCTGAACGGTCGAGAGCAGACTGTCAGAGAGTCGGTTAAATAACGCCTTAATGATATTCATGGATCTTTAAAGCTTGCACGACAGCACTGAGAGGGGCGAAAAACCGACATCTTGCCATACTCTCCCTTCATACACCTCTCCAACACTCCCTCGTATATACGGAAGGCTTATAACAAACGATTGGAGGCGAGTCAAGCAAAGGAGCCGGGAAGTGCCTGAAGTATATATATATTTCATCGGTGTATGAGATGGGGAACATCACCTCGACTGCATCTTAACCTAGAGGTCGAGACGGTCCTCTGTCCGTCAATTACTCGTGACAGCTGACCCACCTCATCATGGATCTATTGAGAGGCTGATCAGTAGACCCCAAGATAGACACAACCGCACAAAGCGACAGAACTCTTGAGAACACCATCTGCTTCATCGCAGGTCGTTCCGTTTCGAATGATTCATCGCACATCCATCAAAATTCCCTTGCCCCATGCGTACCATTCATTCGCTCTTTCAAAAGGCTTCCGCCCCTTTGAAAGCGACTCTTTCTTTCCATTGCATACAAATACGCGCATAATCATAATGTCGAAAATGCGATTGAGACCACACAAGACAACGGAGATACACATCCGGACGGGGAAGAATCACGCAGTCTGAGGGGATAAGGGATTTGAGGCTAGATTGGGGCTGGTTATCGCATCAAGAGGACAACGAGTGCGATGAAGCTCCACAGTGTGACGCCGAGGCGCAGCCCATTCCCAATACCTCTGGCAGGCCCCAACGGATCATCATCCAGCTCCTCCTGCAGGCCGTCCTGCATCATTCGCAACTGCCCCTCCTCGGCCTTGCTGTTGGGCATGAGCAGTGCTTCCAAGGTCACTTGAGCAAGGGTGAAATTGGAGACCGATTGTGGATCTGTGTCTCTGCCCGGGATTTGCGAGGGCGCCATGATCGTTCCTCATTGAGGCAGATTATGAAGCGGTCTTCACACTCTGGTAGAGCAACAACGATACCGTGGATCATTCCCTTCTCATAACAAAACCCCTTTCTAGTCCAGACCCAATATTCCCCGATTAGGTCGCGGGCAGGAACACAAGTCATTGATGAATATCGCTTCCGTTCAATAGGAACATCCACGATCCAACAAAAATGGGCAGTTTGCGGGTCTACTCATCAACGGCTCTTTCCCGATTGCCGGAACATTTTTCGGCACGGGCTCGGACCGCTCTTGCGCAGCGACGGATCAAATGGCCTACACGGATCGGCAATGCGGAGAGAAAAAATGCCGCGTCGCTACTCGGAAAAAGTTGGTCGTCAAACCTGTCCCCTGATGGAAACCTTCGGCAAGACTTGCTGCGTCGCGTCTCCCGTGCGAAACTGTCATTCATGACGGCATTGGCTTCGTATGCACATCTTCGATCGCGGCTCCAACTGGCCTTGGCCATCAATGCCGTGATCATTGCGGCTGAGTTTGTCGGAGGCTGGCTACTCAATAGCATCGGACTCATGAGTGACGCAGGCCACAACCTCGTCGACCAAGGGTCGCTCTTCCTCGCCCTCTATGCCCATCTCCTCACCGCCCGGCCAGCATCGGAAACTCGGACTTTTGGTTACCATCGCGCCGGCATCATCGCGGCCTTTCTCAACAGTTTCATCCTCTTGTTGACCGCATTCGGCATCGCGCTCGTCGGCGTGACACGACTCCTGGAGCCGGTTCCCATCGACGGTGGATGGGTGATGGCTGTCGCGACCGTCAGTTTCGTGGCCAATCTCGGGATTGCCCTGTTGCTCCAACAGGGAGCGAAAGACGATCTGAACATTCGAAGCGCATTCTGGCACATGGTGGGAGATGCGTGGGTCTCGCTCGGTGTCATTGTCAGCGGTGCAGCGATTTTTCTGACAGGCTGGACAGTCCTGGATCCGTTCGTGAGCTTGCTGGTGGTCGGTGCGATTGTTCGAGGAGCCTGGCCGATCTTCAAAGAGTCGATGGAGGTCTTACTGGAATCAACGCCGCCGGGAATTAGCGCGACGCATGTCGCAGCCACGATGGAAGCCATCCCAGGCGTGAAGAATGTCCATGATCTGCACATTTGGGCGGTCGAACCTCGGTTGGTCATGCTCACCAGCCACGTCATGATCGAACATCATCGCACCCCGCTGGAGTTGCTGCAGCTGATCCAGAACCGGATCACGACGGATTTTGGAATCAAACACATGACCATTCAATTGGAAACCGAGTGCTGCGATCCCGACGACATCCACTGCGACCTTCGGAAGCTGACCGGACACCACCACGAAACACATACCTTCGCGCACCATCATTAAGTATTACAGAACGCTCAGATTGCCAGTTCGTTTCCGCTTCATCATCATGGTCCTTGCCACTCAATGAAGCTCCCCGCAGCTTGCTGCGGGGTATCACAGAACATAGTTTCGAAGACTTCTCGGAAACAGAGCTGAACGCCGTAACAAGCTATGGGGAATCACAAGTTGAAGATTGAAAGTGGTCGCGGTAAAGTGTTGTGGCAGTTGGTGCACATCAGCCTTACATTTCTTTTCTTTCATACAAATGAGGAGGGTCGCGATGAGACGTGTAGGAGCAGTGTTAGCGGCGGTTGGTCTGTTGACCTTGGGTGCTGGTGTCAATGTTTGGGCTGCGGAAGATGACGGCAGTCAGGTAAAGATAGTCAGTCCGGCACAGGGGGCTGTCTTGAAGGGCGGTGATGTTGAAGTCAAGTATGAACTCACAAAGGGTAGCAAGGCGACGCATGTCCATTGTTTCGTAGATGGGGAATATCAGAAGGGATGGAAAGGGACGGTCAAGGGAATGCCACCCGGGACCCGTGAGATTAAGCTCGTGGCGGCAGATAAGGATCACGAAACCTTAGCCGCTGAATCATCCATTAAGGTGGAAGTACAGTAGAAAAACTGGGTTTTACTATCTCAAGTCAACTCAGCGGCGAGGCGCGAGATCTTGCGCCTCGCCGGTCATGCTGCGCAACGTTTGCGACTGCGGTATGTGTCTTCTGACGCTCAACAGTCTATAGGTTCGGAATATCCCGTGGAAGTCTTTATCGCTGTGACCGCGACGTCGTAATGCAGGCCAGTATGCCGCTCATCACCAAGGACCTCATCGCCCAGCACAATCTGACGGGTGATGAATACCAAAAAATTGTCGACATCCTGGGGCGTGAGCCCAACCTGACGGAGCTCGGCATGTTCTCTGTGATGTGGTCCGAGCACTGTTCCTACAAGAGTTCGCGTGTGCACCTGAAGAAACTGCCGACGACCGGGCCTCTTGTCGTGCAAGGGCCGGGCGAAAATGCGGGGGCAGTCGATATCGGCGACGGGCTGTGCGTGGTCTTCAAAATGGAGTCACACAACCATCCGTCGTTCATCGAGCCCTATCAGGGCGCTGCCACGGGAGTCGGTGGAATTTTGCGCGACATCTTTACCATGGGGGCGAGGCCGATCGCGCTGCTCGATTCGCTGCGATTTGGAGAATTGCACTCGCCCAAGAATCGCCATCTCATGAAAGGGGTCGTCTCCGGCATTGCTGGCTACGGCAACTGCATGGGAGTTCCGACCATAGGAGGCGAGATCGTCTTCAATGACATTTATGCCCTCAATCCGCTGGTCAATGTGTTTTGTCTCGGTCTTGCTCGTCATGACAAGATATTCCGTGGCACGGCTGCCGGCGTCGGGAATCCCGTGATCTATTTCGGCTCAAAGACAGGTCGCGACGGGATTCATGGGGCGACGATGGCTTCCGATTCGTTCGATGATCAATCGGAACAGAAGCGGCCGACCGTCCAAGTTGGTGACCCCTTTACGGAGAAATTGCTGCTGGAAGCCTGTCTTGAGCTGATGGAACGCGATCTACTAGTCGGGATTCAAGATATGGGCGCTGCAGGGCTAACGAGCTCTTCTTGCGAAATGGCTTCCCGCGCCGGCAACGGGATCGATTTGGATATCACCGTCGTACCTCGGCGTGAAGGTGGCATGACGCCCTATGAGATCATGTTGTCTGAATCTCAAGAGCGTATGTTGATGGTGGCGAAAGCCGGCAAGGAAGACGAATGCATCGAGATTTGCCGGAAGTGGGATCTGGACGTTGCCGTGGTCGGGAAAGTGACGGCCGATGGTATCTTGCGTGTCCTGGATCAGGGAAAGGTTGTCGCAGAGATTCCGGCGAAGGCCTTGGCTGACGACGGGCCTCGATATGAACGGCCCTACCAGCCGCCGGCCTATCAAGATATGCTGACGAACCTGAACTACGACGTCATTTCCGATGTGAAAGATGCGAATGTAGCGTTGCTGACCTTGCTGGAGTCGCCGACGATCGCCAGCAAGCGATGGGTGTACGAGCAATACGATCACATGGTGAGGACGAACACCACGGTACGACCGGGGTCTGATGCAGCGGTGGTGCGCATCAAGGGCACGAAGAAGGCTGTGGCGATGACGGTGGATTGCAATAGCCGCTATTGCCTGTTGAATCCCTATGAAGGAGCCCGGTTGGCCGTAGCCGAGGCGGCACGAAATCTTGTCTGTTCCGGTGCCGTGCCGATCGGTCTGACGGATTGCCTCAATTTCGGCAACCCGGAGCGGCCCGATATCATGTGGCAGTTCATCATGGCAATCGAAGGGATGAAAGATGCCTGCGAGCATTTTCAAATCCCCATCGTGAGCGGGAATGTCAGCTTTTACAACGAGACCAATGGACTCTCTATTTACCCAACCCCCATGCTGGGCATGGTCGGGCTGATCGATGACGTTGAACGGTCGATGACCCAGTGGTTTAAGCAGGAAGGCGACGATATTATCCTATTGGGCTCCTCACGCGAGGATTTGGGTGGATCGGAGTATCTCAAGGTCGTTCATGCTCGCGAACAGGGATCGCCGCCTTATTTGAGTCTGAATGCGGAAAAGGCTCTCCATGATTGTCTGCTATTACTGATTCGCGATAGGCTGCTGCAGTCCGCGCACGATTGCTCGGAAGGTGGTGTCGCCGTTGCATTGACGGAAAGCTGTATCTCCGGACCCGATCGGGCCCTGGGTGCTGTGGTAAGATTGCCCAGAGGCCGGCTTCGAAAAGACGCCGTTCTTTTCGGCGAAAGTCAGTCGAGGGTGGTGGTTTCTGCAAAGCCTGCCCATCGTCAGCCCATTGTCGATCATGCGAGGCGTTTCGGTGTCCCGATTGAAATAATGGGGACCGTCACCGGCGGACGGCTGATCGTGTCCGTGGGAGATGAGGGTTCGACAGAACCGGCGATCGATCAACCGGTGGCGATGTTGCACGATCGCTGGGTTTCTTCTTTGGAGCGAGCGCTGAATCAAGTCTAGTTTTGTGGACTGCGAAGAATCATGAACAAAGAACTGCCGATCGCCTCGTCCGATAAATTTCACGACGAATGTGCTGTGTTCGGTGTCTATGGCCATGAAGAAGCCGCTAATCTGACGTACCTTGGACTGTACGCGCTGCAGCACCGTGGGCAAGAGGCGTCCGGGATTGTAGCGGGAGACGGCGACCAATTCTTCATGCAGAAAGGCATGGGCCTGGTCGCCGACATTTTTCACAAATCGGTGCTGGAGAAATTGCCCGGCCATATGGCCATCGGTCACAATCGTTACTCCACTACCGGTGGCCACGATTTGAAGAATGTTCAGCCGTTGACCGTGAATTTCGCACTCGGGAATTTGGCGTTGGCTCACAACGGCAATCTCATCAATGCTCAGATGCTCCGGTACGAATTGGAAGCCTATGGGGCGATCTTCCAGTCCACATCCGACAGCGAGGTCATTATCCACCTCATCGCACACTCGCGCGCAAACTCTTTTCTCGCGCGGATCATCGATGCTTTGAGTCAGGTACGAGGCGCATTCTCGGTGGTGTTGATGACCGACAACGGTCTTATCGCCGCTCGTGATCCCTACGGCCTCAGACCCCTGTGCATCGGACGCCTGCGCAGCAGTTGGATTGTGGCGTCCGAGACCTGTGCGTTTGACTTGCTCGATGCCGAGTATGTTCGAGAGGTGGAGCCGGGCGAGCTGATCGTCATCAGCGATCAAGGGTTCGACAGCCACCATCCGTTTCCGAAGAAGGACCCGGCCATGTGTGTGTTCGAGTATGTCTATTTTTCCAGGCCTGACAGTCGAATCTTTGGGGCGAATGCCGTCTATGCTACGCGCAAGGCGCTAGGAAGGCAGTTAGCTGAGGAGTCGTGGGTACCGGCAGATGTCGTTATTCCCGTTCCCGACTCCGGTGTGCCGGCCGCGCTCGGCTATTCCGAAGGGGCGGGAATCCGGTTTGAAACAGGGTTGATCCGCAACCACTATGTCGGGCGGACCTTCATTGAGCCGGAACAATCGATTCGCCACTTCGGTGTCAAGGTGAAGCTGAATGCAGTGCCCGAATTGTTGGATGGGAAACGGGTGGTCGTCGTCGACGATTCGTTGGTTCGTGGCACGACGAGCCGCAAGATCGTCAAGATGATCCGACAGGCGGGGGCGAAAGAAGTCCACATGCGGATCAGCTCACCGCCGATCATCTCGCCCTGCTTTTACGGAATCGACACACCGACAAAAAAAGAGCTGATCGCCTCGGATCACTCAACGGAAGAGATCCGCAAGTACATCACCGCCGATAGTTTGGCGTATCTCAGCCTTGACGGCATGTTGAAATCCGCTCCAAGGACGCCCGGTCAATACTGTACGGCCTGTTTTACCGAGCGCTATCCCATCCCATTTACCCGCGCAGAAGAGCTTCAGCTAGGCTTGTTTGAATCAGCGCACTGAGTGATTTCTGTGCGGAAGGCATGACGCCTCCAGAGAAAGACGACAAGAACGCGCTGCAGCCACGAGGTAGACGTCGAGTGCCGGTCGACTATCCCGCTTTCTTCACGGGGGATGAGGGATCAGGCCATGGAACGGTGACCAATCTCACGATTGCCGGATGTGAAATCCAGAGTCATGCGCAGCCCCCTATCGGAGCCGGTCTGAGTCTCCGTGTACAAGCTCCTGAGGCTAGGCCCCCGATTGTCATCACCCGTGCCGTCGTCCGCTGGAAGAATGATGATCGATTTGGACTCGAGTTCGTTCGATTTGGGGGCAGGACCAAGGAACAACTCGAGGATATGTTGAACCAGCGTGAAGGCCCTGCCGAAGATTAGTTTTCCCTCTGCCTACGGTTGCTGCTCAAAAAATTGCCATGGTAGGATGCTACATCCAACGGCTGATTGTTCGAGCAGCGGTAACGGTTGTACTATGACGACGAGCATCATGGTCGAGCGTTTGGGAGATCATGAGTGTTCGTTGAAGAGGAGGTCGTGATGAGACGACTGATACTGGCGTTCGGCTTGCTGGTCTTCTCAGTACTGTCTACGGCACCGGTTTCCGCGGCGGGACTATTCAAGGTGGGAGAGAATGCCCCATCCTTTGCCCTTACTGCTATCACCGGTGAAACCGTATCGCTCCAGTCCTATAAAGGTAAAGTTGTGGTGCTGGGACTCTTTCACATCTGTGAGCCTTGCATGATACAGGGGACCGCCTTGCAGAAGGTCCATGAGTCTACGCAAGGCAGGAACGTGGCGGTGTTGGGCGTCAATTCATCGGGCAATGCGAAACGGGAGGTCGGAGAATTCTTATCTGGTTTCCCGGTCAAGATCACGTATCCCTACCTTTTAGATCCAGCGAAGGTGACGGATAAACTATACGGTGGGGGAAAGTTTATCCCAAATGTGTACGTGATCGACCAAAATGGAGTCATCCGCTGGCAGCGAGTCGGCAATATGGACTTGGCGGGAGCCGACGTGATTGTTGCAGAGGTTGAGAAGCTGTTGGCGAGCGAAAATAGGATGTAACAGGTCGACAGCCGAGATTTCTCCTTGCTCGCCGCCCGCGCACGCGGGAATTGATTGCAGTATGAAGATGAGGTCGGTGCTAGGTCGATGCGCCCAGGGGAGAAACCTCGCCTATCGACCTGCGGGGAGTGGAGGAATGAAATGGTGAGGAGACAAAGAAGCGATGGATGAGATGGAGGAAGGGAAACAAAAATTTCTGGAAGTGGTACAGGAAATTGACGGGGCCATCCAAGTCGTGATTCCTGTCACACCCTCGAACAGCATGTTCTTGATTTCGCTGACGAAAGGTTCAAATCGTAAATTTATCACTGTGCCGGAAGACGACATGATCGACTTGCCTCACGACACGAGTATCCGGACGAAAGTCGCCAAGACAATCAAGGACGCCATCGCAGCTCTGTGATTTCGATGTTATGAATTCCCAATGACAAGCCGCCGTTTCTTGCCATGAAACAAATCTTGCCTGACATCTGGCAATGGTCGTGGTTTTCCGACGAGAAGCAGCTCGACTTCAACGGCTTACTTCTAGTGAGCGGGGAACATAAGATCTTGGTAGACCCACCTCCGATGACGGCCGAGGCGAGATCGGTCGTCCGCCGACATGAGCCGATCGACTACATCATCATCACGAACCGAGATCATGTCCGGGAGGCTGCAGCCTATCAGGCAGAGCTCAAGTGTCAGCTGCGAGTGCCGGAAGCTGATGCCGCCCAGATGGATGTGAAACCAACGACGACCTACAAAGACGGTGGGTTATTACCTGGTGGGATTTGGGCTATCCATCTGAAGGATCAGAAGTCTCCTGGCGAATCCGCGTTGTTTATCGAACGGGGGCGAGGTGTGCTGGTCGTAGGAGATGCGTTGATCGGCAAACCGCCAGGGGCCCTGCGCATGCTCCCCGGGGAAAAGTATGCAGACCTCGCAAAGGCCAGAGAGGGACTTCGCCGTCTTCTGAAATACAACTTCGATAGTCTGCTTGTCGGAGACGGCAGCTCCATCCTTATCGGTGGCAAGCAGCAGGTGGAGCAGCTCTTGTCAGTGACGTCATGACATTGCGTAACAGCCTATCCGAAGAATTGAATCGACAAGGCAACGAGCACTTCTCACGAGGATACTACACGGAGGCCTATACCTGTTACGCCAAGGCCTTAGAGTATGATCGGCTGAGCGGTGATCAACGGGCTCTGGTCGCCACCCTTGGTAACCTGGGTAACATCTGTGCCGTCAGCGGACGGCGGGATTTTGCGCAGGCACATTATCAGGAGGTTTTGGAACTGCAAACAGTCCTCGGTGACGAAAAGGGCATCGGGACGACGCTGGCAAATTTGGGGAATCTCCGGGCCGATGCCGGGGAATGGGATCGGGCACGGGCCTATTATTTGGAGGCCCTCGACCTCATGACCAAGACGCATGATGAACCGGCCCAGGCCGTCCTGTTTTCGGACCTTGGTTTGGTGGCTCGTGAAACCGGCCAGTTTGAAGAGGCTATTCAGTTTTACGAACGGTCGTTGGAGTTGATGCGTCGGCTGAGTAATCTGGGTGGTGTCGCGGACGCCTGGCGTATGATAGGCCGCACATTCTTGGTACAACAACGCTACGATGAGGCCATCGCCTGTTGTCACACCAGCCAGTCGGTCGCCGAGCGATTACGCGATGAGCTTCGTGCCGGTGGAGCCAGATACGTGCTGGCTCAATGTTATGAGGAAATGGGGCGCTTGCAGGATGCAGCAGAGCTTCTCGAACAGGTGGTGGACATGGATCGTAAGTATCGCCTGCCGAAACTGGAGGAAAACGCCCAGCGCCTAAAAGTACTGCGTGCTCGCCTCGCCGATTCGTATCCGCCGCGGCCTCATCAAGGGATACAAGCATGACCGAGCCGCTTGTCCCAGCTTGGGCCCAGCTACGTACAGACCTGATGCAATCATTCCCTCAGTTTTACGAATTGGAACCCAACGGCCCGCTCATCATGGATCTTGGTGGAGACGGCTGGCTCGTAGAAGTCAGGCCGGACGGGGTGGTCCTTTGCCAGTATGGGGTGGCGATGGATGAGGTTATCGCGCTCATGTCTGAAGGAACACCGGAGGATTTAGGAACCGATGAAGTCGCGAAGCAGGCCAAGTACTTTCTTCAGCCCGCTGTCGCCAAGTATCGGGCGCTTCTCCTTCAATCCGGGTTTGTTGAAGACACCGAAATGACCGATGAGTTCGTGGCGGTCACGTTTGCACGGCCCGTCGATCTGGAGAATCGCGCTAAGGTAGAAGACCTCCTGCGGTGGTGCTGTCGCCAAATCGGAAACGTATCGTGACCCAACCAATCACGACATTCGACGAATTTCGGGACGCTGTCTCAGCCTATCGATTGCCGCGGGTGTTGTTGGCCGCGCTGGAGCTGGATCTCTTTACAACTGTCGGCGACCGATCGTGGGTGATCCCTGATCTTGCCAAGGAACTCAAGGTCAGCGAAAGGGGTTTGAGCATCCTCTGTCGGAATCTCGCAGCGGTCGGGATATTACAGAAAAGAGGAATCAGCTATAAGAATAGCCGGCTTGGGGCAACAGCGCTGAATGCCGACCATCGCGCATATCGCGGCGGCTATTTGAATTTGATCGAACGCCATTGGGGGGACTGGATACGATTGTTGGAATCAGTGCGGAGTGGCCTGCCGATCGACCATGATGTTCCCGACAGTCCGGACTACCGTCGACAATTCACGTGGGCCATGCACCATAGGACCTTGGAGATTGCCCCGGCGATTGCCGCCCAGGTTCCTTTAGCACGTTCTAAAACACTGCTGGATCTCGGCGGAGGGCCAGGCACTTACGCCATGGCATTTCTCGCGAAGAACCCAACGCTTCACGCCACCGTCTGTGATCGAGAACCCGCTCTTGAGGTCGCCAAAGAAATCGCCGGCACACACAAAGCGAGGCGGCGACTCTCATATCTTCCGCTCGATTTCTCCAAGGAACCAATTCCTGGTATGTACGATGTGATCTGGTACTCGAATGTACTGCATATTTATTCGCCCGAGGAGAATCAGACTATCTTTCGCCGGGCCTTGGCCTCATTAACGCCCGGTGGTCGATTTATCATCCAAGACGCATTTCTCCACGATCGCGAAGGTTTGTACCCGGTCGAAGCAAGTTTATTTGCTGTGTCGATGTTATTGTTTACGGAAGGCGGAAATACCTATTCAGCCTCGGAGACAGCCAAGTGGTTGAAAGATGCCGGGTTCGTCGCAGTCAAATCGCTTCCCATCAAGAAGGGGACGGAGGATTGGGAGGACGGGATTCTAGAGGCGTCGGCCCTTGGCCCACATCCAAAAACGATCGTCCGCCGAATACAATCAAGAAAAAATTAAACAGCCCACCGATTATGTTAGGTATGAAGGAAACTCCCACCTCTGAATCTTTTGTCAGTACTTGAATGATTGTTGCTACGTCCAGTGCCAATCCGACCGTCGCATAGAACACACAAGCCATAGCAGCCCATCGGAGCTCAAGCCAAATCAATACGGCGACTGCCAGAGGCACGATGATGAAAAAGCCGATTCTCCAAGCCATGCCTGGTTTTGTGGATGTGCCGTTGTCCACTAGGAAAAATCCTGCCTCAACGACGAGCGTGCCTATCAGCAGATTCAGCAAGGCGGTTCGTTTCATCTACAGACTATAGACCGTAGAGGAAAACGTCGGCAATGGTTGCCTTGTTGCGTTCGGTCTGAAAGTGCTAGCCTGCTGCACCATGGAGATCAAGGAACAGATTACAGGTCAGCCATCCACGCAAGTCTCTCTACTGGTCTATGATGCAGAATGCCGATTGTGCGTGTCCACAAAACAGAAACTCGAAGCGCTAGGAGTTGTGCAAGCAGAATCCCACCTGAGGTTTCTAGCGTATCAGAGCGAAGAGGCAAAGAGGATTTTGAGGCCGAACTATCGTTCTGGTCGTCCTGATGCGGCTTTTCTGATTCAACCATCAGGAGAAGTGTTCCAGGGGCTCGACGCGTTTCTCCCGCTCGTCCCCGACCTCCCGGGCGGGAAGCTTCTACTGTGGTGGTTACGGTTCCCTCCTGCCAAGCGGCTGGCCGAATGGGGTTATCGCGTGACTGCACGTCATCGGTATCGATGGTTTGGTGAAGCCGCGCCCCTCCGTCGACAGAACTGACGTAAACGGTTCCCTTCTTCTCCGAGCCCCCCTCCTCTGAGGGGATTCTTCCTACAGCGGGGAATTTACGAACGACCGACCCTCTTTCAGAATGCGTTCAACTTTTGAGGAGGGTTTATGTTGCGCAGATGGGACCCGTTGCCGAGTTTTTCCGGTCCAGTCCATGTGACTGATCAACTGCGGAGCCGCGCTTACCATAAGCCTTCGCAGATTCTGAGCTGGCTCGTCTCGCTCGTCTTGTGTCTCTCATTTTCTATCGGCCAGGCCTGGGGCGAAATCGGGGCAGAGGACAAGAGGGAGATTGTAGCTGCAGGTTTCGGGTACCAAAGCGGCACCGTCTCAACGATCGCGGTTAAGGTGTATGACGCGGAATCGGGCGACATCTTGTCCAATGAAATCTATGAACTAGCCGTCAAAGAAAGCGACGGTGTGAGATCAAACCGCGGGCCTCGAATTTTTGCGGGTGGAGTCGGCCTTGGCGCTACCGATCTCTCCAATTTCGTGCTGCGGGTATACGATGCAAATTCTGGAGTGTTCCAATGGGAAGGCCGCCTCAATCTTGTGCAACCCGACTGGAAGGCAGGGGGAAAGGTCGTATCAACCGCACTGCCGCGACAAGCAACCGTTACGTTGGTACAATTTGTTGGAGTCAGTACGGAGCAGCCGGTGTTTTTACTGCGCGCAATGGACGCGGCGACAGGCGTGCTTGTGTGGGAGGATGAGTTTACGACCGTCCGCACACGAATTCCGCGAGCCCAGCCGATTGCAAGTCGATCGATCCAGCCGGACAGCATTCCACCCGCGAGTTCCCACACTTTCAACTTCAGAATTCGCATGTATGATCCTAGCGGAAAGAAAGTTCTGTGGGAAGATCAGCTCTCTCAACTGGAGACCGATGAAGAGGCTGAGCAGTCGCATGGCGATCAGGCCGATATACTTCCCGCATGGCCTGATCTACCGCAAGAAGAGTCCGCAGCGGGATCGATCTAAGCAGAAGAAAGTTACGACCGGCTTCGCTCGAAGCTCTCGATCCACTGTTGGTGGAACTGTTCGTAGGAGACAAATAGCTTGTCTTGAAGTGCAGCAGCCATGGTCGACTTGGCTTGTAAAGCCTTCAGCAATTCATCGACGCCGGCCATCCCCCATCGCTCAATCAGGTAGCGTGTTGCCGAATTAGCCTCTAAGTAAGCCACCGTCGAGGTACTGGCCGGCAGTGCGCTCCACGAGCCTTCCAAATAGGTTAAAGGAATGACTTTCATGTCCCCCTGCATGGCCTGATCAAGCTCGGGCCACGCATCTCCGGCCAATTGCATGGCGAGGCCTTCGTTCAACCAGGTCGGCATCATCCCGCTGCTTGCTCCTAAGCGATCGCGGAGGAGGGCGTGAACATACTCGTGACGGAGCACGCTCGCCAACGCCTTCCGATCCGTGGTCGCCCCCTGAGTGGGAATCTGGATGCGCCCAAGAGAAGGGTCATAGAGGCCATCGGCCCAAGCCGGGCTTCCGGTCGCCTGTTGAAACGAATCCTTCGCATGGAGGACGACCATGATTGGTTTCGAGGGGAAATGACCGAACTTCTGTCCGATCTCTCGGTAGGCCTCTTCAAGAATCTCAAGAGCCGAGATCCAGGTACTCTGGTCTTCCTCACCATCGAACTTCACGACAAAGTGAGTACTGCTTCTTGCAGTCATGCGGGATTCAACCGATTGAGTGCGACGAACCTTCGTCGTGACGGCGGCCAGATATGACTGCAATGCCGGATCATGCCTTGCTCGGCCGGCTGCTTGATCCAAGTGTTTCGCGGCTTCCTGCAGTTCATCTTGTTCTTGTAATAAGTCGGCCATGGCCAGATGGGGAAACGGTTCCTCGGGGGCGACCTTCATCAATTTCATCAGGAATTCTGCATTCAGCCCGCGGTCTCGCTGTTCCCAATAGGCATGAGCAAGATTCATGAGGATCACGGGATTGGAGTCGTCAAGATCCGCAGCTCGCTTGAACGCTTTGACTGAAAGCCGAGTGCCATCGAGTCGTTCCTGATGCAATCCGAGATTGTTCCACAGGGTTGCGACAAAGGGCTTGGTGTTTGCGTTCGACAAGACAGCCGAAGGGAGCTCTTTCAGTTTCGTTTCGGCGAGGGACAAGTTATGTTTTTCGATCTCATCGCGAATGGCTTCCAGGAAGCCCTCGTGAGGGCTAGACGGCACCACGCTTTGATCGAGTACGCGAACAGATTTCTCCTCGCTTCCAGACGACCTGGGCTGCGGCGGAGCGGGGGGAGGGGCTATCGGCTCGATGGTTTCTGTGAGCTGCGCCGACTGTGGCGGCAGGACAGGCCTCAAGAATAGGTTGTAGCCGACCACCGAAGCTAGGGCGACTGCAAGCGGTATCAGAATGTGTCGGATGTTGCGACGATACATGTGCGCTTGATGTCGAGTGTAGCACCCTAGGCAAATGTGACCAAGCAATCTGGTGAAACTAGGCTGTGCGCTCGCATACGAGGCTTGCTGGTGCGTTGAGCGCTGAGAAACGCTGTGCTACGATCCGATCATATGCGGGCTCCTACTGAATCGAGTCCACCCACGCCTTTTCAGGAGTGGTTGGACCGCATCGCACGGCCGATCGAGTTTGCGAATCGAGACGATTGCGCCCACCTCAGGGCCCTCACAAATCTGAGTTCATTTATTTCTTCACAAGTCTTGGCTGCTCTTTGCCGAGAGGTCTATCCCAAGGCCATTGAAGCCCGCTTGATTTCATTGCGCGACCTCTTCATCGATTTTCAGCCGGCGCTCCCCTTCGCTGAGCAACGTCGACGATTGCACGCGGCTGCGGTGCTCATTCAGGCGCTTCGAACGGTTGCTCAACCGAAGCCTATTTGGATGAAAGCTTCGTCGACGCAATCTTCCAGTCACTTTGAAATGACGGGTGCCGGCAGATCCGATCTCTGGAATCTTCCGGTCAGATTCGTCAAAGGCGTCGGGCCGAAGCGCACCCATGTCTTGCAACGATTGCATATCACGACAGTGGAGGATGCACTCTGGACCATCCCATGGCGCTATGAGGACCGATCGGCCATGACACCGATCGGAAATCTCGTCCCGGGGATGATCGCCTCGATTTGTGGGATGATCGAAACATGCAAGGCGAAGCGGACAAGAAGTCGTCGGTTGAGTGTCATGGAAGTCGGCATCGAAGATCAGTCCGGTCGAATGCAGGTGGTGTTCTTCAATCAACCCTATTTGGAGGAGATTCTTACGGTCGGGACCCGCGTGATGATGAGCGGTCGGGTGCTCTCAGGTCGAGAAGGATGGATGGTCCCGCGAATGGATGTGGCGCAATACGAAATCATCGGGGAGGATATCGAATCGACGCTGCATGTCGGCCGTATCGTTCCGATATATCACGAGACCAAGGGATGGGCTTCTCGCCAGATGCGGGTTTTGATGAGGAATTTGTTGATGGACCATGGGATTGAGATCGTTGAGGACTTGCCTGATCCTCTTCGGGTGCGGCGGCGGCTGATCCCAATCCATGAAGCCTTACACGATGTGCATTTCCCCAAAGCCGGCACCGATCTCCAGCTCCTGGAGCGAGGGAAGACACCGGCGCATCGACGATTGGCGTTCGAAGAACTGCTTCTTCTCCAATTGGCCTTAGCGACTAGACATCGATCGGTACAGGAAGAGCCGAAGGAACTGCGGTTCAATCCACGGACAACTCTCTTGCAACAGCTCGGTCGTCTCTTGCCGTTTCGTCTCACTGCGGCACAGGATCGAGTCGTTCGCGAAATATTTCGTGACATGATTTCGTCGCATCCCATGAATCGCCTGGTGCAGGGCGATGTGGGGTCGGGGAAGACGGCAGTCGCCTTGCATGCGCTGGTAATGGCCTGTGGTTCCGGCTATCAGGCCGCGCTGATGGCGCCGACCGAGATTCTAGCGGAGCAGCACTATCAAAACCTCTCCGGAACGTTGCAGGCTCTAGGGCTTCACACGATTCTTGTGCGTGGGGGAGAGAAATCTTCGGTAAAAAAGACACAGGTTGAACGGCTGGCTTCAGGCGATATTCAGGTGGCGATCGGCACTCATGCCCTCACTCAACAGGGGGTGAGGTTCAAGAATTTGGGGCTGGCCGTAGTCGATGAGCAACACAAGTTCGGTGTCCTGCAGCGGAAGACACTGATCGACAAGGGCTACAAGCCCGACGTACTTGTCTTGACGGCCACGCCCATTCCTCGGACATTGGCGATGACGGTGTATGGTGACCTTGATGTATCGGTGATCGATACACTGCCGCCAGGGCGCAAGCCGATCCGCACGTTTCTTTTCAATGAAGGGCAGCGACGGCGTGCCTATCAAATTATGCGCGATGAATTGCGTGCCGAACGGCAAGCCTATGTGGTCTATCCGTTGGTGGAAGAATCGGAAAAGACCGACCTCCAGGCCGCGATTCAAGGCGCTGAGCAGTTACAGAACGGGGAATTTACCGAGTTCCGTGTCGGACTGCTGCATGGGCGCATGAAAGCGACCGAAAAGGAAACGGTGATGGCCGACTTTAAGGCTGGAACGATCCAGCTGTTGGTCGCAACGACCGTGATCGAGGTCGGAGTCGACGTGCCGAACGCAACGATCATCCTGATCGAACATGCCGAGCGATTTGGTCTCGCTCAGCTCCATCAATTGCGTGGCCGGGTAGGACGGAGCGACCAGCAATCCTATTGCCTCTTGATGGCTCAGAATCAGACAGGGGGGAGAGCACAGCTGAGAAGACGTTCCATGGGAAGTGAAGAGTCCGTGTCTACGGCAAGGGAGCGCCTGGAAGCACTTGTCCGGTCAAACGACGGATTTGTGATTGCCGAGGAGGATTTGCGGATCAGAGGTCCTGGAGAGTTTTTTGGGTTGCGTCAATGGGGGATACCGGAGTTTCGCGTCGCGAATCTGGTGCGAGACGGCGATCTGCTGCAGCAGGCCAGGCAGGAGGCCTTTTCGCTGTTGAAATCCGACCCAGGATTGAAAGAGCCGGGCCATCAAGGGTTGCGTGACGCGATGCTGAGGAAATGGGAGAAAAAGCTCGAACTTGGATCGATAAGCTAGGACACCGATGGGATTTCTCCAACGATTGAAAGATGACTTGCGAGCCGGGGTCGCCACGCTGCGTCTGGGAACCGTCCATGCTGCCGGTCGTGCATTAGAAGAGACGGAACTGCTCCGCATGAGGCTGGAGCTCCACAAGCTCGACCAGCAACTTTCAGATCTATACAAAGACATCGGCGAGCGGGCTATCGACATGAAGGAGCGGGGCGAAACGGCCGAGCGGGTCGTGTATGACGCTGAGATCGTGCGTCTCGTCAAGGAGGTTGGGGTACTCAAGGAGTCGCGGAAGAAACTGGAAGCCGACATGGAAGACATTCGGAACGAGCAATGACCGAGCCGTATCAGCACGTGCGACGACTCGCCGGTATCGATATCGGCACCCTCACTTGTCGTTTATTAATCGCGGACCTTACCTCTGGGCAGCTTCTCGAAGAAGTTCACTCTGACCGACGCATTCTCCGCCTCGGCGAAGGTGTCGATCAGACCAACCGACTGAGTCCGGCAGCGATGGATCGGGTCGTCCGCTGTCTCCAAGACTGGCGGAATCTCATCAACGGTTGTCATGTCGAGGCGTCCTCGGTCGTGGCAACGAGCGCTGTCCGAGACGCTGCGAATCGGGATGAATTTCTTGTGCGTATCAGGCGAGAAACCGGATTCGATGTCGAAGTGATTTCTGGGGCGGAAGAAGCGCGGCGGACCTTGCTCGGCATTCGCTCCGGCTTACCGGCTGGAGTGACGGACATCCTTGCAGTGGACATCGGTGGCGGAAGTACCGAGTTCATCCTCGATCGCCCGGGACAGAAGCCGATTACCCGATCGATCGATATCGGAGTCGTCCGCCTGTGTGAGCGCATGTTGTGCCACGATCCTCCGACTGATGAGGAAGTGCTACAGGCGTGCGAGTGGGTTACCAGAGAGACCAAAGCGGCTGTTGTCGGCATGGGTGATCATCGTCAGGCGACATTCGTCGGCACCGCCGGCACGATTACTTCTCTCGCGGCCATGGCTCAGAAACTTTCCACCTACGAGTCGGCTCGCATCCATAACTACAGGCTGAAGCTGGAAACCATTCGTGAATTAGAGCAGGCACTGCTCAGCCGAACGACGACGGAACGCATCGGCCTGCCTGGTCTTGAGAACGATCGCGAAGAAGTCATCGTCGCCGGGGCGATCATTATTCGGACGATCATGGAGACGCTTGAGCGAGAAGAATGTCTAGTGAGCGATCTGGGATTGCGGGAAGGAGTGCTGATTAATTTGCTCGCGGATGGGCTAAGAGAGCTTAAGTAAGAAAGAAGCTATTTCTTATCATGGTTGTCTCTGTAGCGGTCCAGTGTTCATGGATGTCTGCTCCTACTTCTAAAGGTGCCGGAGGTGCAATGAGGTTTAGGGAAATAGTCGGAGCATTGCTGATAATTGTCAGCCTGATTCTTGTGCCCGCCGCTTGGGCATTCAGTCGAACTCTCTGGCTCGTTGCGGTTTGCTTTCTCTTAGGCAGATGCTTGCTTTTCTACACAGAGCGAAATATCAGAAAGGAGGAGGAACTGGTCCGACTGTCTAGTCACGGTTCTTGTCATGGGAGTGGTCGACCTACAGATATCCATGACTACACAGGATGGAGTCGCGCAGGCCGTTCTGAAACCATGGACTCGTTTAGTGGTTCGGGTGGGGCGAACGAAGACTAAAAAAGTCCTAATAGGAGTCTACTTCTGCGAATACCACCGATAGCCATTGTTCTCGGTAAACTGCGGCTTCGGCGTCCCACCCGGCTTTTCCAGCAACAGCACTTTGAAGTCCTGGAGGCCGAACCATGCAGGATCGGCAAGGTCGTGATAGTGGAGGCCTTCAAGCTTGGGGAGCATGTCACCCAAGGTCTGTTGCAACTCCTTCTGAGTATAGGCGCGCAGGGCGAAGGGGCGGTTGATCGACTGACAGAATCTCTGGATGGTGTAGGTTGCGCCGGTGCAGAGGACTTTCGTGTCCGGCTTAAGTCCAAGAAATTGTGGAAGGGAAAGGTACCGCTCTTGAAACCCCAGCCAGCGGATAGCTTGTCGCAGGTGGCTGTATTGGACCTCGTATTCTGTATGTCCCGGCAGCTTTACGGGTCCGGGCCATCCGTCCTCAATGCCGAACTCGGTGAGAAACGCTCGACCACCAGGCTTGAGTACTCGCCACAACTCGGCAACAAAGCGAATCGGCCCTAGGTTGAAGATGACAGATTCCGGCAGGTCTGCTTCTATCGAAAGGCGGAGCCGTCTGATCCAATCCAGTGCTTCTTGGTGTTGTGCAGTCTCTCCGACCCCTCTCACCAGCTCCTTCTTACCCAATTGCACGGGAGTCATGTCTGCCATGTTCTCGTTGTCGATCACGAGGTCGATGGAGTGATCGGTAAACGGGAGCAATTCGGCATTAGCTCTGGTGCCGGAGACATTCCACCCCCCGACTTTGGCTCGAGTAATTTGGAGTTTGAGGAACGGTTGCGTGAGGTCGAGCAACAGGTATGTCATGCCCTGCTTTTCGAAGGGCAACAGGTCCTTGCCAAGCTCCTGCGCGAGGTAGCCAAGTCCCCCGCCGATCTCCAGAAGGACTTTCGGTTTGGGATTGAACCAGCCAAGCCGGCGCAGTTGCCGCATGAGGAGTCGCCCGTAGGTCAAGCCGGCCAATGCTTCGCTCGGCTCACGGAAGAGATGTGAGACAGTGGTTTCGATCAGGTCAAAATGACTGTCATCTTCTTCGCTTTGACCAAGCTCATGCCGATGGAATTCTTCCAGGTGCTCCTCACCCTCAAACCCTTCCCTACCCGACCAGCTTTGGCGGACCTGCTGTAAAAGGGTATCCCACTTGGCTTTGTGTCGATGCCCTCCTGGTGGGGCAGTCCCGAAATAGCAGAGGGAATAGTTTGGCGTGGCCCATCGTTCAAGGTGCCATGACCCCGGTTGTCCATCCGGTCCGCAGAGTTGCGCGCCATATTCTTCAACGAGCGTACCGACAGTCGTATGGCCGTTCATGGCCTTGAGCATGTCCAGACCGGTGCGGTTCAGCCGGATAAGCGGCAGATTGTCATCAAGCGGGGCAAGCCACCATTCGTCTGGGTTATGGTGATAGGCGACGAGGTCGGGAATGTGCCAGGCTAGGAGTCGCAAGGTCTCTCCAGTCAAGTTCCAGGGTTCATGGATAGCGGCAGCGGGTTTCATGGCGATCAGTTCTTAGTGATGAGTCCCAGCAGCCTACAGGAGCGATCAGGAATCGTGCAAGATGATGATCGGTGTAGTTACAACTGAGACAACGTTGAGAGATCGTCAGTCACGACCAGCTGACCTCGCATGATGGGGTGGATCCCGCAGTGATAGAGGTAACGGCCAGCCGGCAAGCTCGGGACAGTAAAGTGTCCTCCCGGTGCGACCGTCCCCGAATCGAATAGGCACAGGCTCTCGTCCTTCACGCAGTCATTGTGAGTGACCGTATGGTGGGTGGGTGTCGGATTATCCCAGCGAATGGGTGTGCCGCTGGCCACGGTGGCGGTGGCAGGAATGTAATAAGGCGATCCGTTTTCCATGAGAATCTGCGTGGTTGTCGAAAGGTTGAGGGCCGGCACACCTGAGGCAGCTGCGATCCCTAGGGCAATCGTCACGAGGCGTAATCGGATCACGTCGAGGGTTAATCCTTACCAACCGGTTTGTTCGTAAGAGCCGAGGACGAAGAGGATTCAGGCTCGTTTTTGAGGGGCACTCGTTATAATAACATGGGAGTGAGGCGGAGCGTTCTGGAATCCTTCCACCTTGCTCATCGGTCGGCAAAATCCTTCTCCTATTGAGTCCTAAACAAGTCGGAAATGGCCGACCGATGAAAATCAGGATCGGGGTGGTTGCAAGAGGCCGTTCGTTCATGCTAGATGGAGGCCGTTGCGCCGCGCTGAAACGAAGAGGAGGAATCGGAATGGCGAACAAGAAGAAAAAAACCGTAGCGAAAAAATCGTCGCAGGCGAAAAAAGCGGCACCGTCACCGAAGAAGAAAGCGATCAAGAAAACGGTGAGAAAGCGTGCGGCTGTCAAAACGTCCAAACCGGCCTCGAAGAAAAAGCCCGCCAAGAAGGCAGCCGGCAAAGCTGTGAAGAAGGCCGCGCCCAAGGCCAGTCCACCGAGCGCATCCGCCAAGAAATTCGCTGGTGAAGAGGATGTGGCTCCACCCAAATCCGTGGCAGTTAAGCCGGCCATGCCCATGGAACCGGGAGAGGCCGATCTCGACGATGAGGATGAAATCGTCAGCGATGACCTGGAGATGGAGGGCGAGATCGAAGAAGACGACGTCCAAGAAGAATTGGATCTCGACGCCGATGACGACAGAGACACGCTTATTGATAAGTCCGACGATTTGTTGGACGACGATTACCGACACAGCTGATACTCGTCCTTAATAGTGATCGTCCCGGCCTCGTCTATCATGCGTCCCGTTCGACACAATTCATCATTGACGGAAGCAAGGGACCTTAGGTCTGCGGTGATTGCCTCTACACACCGCCGTTGAAACTGATTAATTTCCAGCGGCGGTGTCTCATTATCTCCAGAACATTTTGGTGCTTTCCCCTTTGCAATACGGACAGAATCTTGCTTCGCCTTTGCTTATGTGGAACAGATGACGGACGTTGGAAACGGAGATGGTCTCGTTGGTATGTGGCAATGGCGCTCGTAAGCGCTATTCTGCCAGCTCCACCCGAAGCCGATGCTGTGTGCGTTGCCGAGACATCCGCAAGTGGAATTGACGCCGGTCTTGTGATCCATCTTCCGTCCACCTGTACGCCGGCTGAGCGGGAAGCCCATGCAGTGCCTGGCGAAGCAATCATGGATGCGATCGCCAAGGGGCGTCCTGTCGATCTTCGTGGTGTGATTGTGCGCGGCGATCTTATCTTCGATCACCTTGCTGTACAAGCAACGTCGCGCTCACCGTTGTCGACGCCAGAGATAACGAACCAAGAAGATCGTATCGGTGGCGACGGACCGCGACTCGTTCGCAAGGCACTGAGCCTAAGAGATTCCCTGGTATTGGGTACAGTGCGTCATGGATCAGCTGACGGCGCGCTTTGGTTTGAAGAACCGGTGAACTTTTCCCGGTCCCATTTCAAGGGGGGCGTAGATCTCTCGCGGTCAATCTTCCAGGAACGAGTCGAACTATCCGCCGCCACATTTGATAAAGAAGCTTATTTTGTTCAGGGACAGTTCGTCCGGCAGATGGACTGTCGTGAGACCAAGTTTGGTTCCAGCACCAGGTTTCATCAATCTACGTTCCGTGATTCAGTCGACTGTACCGGGGCGCTTTTCGACGGAATGGCAGAATTTTTAGAAGTGACTTTCGAGCAACCGGCTACGTTTGAGCGATCGAGGTTCGGCATGGGGACAGGCTTTTCCGGGAGTCGCTTCAAAAGTCGAGTCAGTTTCAGTGAAGCGATCTTCAGCCGGGAGACCTTTTTTGGGTTTGCGGTCTTTGAAAATGAGGCGATATTTTCCGCCGCTCAGTTTCTAGGGTCAGTGGATTTCTCACACGCTGAATTCAGACAACAAGACGACCTTGTAAAGGCACGTTTCGATCAAGCCCCGCTTTTAGCCCACACAAAACGGCTTGAATCAGCTCAGCCTACCGGCCTTTTTCAGATCGGGAATGGACCGTATGCCCTCACTTTAGCCTTTCTTATCGTGGCTGCCTTGCTTGTCGCATATGCCGTAAGACTCAACTGAAGAGTAGTTGTAGAATATTCGATCATCCCCAATATATAGGTTCAGGCTTGCCCGTTCCCCCATAAGTTGATATAACGGCGTCGTGGACTCACAGGCCGAGGATTTTGAACAAACTGAGCTTCCGTACCAGGTCCGCATCGAAAATTTCGAAGGACCATTGGATTTACTGCTGCATCTCATCAAAAAGAATGAGATCAACATCTACGATATCCCCGTCGCGATGATTGCCCAACAATACCTCGATTATCTGGAGGCCATGGAGGAACTCAACCTCAACGTGGCGGGTGATTTTTTGGTCATGGCCGCGACGTTATTGCAGATCAAATCCAGAATGCTGTTGCCGGTGGATGAGGCCGACGACGACGAAGATGGGCCGGACCCGCGGGAAGAACTCGTTCGACGCTTGCTCGAATATAAGACTTTCAAAGAGGCGGCACGTCAGCTCGACCAGCAGGAAACACTGTGGCGCGAGATTTTTGGGCGGGAGCAAGCTCATTCAGTCGAAGAGGTTGAGGAGGATCTGCCGTTGGAGAACGTCTCGCTGTTTGATCTCGTCGATGCGCTCAAAGGAGTGCTGGAACGGAATCCGGGCAGCCCGCTCATCGAGATTGTTCTTGACAATCTCACGGTTCGGGAGCGGATGAACCTCGTTCTGGAAATGCTCGAAGGCAAAGATTCGGTCTCGTTTGCCGCGCTGTTCGAGGGATCGTGCCATCGAATGGTGGTCGTTGTGACGTTCCTGGCGTTACTTGAATTAATGCGATTGCGGGTTGTTCGTGTATTCCAAGGGGAAACATTCGGACCGATTCTGGTTTCAAGGACGTTCTCTTTAGTGCCCGATCCGGCAGAGCTTGATGATGTCGATCTAGAATGGAGGGGAGCATGACTCCACTGATGGTGGATGTGGTTCATCCTGTGGCGGAAGCCGACGCGATGAATGTCGGAGAGATGATGAATGGATCGCTTCATGATCAGAACTTCGATGACAATCTGGTGCAAGGTATGGGCGATCTCCAGGCGATTCTGGAAGCATTGCTTTTCGTTTCGTCCGAACCTCTGTCCTTGACGCGCCTTGTGTCCGTGATGGAGAACGTATCGAAGGTTGAAGTGGAAGAGGCGTTACGACATCTCGGTCATGCGCTTGAGCAAGAAGGGCGCGGGGTGCGACTGGCTGTCGTCGCTGGCGGATATCGTCTTGTCACAAAGCAGGACTATGGCTCTTGGATCAAGCGGCTGGACAAGGCCAAGACGGCGGCAAAACTGTCCAGATCCGCGCTCGAGTCATTGGCGATCATCGCCTACAAGCAACCGTTGGTGCGGTCGGAGATCGAAGAAATCCGTGGGGTGGAAACCTCCGGTGTATTGCGTACGCTGTTGGAGCGAAAACTGGTGAGAATCGTCGGACGTAAGGAAGTCCCCGGCCGTCCAATCATGTATGGGACGACCAAATTCTTTCTTGAACATTTCGGCTTGAGCGATCTCTCACAGCTACCCCCACTTCGGGAATTCAAAGAACTGGGTGAGTCAGAACAATCACTTCTTCCGATGGAGGGCGGGGATGTTCTACTCGAGCGCGGGGCGATCGAGACGTTCACAACAACTAAAGAACCCTCAGTGGACGGACAACTTCAAGCGTCTGTCCCTTTCGATGCAGTCTTGGATCCTCTCTCGACCGCTGGGTAGCCAACGAATTCCGTATGAAATTCGGATAGTGCGTCCCGTTTTCGGACCGACCTCCTGCTCCTTCACATCCGCTTGCCACCTAGCAATTTGAGGACCTGGGATCCGCTGCATTGGCGGTGCGGAGCGACCAGGCTAATCCAAGAAGTGACAGCATAAAAATAAGCCATTTCGATGGGTCGAAATTATACCAGCGAGGGCCGTTTCGGTAGTCGCTTTGATGGGTGTGGTGATAGTTGTGATACCCCTCGCCGAAGGTCAGCAGTGAAACCAGCCAGCTATCTCGACTGGAATCCGCTTGACTGTGCGGCTGGCTTCCCCAGAGATGACAAACTGAATTGATGCAAAAGGTCGAATTCAGCACGGCAAAGGTCCGACCCACGCCGGCCAGCATAAAACAGCCAATCCCGGCGCCTAACCCACCGTAGAGAAAGCCTACGAAGAACGGGAATGCCAAACCTGAGAGGACGATAGGCCTGTAGTAGCGATGTTGCCACATCACGACCGGATCTTGCCGGAGTCGAGTCGCGTATTTCTCATCCGAGTAGCGCTGGTCGGAGAAGAGCCAGCCACAGTGGCTGTGCCAGAATCCTAGTCGAGCGTTGTAGGGATCGGCGTCTTGGTCGCAGGCGGCATGGTGGCGGATGTGATCGGCTCCCCACCGCAGAGCAGATTGTTGCAGCGCCCATCCCCCGGCGATGAGTAATCCAGCCTTGACCCAATCGGGGCACATGAAACTTCTGTGCGAAATCAAGCGATGGTAGCCGACGGTAATGCCGAGTCCCGTGATGATATAGAGGAAGCCAAACATGGTCCAGTCCACCCAGGTGTAGCCATAGACGATGCCGAATGCCGGCACTCCGATCAGCGCGCTCCCCACAATCAGACTGAACAATAATACGGTCACGTAGAGGGGATAGGTACGCCTCAGCCCGCTGGCGGATTGTGACGATGATGTCATAATTGATTCTGCAGGAGGGAATATATGCTATTCAGTCAGAGGTTGAGTATGTGCCGTCGGCGCCATTCAGACATTTGGACTCGATGATCTGAACCGTAGATTGCCGCCACTCTACCAGGACATGTCAGAAATAGCTACCCTTGTGGAAGGAGAAATATGCCGAGGATGGTATCTCAAGGACCGACAGATTGATGTCGATGCTCTGCTTCAGGAAGATACTGCGGAACCACAGTTCGACTCCCAGAATCATCCAGAGTGATGCGACATGAAACCGATAGTCCTCGTTTCCCCGGCTGTAACAGTTCGCCATTATCTGGTAGTCCGCCCACACTTTACCGCCATCAACCCATCCCATAGAGGAAACGGACAGTGAACGGAAGATAGTCATCATCGGTTCGGCGATGAGCGCATGGGCAAAGACGCAGGAGAAGTCAGCTTTGTCGACTCTCTCGCGTACCGATGCGGGAAGCACTTCTCCAAGTGCGTGACGCAGAATGAACTTGGGCCTGTCCCTCCAACGTTGTTCTTCCGGCAAAGCAAGAGCAAACTCGATGAGCCGTCGATCGTTGAATGGATGACGGTTCTCCAGGCCGAAGGAAGCTGAAGCGCGTTCATCCATTTCGATTCCATGGACGCCGAGACCATGTATCGTCGATCGGAATAGGTCTTGCTGGGCGTAGGTACAATCAGGAGGGACGTAGGAGGCTAGGCGAAGGCGATCCTGCATCTGCGTTCGGCGCCACATTGCCGGCGACATCCAATCCGGCATGCTCGTTCGTCCGAGGAGCCGTTTGATAAGGATTCGACATGATTGTGGAATCATCGGCAGGAGACCGAATTGCACAAGAGGGAGGGAGAACAGGTCATATGAGAGCTGCTCAGAGTGCCACGGGTGATCGATCCGCAGGCGTCGGAGCAACGATCTCAACTTGAGTTTGCGTAAGAGATCAGCGTAGTGGAAGAAGCTGCCGGTCAGCCATTCATCCCCCCCGGACCCTGTCAGCAGCACGCGACAACCCTGCTGTCGCGCCGAGCGTCGCAGCAGGGCGTTCATGGCGCCGTTGGGATGGTCGGGAAAATCTTGATAGCGAAGAACATCTTGAACAAAGTCACCTAGGCTTGGTGTCCCTGGGATGACGTGGTGCGAACGGAAGGAACCCTGGGCAACCACGTCGTCGATGTATGTGCGTTCATCGCAGGGTAAGCCGGGAAAAACGAGTGAGAATGTCTGGAAGCGATCGTGGTCCCGTGGATGTTGCCGACAGGCCGCCTGAAGAACACTCACCACAGATGAAGAGTCGAGGCCTCCGCTCAATTCAAGGCCGATAGGCCTGTGGCTGCGAAGGCGGCAGCGTACGGCTTTTTCGAAGAGATCGAGAAAATGCCGGGCATAGTCATCGTCGTTCGTGTGTCTAATCCGGCGCCCTGGGTCGAACGTCCAATATCGCCTCGTCTCGATCCGACCAACCCGGACGATGAGGATATGAGCCGGCTCAAGCCGGGAGATCCCTTCGTACAGGGTTTCGGCATTCGTGACGACCATGCTGCTCAGGAATTCAGCGATCATCGCCTCGTTTGGCCGTCGGGGAACGATGTCATGCTCGAACAACGGCGGAATCTCCGATGCCCAGTAGCAACTGGTTCCGTACAGACAATAGTAAAAAGGTTTCAACCCCAGAATATCTCGTGCACAGAACAGCTGTCGGCGTGGTCCGTCCCAGATCACCAGGGCAAAGTCGCCGACGACCTCTTCCGGGCAATGTTCACCCCAGCGCTGATACGCACGAAGCATCAGTTCCGCGTCAGTGTCGGTGCGAAGGTGAACGCCGGCGCTACGGAAGGAAAGGAGGAGGGCTTCGCGATTGTCTATCCGTCCATCCAATGCCAGACAAATAGTTCCGGACTCATCCAGCCACGGTTGACGTTCATAGAGCGACTCCGGCGTGGTCTGGAGCATTGCGTGGCCGATGCCGATTGGACCGTTGACCCAGCAATCTGAAGCATCGGGCCCTCGGTGGGCCACCTGGTAGGTCATACGCTCCAGAAGGGCACGTTCGACAGGTCTACCGTCGAGGTGATAGATCCCGGCGAGACCGCTCATGCCGGCCACCGGAACATGAGTGCATAGCGGTTTACCGACGAGAACGTGTCGCCCAACAGGACGCCACCTTGCTCAACCCAAGCATGGCCTTCCAGCTGAGTCTGGTTCTTGCTGACCCCGAGACAAATTGAGACTGGCTGTCCTCTCGCGCGCAATAACCAGAAGAGCAGCAACGTGCGTGGGAGACAGCGACTGTTTCTGTGGCTCACCGCTGCTGCCATATCGGCCAACGCTACCAATCGATCTGTCGCACAGTGAGCATGAGGCACGAGAATCCGACCAAGTCGAGAGGAGGAGGCAGCGCGTGATATGAAGGACGCAACAAGGTGAAGGGGTACAGAGGAGAGGGCGACTCGCAGACCAAGTGACAACGCGGTCAATTGTAGGAGGAGCGCCTGTTCGATCGGGGGCAAATCAGCGAACCGGCGGAGTTTGCTCAGCATCGGTCGTCAGCAACCTCTTGGCTAAGAGCCGATCAATCAAAGCCGTAACGTCCTTTTCAATCCGTGGTGCATCCACATCATACTCGGCGAGGAGGGTATCGATGGCCGATGAGGTCGAACCCTGTTCGGCAATAAGGTTCCATACACGAGTGCCCACGGCATCCAGGCCGAAATAGGTCCCGGTTTCGAGATTCAATAAGACGGACTCGCCCGCCAATTCACGAAATACCACATTGTGCGCAATACGAAGGTGCATGGAACCGCATCACTTCCCTTAAGGGATGCGGCTCACACGATAATCATCGATAACTAACCTGTCAAGATGTTATGCGGCGGCATGAGCGGCGTGGACGTGACCGCGAAGCCGAGCGGTTCTACAGCAACTTTGCCAACACTGCGGCAGCTTCACTTGCTCCGGTCGCAGGCGGAGGTGCGGTTGTTGGCGGGATATCCAAGACCTCCTTGAGTGCTGTCGTCCACCGGCCCTGTGTGAAGTCGCTCATGGAGAGTTCGACGCCTCTTCCGTACCGATGCAAGTAGTCCACCAGCGACTGTTCGTCGGCGAAGTTGTACCGCCGTACATAGATCATGGGAGTCTGTAATGCGACCGCTTCGACCAAGGTTCCATAGCCTGGTTTGGTCATGATGACATCGACCGAGGCCATCAACGTTTTGAACGAGGACGGCAGAGATTTGGTGGAGATGAATCGCCTGCTTTCAGACGGGACCGGACCATCGAAGAGAAAACGGTAGCCGCTCAGCGACTCCAACTTTCTAAAAGGGAGTGAATTCAGCGGAATCCCGCCGAAACCGACAAGCACGGTCCGTTCTCCTGGCTCAAGTGTCAGGAGTCCGGCGAGCTGCTTGCGCGCCGGAGGCACCGGTTCGGCGATAGGTCCGATATCGACGAATCGCGAAAAGCCTGCCATCTTGGGGGAGGGTGTGATTCGCAGGGCAAGATCGGCCTGGCCATAGGCATGTCGAATCGCCTGAATCATCGGACGGGCGTCGATCGATGAGGGAGCGGCGTACTGGGATAGGACGAGGTCCCAGGTAAAACTGACGAGCGCCACGGACGGAATGGCAGCTAGCTTTCCAGCTGCAAGCGCCAGGTATGGGGTATCGCCCAGAACCATATCTGGATGAGCCGCCAACATTGCTGCGACCTCGGTTCGAAGCCGATCGTCCCACGTACTGTGGAACCGCTGGTGTTCATCCCAGGTCGCCTCCATGTCGATGGTCATGGGCCCGTCTTGGATGCAACCGACGTCTTGTTGGACAGGGCTCATTTCCCATGGAATCGTAAGTCGATCCCCGAAAAATGCAGCTGGGACGGTGGTGCGCAGAAGAACACGAAGGTTGGGGACAAGACGGCCCAACTCATTGAGCACCGGCACGACTTGCGCAGCATGACCAAATCCATGTCCTGAGATTGCAGCCCAGATCAGCGGCATGCGAAATACGAAGTACAAAGTGAAACCCGCTTCGCCTATCGATCACCCTACGTGGTTCAACTGCTGGAGTGATCCGATTCCATCGGAGTGATGTTGTACATCAGCTCAAGATCGAACTCTTCAATCAATTCATTGAATGCTCTCGCTCCCATATCGGAGCGAACTTCTGCCATGACAAGGTCAATGGCGGGGGCAGCATGTTGTCCATATTGGGTGATGGCTGAGTCGATCCGTTTCCTGGCATCATCGAGGTTCACGCAGAGCCTCCTTTATGGTACAGGCTCCTTCATAGCGAGCGTAGCAGCTCCTGCATCTCCGGCACCAGGTCCTTGCCACCGTTGGATCGTCCAGAAAGTACAGCCTCTATCGCAGCAGTAAGAATAGGCTTGGCCTCGCCGTTCCTGCCCAGTCGGATCAACGCCCGCCCTAACATCAGATGAGAGGCGGCATGCGTCGGATCCAATTGTGTGGCAGCAGCAAGATGCTCGGCAGCTTCTTCGACGCTGCCGTTTTCTTGAAGGAGCTTATTGCCGAGTCCATAGCGGCCGAGGAATCCATTAGGATTCTTGGCGACCATCTGACGAAAAGTGTCAATGTCCATCGATCGTGGTTCCAGTGTTCAGGCAGTACTATAGCACTGGAACGGCTGCATCGGCCAGATGAGAACGTTGGTTGGAGGGACTCCCCTCTTCCTAAGGTGCCGTGGCCGTCGCGACGGGAACAAGAGAACGCGTGGGTTCTGTGGACGCGGGTCTTTTGGCTTTCACGGTCACCGTGCGAATGCCGCGGTCTGGGAGCGGTGCACTGCTGGCCATATAGAGCTTGGTATCACGAACAAGTTGCGCGGTCAGGTCAGTGAGACAGGCTTCCGTCACGTGTCCCTTGAGCTCGTCGAGCATGACTGGCGTAGCGCCGAACAATTTGTAATACACTGTACCGGAGGAACGGGCTTCGTAACGCGTGACTTGGCCGTCCCAACGTTCGAGCTCAAGGGCGACGCTCGCCGCATACTCATATTCCAGGTCGATGAAGGGCGAGAGGAGAAACATGGATCCCCCAATGAGGATACCTTTGAACGCCGAACCCCATGAATGAGGCTCGATGGTTTCATCGACCGTGATGCGCGCCGAGACGAGCTTGTCTCCGAGCGAATCGGACCTTGTTCCCAGGGGCAGTAATGTCGAAAACAGACTGGTTTCTTGGATGCCGCTTAAGATCCGCCGTTCGAGGTCGATGGAAGGATATTGCAACGCCCCGTTTCTTGAGAGATGAAATGAATTCGTCACGAGCGGGACCCGCTCATCATCGGGCAGCGAGTGCGTAATAGTCTCTTGGATATCGACTGATGGTGGTTTGACGTCGATCCATCTGGTGCATCCCGCTATACCGCACAGCATGAACCCTGCCAGACTCAGGACCGACCATCGCAGCCTGTTCATTGTCATGGTCATGATCATCATCTCCTCAGAAATAGAATGAAAACCCGCCGAAGGGCAGACTTGCATTCAACCCAAGATTTGGGTATGCCGTACCGGCGTTGGAGATATGGTTGAAGCGGTAGCCGACATTGAGGGCAAGGCGTGGCGTGAAAAACCATGAAACTCCCACCCCCCCTGTCAGCATGAAGTTGAATTCAGTGGCTTCTTCGGGAACACGTCCGCCAAGATCCGTCCAGAATGGCCCCCCGGCGAATTCCACGTACGGGCGGATACGACCCAAGGCGACGAAGGTGTACTTGATTCTTGGTGTGAAACCGACGCCGTGCGTCAGAAGGGGTTTCTCGAACTCGATGTAGACGATCTCCGCGCCGAGCGAGACCTGTCCTCGGTACCAGCTATCGCCGACGGGATCGGTGAGCGTCATCATCCATGACGGCATCAGCGCCGGTCCCTGCTGTTCAGTCGTGTGAAGGTCGGTCAACCGGTGGCCGAACAAATAGCCGGCGGTGAGTCCGACTTCCTGGGTACCGACTGTAATGATGGGTGAGATGCCTTCAGCTTGGACCAAGGACGCCGTCATCATTGTTCCGAATACCAGGACACTGAATCGGCAAGCGAGCGAAGCCATCCTGTCTCCACGTCAATATCCTGTCGGCTTGTGTGCGGTGAAACTTGATCAACAGGCGTCCAGGTGTGCTGCTTCAAACGTAGCAGAGGATCGGATTCTGTCCAGAAGATCGCGCAGTTCGGAGTGATCGGAAGTGAAAGAAAGTTGGCCGACGGCCAAGAGTGATGAGAGTGGATGGAGTTCTAGGATGATAGGACTATCCGGATGGCCCGAGGCTGGAGAGGTGGGCTGAGTCTGCTTGAAGCTCCGGCAACGCATAGTGTTCGTCGAGCGCCACCACACGCGCGAGACACCGCTGAGCGGAGGCGGCATCCTGACGGGTCTCGTAAACTTTGGCGAGAAGACGGAGCACCGCGGCCTCAGCCGGCTCGTTGCCAAGCTTGATGTAGTGCTCCGAGGCGTTGTTCAAGCAGCGTTCAGCTCCGGTGAGGTCTCCCTGGTCAAGATAGCATTTGCCGAGTTGGCTATAGGTGACGGCAAGCCCTTCTTCGTTGCCGACCGTCCGATGATGATCAAGAGCTTGTTTGAATGACGTAACAGCCTGATCCCACTGGCCGTTATGAGCCTCTTGTAACGCGAGATTGTTGTACAGAATGCCGAGCCCGCGGTGGTCTTGTAATTGGTGCAAAAGATCCAAGGCCTCGAGATAGTAGGGACGTGCTTTCCCCGGATGGTCGGATGCGATATGCAGGTTGCCGAGGTTGACCAAGGTATGGGCCACGGCGGTGAGGTTACACTCGGTCCGTTGGATCTGGAACACCTCCCGATAGCACTGTTCCGCACGTGAAAAATCGCCCATAAGTGCGCAGGTGTTGCCGAGGTTCCCAAGAGAATCCGACAGCGCTTGCTGACTGCCGACAGTCCGATCATCGGTCACAGCCGCTTCCCAGGCCACGCGAGCTTGGACCAAGTCGCCGCGATGGAGAAAAATCCTGGCGCGATGTTTGTGATCGTCAGACATGGAAACCGTGAAGCGTTATTCGTGAAGCGCGCGATGAAACCAGGCTCGAAGAGAGCTGAGAACAACGCTTCACGAGATTCGGGCTGAGTCAGTCTCCCCCCTTCGGCGTGTCTCGTTTATATTCAACCTGCAGCTCGTCTTGTTCCTCCAGCCCGAGACCAGCCCGAAAGGAGCCATACAATTCCGTGATGCACTCGATGTCTCGAGGATTCTTGCACTCATAAGAAGCCAGATAGGCCTCAGACAATTTCAGGCCTGTTTCGAAGTGACGCGCGATTGTCTCCTCTGTGACCTGCTGCCAGGTGATGTAGATACAGAAAGCCTGAAACGAGTAGGCCTTGGGGTACCGTTGGGCCAAGGTGAGCAAACCCTCGTAGGCCTCCCGTGCGGTCGCACCGGCATTGGAGGAAAATGTTTCCTCTAGCGCTACAGCCGTATCCCAGTCGGAACCGAGTTCGGACTCAGCTTGGCGAAATGTTTCTCGAGCAGCAAGAGCAGGATCGAAACGCATGAGCTATCTCGGAGTATGTTCTTGCAGCATAAATTGGGTTGGGAAAAGAGGTCAATTGTGAGTCACGCCCTGTTCCATTCCTCCTTCCACGAGATATTGCGTGGGTTAGGTCGCCGGGTCTGCAGGTCTGCCGGTTACCCTACACCATTTTACTTTTCTTTATCTATCTCGTTAGACTGCCTGATCCGCAATGAGTACCAAGTTCTCTTCTCAAGCTGCACAAGCCGATCTCCTTCATCGGGTCATTCACTATCACAGGCAAACTAAACACCATTTCAACCGTTACGCCAGGTCTCTTGGCTATCTTGATTGGGTGAATCAACCGGATCCATTCCGGCGGTTTGAGGGGGCTGAACTGATCTCTTTGCCGTTGCTCAAGGTTGATGAGGAGCCGCTGTCACCTGCATATGAAGCGATCTACGAAATGACGACAGTGACGAGTCAGCCTGTGAACGTACGAACTCTTTCTCGCTTCTTTGAATATGCCCTTGCGTTGTCGGCCTGGAAGAAGGCTGGGGAGTCGGAATGGGCGCTGCGGAGTAATCCCTCGTCCGGAAACTTGCATCCAACGGAAGGCTATGCGGTCTTGTCTCAGACGAAAGGGCTCAATCTAAAACCTGGGTTGTATCACTATGCACCGAGAGAACATGGACTCGAGCGGCGGGCTGAGTTTCCTGCCGACTTGGTCGGACGTCTGCTGAGGCCTTTTCCTCAGGATGCTTTGCTCTTTGGGCTCACGTCGATTCATTGGCGCGAAGCCTGGAAGTATGGTGAGCGGGCGTTCCGCTACTGCAATCACGATGTAGGCCATGCGATCGGAAGCGCCAGGATCGCCGCCGCCACGCTTGGTTGGAACATGACCCTGCTGGACGGTGTGGATCAAGACACGGTGGCGATGCTGCTCGGGACGGACCGCAGAGAAGACTTTGGAGAGGCGGAATCAGAGCATCCTGATTGTCTGACAGTCGTGTGGCCGCCTCAGCAGGTAAAACGTGAAACGTTAACCGTGAAACGTGAAGGAGTGGAGGTGCCGTTGTTTCTCGATACAGCGCTTGTGAAGGAACTAGCCGGTGGAGCATGGCATGGGAAGGCGAATCAATTGAGTCACGAGCACGGAGTCCATTGGGACATCATCGATGAGGCAGCCGAGGCTTCGTGGAAAACTGAGGCAGATTGGAGATCAGTTTTTGGGAGCCCGCGACCGAGCAATGCTCTTCAACCATTACTATCCACTCCTCACGCGCCATCGGCGGGTCAGATCATTCGTCAGCGCCGAAGCGCCGTGGCGTTTGACGGGAGGACATCGATTTCCGTCGCCACATTCGTTCGCATGATGCAGCGGGTCATGCCATATGCTGATCGGTCACAGTTGGAACGGCCGATGCCATGGGATGTCTGGCCCTATGATCCAGGAATTCATCTCCTGATATTCGTGCATCGGGTGGATGGGCTCACACCGGGTTTGTATATTCTCGTGCGGGATAGCAGAAAGTTGTCGTTCATTCAGCAAACCATGAGTCCGGAACTGACCTGGACTATCGCGCCGGACTGTCCTGATGGGCTGCCTCTGTATTGGCTACTCGAAGGCGACGCGAAGAGACTCGCGGCGCAGGTTAGTTGCCATCAAGACATTGCCGGCGACAGTGCCTTCTCGTTCGGCATGTTGGCCGAGTTCGAGGGGACCTTGCGGGAGCGAGGGGCCTGGTGGTATCCACGCATGTTTTGGGAAGCGGGATTGCTCGGGCAGGTCTTGTACCTGGAAGCGGAAGCGGCAGGAGTGCGGGCAACGGGAATCGGCTGCTTCTTCGATGACCCGGTCCACGAGATCGTCGGCATTCAAGGCTTAGCCGTTCAATCACTCTATCATTTCACGATTGGTGGGCCGGTGGAAGATCGACGTCTGCAGACCTTACCACCGTATCATCATCTAGTGCCTCGTTCATGAGGCTCGATGGCTGTGAGGTAGTTCATGTTCAAGATCAAGAAGAAGGCCGACAAGCCGAAGCAGGTGGTGCTCTATAACATTGTCGAGGACTATTCGGAGTTCGACGCTCCGGGAAATGTCACCCTCTGTGCGATGACGGAGTCCGAGGATCTTGCTGCCCACGCCAAGATTCTGTCTGAGAGTTACGATGTCCCGCTTGAGACGATGACAACCTTGCTGACCAGAGGTGGAACCTATGTGTATCCGCAAGTTGACGGCATCCTCACTCGAGGACTATTGGCCTGCCGGATTGACCCAACCGGCCAAGGGCCGAAACAAACCTGGACACTGGACTTGATGCAGTTTGCCGAGGCGGAGCAAGTGGCTCGATCCAGAGCATTGTCGATGATCGATGCGGCGTGGGAGGTTTTTCGGAGAGCGCTCCCGGACGAGTTGCAAGCCAGATTGCGGCAGAAAAATTTGGGGCTGGATTACCGAACGTTGGATCGCGCCGTGGCCAACGGGGGCGACATCAAGTATATCGATTTCCGAAAGGACTGGTCACCGCATTTCAAGCGGCTCTGCATCATGTCGGACGGCCGGCTTGTCGAAACGGGGGGATTGCGAGAATTTGCCGAGCTGCATGGCATCACCATAGACCAGGCAAAGACGCTGATCGAGCAAGGCGGTACGCTCGAAGTGAACGGCGAGGTGTTAGCTTGTCAGATCGTGAACGGTCAGGCGGCTGTGGCCCGGTTTAACGCAAAGCATTACGCCAAGGCGAAGGACTTGGTATCTTCGAAGGGTCTGCACTTGATGGACGCCCTCAGTGAAGTGGGATACAACGATCCGGCCATGATGCGCGGTCTTGCGCGGATAGAATTGACGGGCAAACGATAATTTCGTGACAGACAGGGCGGCTTGATCCCACCTTTAGGCGGCGAGTTCTTCCTTCACCGCTTCCAAGAGCTTATTGAGGTCGAACGGCTTTTCAAAGGTGCGACGCGCACCGAAGAGCTTGGCAACGTCCAGAAAGTTGTGGTCGCCTTGGGCTCCCGTGATGGCAATCACTTTGGCGTCCAGATATTCGCGAGTGAGTTGAAGAGTCGCCTCAAGGCCGTCCGTGTCCGGCATCAGCAAGTCCATGATCACGAGGTCGACCCGCTCCTTCTGGTAGAGCGTGAGCCCTTTGCGTCCATCCTCCGCTTCAAGCACGCGGTGTCCTGCCCTGACAAGGACCTCTTTCAGCAGCCCTCGGATGGATTGTTCGTCGTCAATGACGAGAATGGTGGCCATACATGCTTTACCGATTTTTTCTGATCTTACCTGGGGCCTGCGAGACAGTCTAGAAAGAAAATGATTTTTTGAATAGGTGCAGGAGGTGAAATATGGATGAGTCCAATTGGCCCCATGTGTTGGCAATACCCGCAATCCCACCGATGCGATGTAGCCAGAGGTCATTTCATAAAATACGAAGGCAAATACATACGGCTCTAATGATACAGCGGATGTATCTGCATACACACTATGCGGGATGATGGGCCTAATCTTATGACTAGGGACAATCCTATTTGACCCAGTTATTGATTTTTGCTACAAGGCCATGAGTTCTTGCAATCACCACCGCCCATACTTTACGGGAGCTGTCTCAGTGAACACTACAGATCAGCCAACATTGGCCTGGACCCGTCGTGCGTTTCTTCACGTTTCCTTGGTGGGGACTCTACTTCTGAGTGGACGATTGGTTCGTCCGCAGCCGGTGCAGGCTCGTGAGCTTCCAGAGGGCAGGCTGTCGTTGTTGAGCGTGTGGACAAATGAGCGACTGGATGTCACCTACCGCGACGAAGCCGGGAACTATGACCTTACCGCCCTTGATGATGTAAATTACCTCCTGCGTTGCCATTACACGGGTGAAGTCGGAGCTATCGACGTGCGGGTGCTGGAGCATGTAAATTTGGTACAGAAGAAACTCGGCAGTCAGGAAGAAATCCATGTGATTTCTGGTTTTCGATCTCCCGAATACAATGCCATGTTGGTTCGGACAGACCGACATGTCGCCAAGAACAGCTTACACATGCAAGGACAAGCAATCGATCTTCTAATCCCCGGTGTTCCTCCTACGAAGCTTCGCCAGGCCGCGCTCGAACTGCGGTACGGCGGGGTCGGATTCTACAAACGTTCCAGCTACGTGCACTTGGATTCCGGCCCCTTTCGGCATTGGTAGCTCCCCTCCCCGTCATCCCTCGACGCGCCGAAGGGGTTCCTTTCGAAGTTGATCTCCTCAGTACGGACTACAACCACCGTTCGCGTTCACGTCCACTGTCCAGGAAAATATCAAGTATGGATGAAGGTTACAACACAAGCCAATGGTATCTTCCCACCACTTTGTCGCATTCTCCGCGCACGTCCTCGTCGCAGGAGATTTCTTGGCAATTCGGGATGGCTGACACCGTTCGACCTTCTTGATCACCCGCAAATCCCATCCTAACAAGGGTTCCCAGGTATGATCGAAAACGATCATTTGACTCGACCTGAGACCATTTGATACAAGCTTCTCCCCTATGCATGCGAAAAAAGCCCGTTCACCTGAGGTCTGCGAGGAATGGTCTGGTAGGGAAATCATATTGATTGTTGTGACCACCTAAGCGTCGAATTCTCAGCTCATCGAGGAGGAGGCCATCATGCCATTTCTCAAGGACTACCTTCACAACTTGATTCGGTCCTTCTCCCGTCCCAAGGCCTCTGTCCAGAATGGCAAGTTTGGTTGCCGTGGTTCCCATACCAAGCCATCGCAGCCAACCACCTCTTCCTTCATTCTTGAGTCGTTAGAGCCACGTGTACTCTTGTCTGCTGATTTAACAGCAGGCTATGCCTTTGACGAGGCCTCGGGGACCACAGCGGCGGACACCTCAGGCAATGCGATTGTCGGCACCCTTACCAATGGGCCCACCTGGGGAGCGGGGAAAAACGGGAATGGAGTGATTCTCGATGGGGTCAATGACTATGTGAATCTCGGCAATCCAGCCTCCTTGCAGGTGACGGGCAGCCTGACGTTGAGTGCCTGGGTCAACGCGAGCACCTTCCCGATCGACGATGCGGCTGTGGTTTCGAAGCGTGCGAGCGGGGAGCTTGGCTTTCAACTGGATGTGACCAAAGACACGGGGCCACGGACAATCGGCTTTAAGCTGACGAATAGTTCGGGTGACCAGATGTTCCTCTACGGGGCGACGGCCTTGCAACCGAACATGTGGTATCACATCGCGGGCGTCTATGATGCGGCGACGCAGAGCCTGCACGTGTATCTCAACGGGCAGCTGGACGACGGGGTGGCGCAAGGCACCGTGACCACGTCGCAACAGAACTCAAGTACGACCAATGTGACGATCGGCCGGCGAGCGGGAACGACAGGGTTTGAGTTTGCCGGGCGTCTTGACGATGTACGGATCTACGATCGGGCACTCACGATGGCGGAGATCCAAACCGATATGCTGACTCCGCTCGGAGCGACGGGGCCGGATACGATCGCCCCAACCGTGCTCTCGATCAACCGAGCCACGACGAGCCCAACGAACGCGGCGACGGTCCAGTGGACCGTGACCTTCAGTGAAACGGTAACGGGAGTGGATCTCGCGGACTTTGCGTTGGCAGCGACGGGGGTGACGGGGGCGGCGCTGACGGGGGTGACCGGCAGCGGAACGACCTACACCGTGACGGCGAACACGGGGACAGGAGACGGGACGCTCGGGCTGAACCTGGCAGACAACGATTCAATCGTGGACGCGAGCGCCAATCCGTTGGGCGGGACCGGCGCAGGCACCGGCAATTTCACGGGCCAGGTCTACACGATCGACAAGACTGCGCCGACGGGTACCATCGTAATAAATGGTGGTGCGGCGGCGACCAACAGCAGAAACGTTACGCTCACACTTTCCGCCACCGATGTCCTAAGCAATGTCACACAGATGCGGTTTTCCAACACCGGCACTTCGTTTTCAGCGACGGAAGCTTTTGCACCGACGAAGGCATGGGCGCTGTCAACCGGTGCTGGTATCAAGGCGGTCTATGTGCAGTACATGGATGGAGTGGGCAATTGGTCTACGGCCGCCATAACCGACACAATTGTGTTGGATACAACGGCTCCGACCATCTCTGGTCGCACCGCCACCAATATCACAAATAGTTCTGCAATCATCACGTGGACGACCAGTGAACCTGCAACATCCCAGGTCGACTACGGGCTCACGACAAGCTACGGCTCAACAACCACACTTGATCCAACACTAGCACTCTCGCACAGTGTGACACTCAGTGGTCTCGCTCCCGACAGCACATATAATTACCGAGTTCGGTCTCGAGATGCAGCCGGAAATGAAAGGGTGAGTGCGAATAGTACATTTAGGACGGCCGTTGGTGCCGATACTGTTGCCCCGACGGTGGTCTCGATCAATCGGGCCACGACGAGTCCGACGAACGCGGCGACGGTGCAGTGGACCGTGACGTTCAGTGAAGCGGTGACGGGGGTGGACCTCGCGGACTTTGCGCTGGCGGCGACGGGAGTGACGGGGGCGACGCTCAGCACCGTGACGGGCAGCGGCACGACCTACAGCGTGACAGCGAACACGGGGACCGGGAACGGGACACTCGGCCTGAACCTGGTGGACAACGATTCAATCGTGGATGGGAGCGCCAATCCGTTGGGCGGGACCGGCGTGGGCAACGGGAACGTGACGGGTCAGGTCTACACCATTGATAAGACGGCACCGACGGTGACAATCAATCAGGCGACGGGGCAGACGGATCCGGCGAGTACGAGCCCGATCAATTTCACCGTGGTGTTCAGCAAAACGGTCACGGGCTTTACCACGGGGGACGTGACGCTGAGCGGGACGGCGGGGGCGACGACGGCAACGGTGACGGGCAGTGGCACCACGTACAACGTGGCGGTCTCGGGGATGACGACCAGCGGGACCGTCATCGCGACCGTGGCGGCGGGGGTGGCCAGTGATGCGGCGGGGAACCTGAACCAGGCCGCCACCAGTACGGACAATACAGTG
>PHGD01000022.1 GCA_011090425.1 Nitrospira sp. LK70 | reverse complement strand
GTCGCTGTGTAGGGATCGTTGATTGCCGCTGACAGTGCCCTGTTGCCAATATCGACCAAGCGGCGGATGCCGAAAGGAACATCCTGCAACATAGTCCGCTCGAAACCAACCTGGATGGAGTTGCGGATTGCCTCTCGCAGGACAGCCTCGGCCGGTACATGATCGGCCGATCTGTGCCAAGCCCAGGCGATTGGGGTCTCGGCGATGACATGGTCCCCCGCCATCCTGATGAGCCGGATCACTACGTCCTGCCTTGCTGCTGCTTGGACGAGCGCTTCAGGTTCGACATCTTGAATATACCCGGACTGGTCGGATGGAAGGGTGATGGCCCATGCCGGTGGTTCTGGGCAGCGCTCCTCGGGTTCCCCGTAGCCGAGCCGATCAGGATAAAGGTTGTCGATGACTTCCAGAGTTTCTCGCACAATCATGCTCATGATCGTGTCGATCTGAATCGAGGAGGAGAGGTGGTGGATGAAGTAGATGAGGACGCCCAAGCTTGCCAGTGCAAGCGCAAGCGATCCGGAGACGGCTAGACGGGGCATGAACGCCGCCTCATCGGGGTTCTGGACCCCGACGGTATGTAAGCCCGCTGTGCTGTAGGCGAAGGCGCCTACGAAGACGCTCAGGACAAACTGCGTACCGCGGTCACGCATGAAATTGCGCAGCAATCGGGGGGAATACTGACCCGAGGCGATCTGCAAGGCGATGATCGTCAGGGCAAACACCAACCCGGTCACCGTGATCATCGTGGACGACACAACAATCAGCATTTGGCGAGCGTCGTCGGGCGGACCCTGGAAGACCAGCCATCGGATGGGCGAATCGTCGCCGATCGGCACATGGGACAAGACCATTCCCGCCACCAGGAAAAACACAACAGACGCCGTCGGCATGACCCACAATGCGCTGCGAAGGTGATCCCACAACACCCGACGCCGAGTAAGAATGGTCATGTCGCCGCCTCCGGTTTGAGCGTGATCTCACGTGATGAACGAGCAACACCTTCGAGGCTGAGATGGAAGACGATCTCGGTAGTCCAGGAAGCCGACGCTCCAAGGGCACATATACAGGAAGGGGGAAGGCATGACCGCTGAACTAGGGGTATGATAGGGGGCAGTATAGCCAGATTGATCCGCACAAAGCAAAATTCATCATAGTCCCACAAACAGCCGGGAGAGGGCGGAGGTTTTCAGGCGGTTCTTCCACTGCCGCAAATACCTGCTGGTTGCGTTTTGGTGCTAGGAGGTTGGCTTCGGAGGGCTGCTGTTTTCCGAAAGAGTATCTCTCTTGGCTCGAAAGAACTCCTGTAGGAGTTCACGGCTCTCCCGTTCGAGCAGTCCTCCCATCACTTGTACTCGGTGATTGAACCGGCGTTCGCTCAGAATATCGAGGATTGATCCGCAAGCGCCGGCTTTGGGGTCCCACGCTCCGAAGACGAGCCGCGCAATGCGAGCCTGCACCATTGCTCCGGCGCACATCGGGCATGGTTCAAGGGTGACATAGAGCGTTGTGTCAGTGAGGCGCCAGGTTTTCAACTGCTCGGCAGCCTTCCGGATGACGATCATCTCGGCATGGGCGGTCGGATCTTGTGAAACCTCCCGATAGTTGTGACCGATCGCGATCATTTCGTGATTTCGCACGAGGACTGCGCCGATTGGAACTTCTTCCACGTGAGAAGCGAGCGTTGCCTGCTGTAGAGCCAGCCGCATGTAATGAGCATCATGAGGTTCTCGTTGTATGGAGGGAGATCTCGTGGAATTCGTGATGGTCACGACGCATGCTAGCATAGGAGCTGAAGAAAGGGACATGAAAGAGAAATCGACGTGAGCGCGGACTGGTTTTCGATGCGGGATACGAGCAAGCTGGGTGAATGGTTCGGCCTAGGGGATCCGCTGTGATTGCCTGCTTCCCTGAGTCGCCTGGATTTTCAGCTCTTCGATCTCGGCTTCTCGCTGGATCAATTGATCTTTCACCTCTGCCAAGTTCAGCCATGCGGCGCTGCAGTTCTTCTTGGGTTTGGACGAGGATTTCTTGACGTTCGCTGAGCTGCTGTTGGAGAGTCACCAGCTTAGAGCCTGTTTCCACCGCTTGGGACTGCAGTTGGGCCAACTTCTTCAGGTCTTCGGTCACTTGGGTGGAGGAGTTCCATCCGAAAAACGCCAGCATGATCAGGACCACGAGGGTGACCATTCCCAACGCCCACCCGAATGACGTGGCAGGTGGGGATGACGGCGGGAAGAGGTGATTCATCCATTCGCCCGGCTCAAGACTTGGCTTGGAGCGTGATGGGGTTTCTGACTCAGTGGCGGGGGACGATACACGGGACGACAGAATCCTATTTTTTAAGGTTCGGGGAGGAGTCGTGATGGTGAGCCCGAATGGCAACGTCACTGCTACCGACTGATACCCTTTCAGCCTCGTGCGGCAAGGAATACATCCTGCAAGCAGATGGGCCTCCAATGCCTGTCGCTCAGCTCGTTCAAGCGCTCCGATCGCGTAGAGCGGAACAGCGGCTTCCAACTCGTGATGTGTCATACCGCTTCCGCTTCTTCCCAGTATGATTGCAACGATTCGAGCAGTTGCGACATGCCGAGAGCGATGCAGGTCTTCACCGCCTCCACCGGCTGATTCAGCTGCGCCGCGATCTCCGCATCGGGAAAGCCCTCATAGTAAGCCAGCTCAATCACCTGCTGGTGGACGTGCGGCAAGCTCACCCACGCCGCTCGGACCAGATTTCGCAACTCTTGGTCGGTCGGTGAGTCAAACGTATCGGAACTTGGGTCGGCAACTTGGCCTATCTGGGCGTCATCCATGGACGGGACCATCTGGCGGAGGGTACGAGGACCGCGTGCCCGCAATCGGTCGATAGCCCGGTTGCGGGTCAGCGTGATGAGCCAGGCGATGGGAGTGCCTCGACCGACATCGTAGCGAACGACCTTTCTCCAGACATTGAGGTAGATCTCTTGAAGTACGTCCGCTGCTTCTTCACGGTTGTCGAGAATACGCAGTGCCAGGCTGAAGAGCACGGTACTGGATTGATCGTAGAGCTGGTTAAAGGCGTGGACCTCGCCTTTGGCGACGCGGGCCACTAGTTTAGGGTCAATGGCCGAGGCGACGAGTTGAGAAGATGTCTCCATAGAATGTTGCTGGTGGTGTTCGAGGTGGTGATTCGTGAACCGGTCATCACTATAGCACTCTCAATGCACTCGACGAAGAATTCGCGCAAAAGGATACGCGGGATTATTGCCTGCTCAGAACATGAAATCTATCGGCGGATGGATGAGCTCGGTCTTGTGGCGACGATGGTACCGATCCATGCGACGGCGCAGCGAAGGCCTTCAGCCCCTATATGGAAGAATCTGGTGATATAGGAGCCGATGAGACCCATACGAGTGGAGGCTCCATATCGCCGGGTCATGAATCGGGCAGAGGGAAAAAGGAGGGCGTAGAGGTATTGGAATTGTTGGTGAAGACTTTCAAGAGAACAGAGAAGTACAAACTCTTCTCGTCCGTTGAGAGACGACCGAGTCAGGATCTGATTGCAGACCATCAACGACGAAGGCGAAGAATCGTCGCGTACGTGCCCGGCGAACTGGTTGGCCACTACTTCAGGTACGGGCGAATGAAAAGTTTCCGTCACGATCGTGAGGACGTCATAGACTGCCTGGGTCTGCTCCATGAGCTGCGCCTGTTGCATGAGGATGTTCCAGTCGAGCGTTGAGCCCTGCCGCTGGATCACGGTATGCAACTCATAAAACCACAGGAGCGGAGCTTGCCGTCCTTTATGATGGAGGTGAAGGCAGAGATGGAGCAGAAGATCTTCATTGCTAAGGGTCCAGGTATTTATTCCTGCCCATTGCTGTCTCCTGGTCCGCGTCCACACTGGTTCCAAGTCGGCAGTTCCGATAAACGGTGGGTAAGCCAGAGTCCAATGAGGTTCAACAAGGAAACCATGATTTGGATGAACGAATTCCAGCGAATAGGAGAAGGTCTCTAGAAAGCCATGCCGATGTTCGTGGTTCGCATAGCCAAGGTGCTGGAAAATGTCCTTGAGAGCAGAGAGATCCTCGCGATGAACGAGGAAGTCCAGATCATCCATCTGGCGGGTCGAGCCATCACCATACAACTGTTCGGCCAACATCGGTCCACGAATCGGAACAGAGGCAATGCCCTGCTGTTCACACGTAGCCAGAATGTCTCGGAGTTCTATTACCAAGAGCAGATGCCAGGCTGTGTGCTGGACTACCTGTTGCTTCAGAGCATTTAGTAACTGGAGAGGAATCTCATGCTGGTCGGTAGGGTGGCTGAGCCAACAAAGGAGGAGAGGGGCTACTCGTTGCGTGATGGCCTCTTCAACGATGGTTTCCCAAGCATCGTGTGGGACGAGGGCAGGTTGGTTTGTTTCAGACGAGGTATCCGTCAAAATCGTCATCAGAAACGGATGTACGGACGGCAGGGTCAACATGATTTTCTCAGATCCTGGAGAATGCCAGCCCGCACGTGGGGCAGAGTCTCGAATGAGTCCGGAATGATCAAGCGGCGAACGGGGACCCGAGCGACGAGACGATGAAGAAAGTCGAATTCTCGGGTCAACATGGACTGGTCTTCAATATCTAGTTTGAACGCTAGCGAGAGGAGGGTCATGAGAGCCTCCCGCTGAATAAGAGTCGGCCGCTCACGGGTGATGGCGGAGGCAGCCTGTGGCGGGCTGCTTGTGTCGATCACGTAGATCCCGGCTAATGAAATGGCGGAAGGGCCTATGGGTGTGGCGGAGACAGCAGCGGTGAAACGCTGTTTAGGAGTATAGTGCGCGACTGGCGCAGAAGCTCCCGTTGTGCCGAAGAGCGCCGCGATTGCATCATTCCACAGCCTGAGCCCAGGATAAGTGCGAATCGTGACGATGTCCTCTCCGCAAGTATCGAGGACGACACAATCATCGGCTAATACGGAATATCCCGCGGAGAGAAAACTCGCCGCCAACGTGGATTTCCCGCTTCCGGTCGGACCGAGGAACGCACAGGCACCATAGGGTGTGGCGACCGCGGCTCCATGCAACACCTCCTTCCCTCGATAGTTCAGCACGAGGGGGAGCACTTGGTCCAAGAGCAAATGGTTCACGGTGTGAGCAGGTGTGTGCTGATGCGGGATGCAGCGGATGGAACTGTCCGATGGGGAAAACACAAACCCGGCCAGATCGGGGAAGTGCAAGAAATAGCCTGAGGCGATCTTGGCGCAGCGCAACCAGGCTGTGTCGTCTGCGAGCGACACGGTCAAGTACCAGGATGCGGGCGTAGGAATGTATTCCTCAGATGAGCAAAACACGATGTGTAGGTCAGCCGGTTCTGAGGCATCTGGAGCCTCGGATTGCGCCAATTCATGCAGCGGCGAACTACAATTCAGAATATTGCCGTACGCGCGATACCGCACGCAGGAGTTCCGCAGAAGTGCCTCAACAGTCATGCGGAGTACCTGGTGACCACTTCGGCCACAAACGTGGCTGCGCTGGAGAGCGAAGCGAAGAGGGTTGGGTGGCGACGGAGAACTTCCTGTTCGATGTGGGCTAATGGCCGCTGTCCGTCGCAGAGCGTCAGCACAGTGAGACGTGCGGCGCCCCATGGAGTGAGGGTCGGGACGAAGGCTGGGTGAGTACGCTGTAAGTCTTCTCGTGAGATGAGCATGCCTTTGAGCGTGCTATGAGTAAAGCGAATAGGTTCTGGTACCGATGCTTTATTCTTATGGATTTCAATCGTCCAAGTGACGGCAATCTGAACAGGAAGGATGTGCATGGTCACGGTCATAGAATCCCCTGTTTGGACAGGAATCGGCCGGTCGATCGGAAAGAAGACGTTGCGCCGATCGATACGTTGTTCGCACAGTGGTGAATTAGTCATGGTGACTGAGGGAGACAGGTGAGCCACGAACCAACAGCCCAGGCCGTGCAGGGTCCCGGATTTGCTGATCGAGAGTGTGCATTGGAAGTGAAGTGGTTGAGAACCACCGACACTGGGGTCTAACGAGAGCGGTTCCACCGATGGCCCCAAGAGCTGCTCAGGCATCAATTTGACCGGATAGCCCGTGTTGGCGGCGATGGAACAAGCCGGGCTGACATCAAACTCCATGTGAGACCGGTTCCAGAATTCGACTTGCTGCCACAGGGGTTCGTGTTCAACGGGGGCGAGACAGAACGTGATCCGTCCCGGAATCGTGGTGCCGTTCGGTTTGAGAAACCGACGGCGAGCGTCGCTGAAATAGTCAAAGAGGCCGGCTTCAAATCCAAAATGCCCAATCTGGTCGGCGAGGATCACATCGGCCGGCTCAGGCAAATCGACATGTGTCGAAAGCTCTTTGATGAAACAAATCCGGTCTGCCAATCCATTGGCTTGACAGATCTCACGAGCCAGTTCGATGAGGCTGGTTTCCTCGATCGCATAGACACGCTTGGCCCCAGCTTCGCAGGCCAAGAGCCCCAAAATTCCGGTTCCGGATCCAAGATCAACGACAACCGATCCCGGTACAACCAATTCGTGAATGGCCTGACGAAATGCTGCGAGGCGCACATGGTCCTGAAGATAGTGACGATGCTCATCGACGACGAGTGACAAGGTGGGGACCTCCTCCTGACATCAGAGGCTGTACCTCAGAAACACAGGGTAAACCTTCTCTAGCTAGAGACACATTCCCATGGTCATGGCGAACATCCCTGACATGAAATCAGGATTCATTCCACTGGGGCCCCCCTGCGTCAGCTTAGCAATGTTGCCGTATTCTACGAGGGTCGGAGTAGTATAGGGTTTTTTGGGAGGGGGCGTTTGTTGATCGGCGGTGGCTTTTTGTTCCATGGAGCGTCCCTCCCATTGTCGCCGCGATTGTACAGAACTCCTAGGGAGGTCGCTAGGAGAAATATGCTCTTGATGAGACCCTTGTTTGAGATTGACAGGAGGTTGTAATATTTCATATACATACTCGGTCTCTATCACGCCATGATCATGTCTTCGATAAGAGGATAATCGAGAGTCCTATGGTCTGATGCAAGAGAGAGAAACGGGTAAGTCAGGAACTAGGATGTTGGTCAATCACAAGGAGGCAGTCCAATGAAGAGTGCGTTAACAATTATATTTGGTGTGGCGGCCGTCGCGTTGGTCGCGGCGCCTCTCACCTCGTATGCGGGTGGAACGATCACTGGAAAGGTGACATATGCCGGTAAGGCGGAGCAAAAAGAGTTCCTCTTTTCAAAGTTCCCGAATCCCAAGTTCTGCCCTAAGAACCCCAACAAGAGCTTGATGGATGGGGACAAGCGGTTTCTGAAACAGATCGAAGTCGGGAAAGACGGTGGTTTGAAGGGCGCGGTGGTTGCCGTGACCGACGTTGAAGACAAGGCGTTTGTGGACGGCTACGGCGGCACGGAAGTCACGGCCGCGTTCTGCGAATTTTTGCCGTTCAGCGGCATCGTCGTCAACACCCGTCCGTTCAAGGTGGAGAACACGGATGCTGACCCGGATGATCCTAAGTCTGTTCAGGGTGTGCTCCATAACCCGCATAGCTTCACCGTAAAAGGCACGACTTCAGCAACCGGCTTCAACATCGGGCTTGCCAAGAAAGGCGACAAGCTTGATAAGCCGGTGACCTTCCGTGGCGGTGCAGAGAAGGAAGGATATTTCCGGTTACAGTGCGACCAGCATGAGTTCATGCAATCGTTCTTCCTGCCTGTGTCGAACCCGTATTTTGCTGTGGTGAAGGACGATGGTTCCTTTGAGATCAAGGATGTCCCGGCTGGCAAACACAAAGTCATCGCCTGGCATCCATTTGCCGGGAAGGCCAAGAAGATAGAGTTTGAGGTCGATGTGGCCGACGGCGGCACCGCCAACCTCAAGGCTGAAATCAAGTAAGCAAGGACTCGTTTTCGTACGTGCAGTTGAAGGGCAGCGGAGCACCCGCTGCCCTTCGTGTTTTAACCCGTTTGCATCCTCAATTCATCCATCGTCTTTTCTCTTTAGAGCAGCCGGCGATCTCAGCGCATTTTGCGCTGCCTTCTGTCCCGGTAGAGAGCAATCGCTGTGGTTCAACCAAGCCTGACCATAAGTCAAAACTCCCTATCTTCGAACCAGCTTCTAGCATACTGCCTCCGCCACCCGCCTATGTGCGTGATGCGATATATATAGTTGTGGAGTGTGCACACGAATGGGATGGGCATGGGCGGGATGAGGGTGCAACGACCTGAACTGGTCCCCCAAGGGAGAAGGTTCATGAAGTTCCGTCCTTCAACCGTAGGGGGTGTTTGTGAGCACCTCTGGACGAAGAGGTTGGTCCTGCCACTGTTCCTCCTCCCTATCCTATTGACTCTTGAGTCCTGTTCGGTGATCGAAACGTCCTTCTCGCTGATCACGACGACCTTCTCGGCTCTCAAGGCTAGCTACCGTGTCGTCAAAAAGACGGTCAAAGGCACGATATGGGTCGTGAGCGGTACCTATCAATTGACGAAAGAGACCACCAAACTTGTCTATCACATAGGGGAGTTTACCTTTGAGGTTGTCCGTGCTCCATTGGACTATCCATTGATACGAGACGACATCGAGACGATCGATGGGCTTCCGGTCAAGGAGGCGATCCGGCTTGGACGGGTTAAAGCCGCTCCGTATACCGTGAAGGGTCGGCATTATGTGCCCATGAGCATCGTCAGCGCGCAGACCTATGAAGAGACGGGCTGGGCATCGTGGTATGGGGAGGAAACAAGACGCCAGCCAGGAGGGCACATGACGGCCAACGGTGAGCTCTTCAACCCCAACGCGTTGACGGCGGCTCATAAGTATTTGCCGCTTCCGATCCACGTACAGGTGACGAATCTCGCAAATGGAAAATCAATCATCGTCAGAGTGAATGACCGCGGTCCTTTTCCCAGTCAGCACAACCAGGATTCAGGGAAGCGGATCATCGACCTCAGCCGGGGAGCAGCCGAGCGACTTGGATTTGTCGCACAGGGAGTTGCCAAGGTCCATGTGGAAACTATCCAGTTGGAAGAGGCTTGAACAGAAATCTGATCTCGTCGCGTGAGACGTACGAAGAAGTTCAGCCTGAGAATACCGAGTTTTGAGTTGGATTGAGTTGGATATTGAGGTGCGAATGCTTGTTCGGCATGATGGCCCTACATTCCCTGAGCGCAAACCTACAAACCCGGCAATTGTTCACCGACTACTTGCCGAGGCATGCACGCGTCGTCCAATAGATCTCACAATTTTCAACGTGCCCGACTATACAGCCAAGGCGCGCTCAACCGGTAACGGCAAGAATGTAGGGGCGGCTTAACCATGGGTTTCAACTTCCGGAAACTCGGTTTAAAGTCAATACTTAGGCCAGCCCTAATTTTGCTTGACTCAGGCACCGATTTCGCCGGAGCCAGTCCCATGGCCAGTTCCCAACACGTCATCTAAGTGGTCTTCTCAGTCGCCAACGGTAAGTTCACCGCCTTGTCTTTTACTTTCCGACCTATGTAAGATCCTCGGATTCAGAGCTATATGCTCGAGGGGTTTGGTGTGTCACGAGAACTCTCGCTCGCGGAAATCTTTCAGCTTGGCTATTACTGGGAGACCAAAATTCTCCTGACAGCCGTGAAGCTGGACGTGTTTTCCACCATAGGCGAACAATCGAGAACAGCCAAAGACATCGCCGATCGGCTTCATGCCGATGAACCGACCCTCAGTCTCTTGTTGAACGCCCTCGTCGCGATGAAGTTGTTGACGAAGGAAGGCGACTCGTATGGCAACTCTTCGACGGGGCTGAAGCACCTCGTCCGGCATTCGGCTCAGTACATCGGCCATCTGCTCCTCTTGCACGATGCCGAGTGGAACAATTGGGGACAATTGGAAGAAACGATTCGAACGGGGCGACGGGCAGCCGATCGACATGTCTTTGAGACCGATCCAGAGCTTGGAAGCAACGTGTTGACGGTACTCAATCGTATCGGTCAGCAGAGTGGCCCCGATTTTGCGAAACGGCTGAAGCTTGTGGGAAATGAACGGTTGTTGGACCTGGGCGGCGGGGCCGGTACGAACGCCATCGCGTTTTGCCAGGTGTACTCCGAATTAGGCGCGACAGTCTTTGATCTCCCGGCCACGTTGAAGTTGACGGAAAAAACGGTCAAGGACGCAGGGCTGGAATCGCGGATCACGCTGCAACCCGGTGATTTCAATAGAGACCAACTCGGGGGTCCGTACGATCTCGTCCTGATGTCGGATATTCTTCACTATCAAACATTCCAGATGAATCAGGATCTGATTAAAAAGGCCTTCGTATCACTAGCGCCTGGGGGGCGATTGATCATTAAGGATCGTTTCCTGGACGAGACCGGTACCGGCCCAGCTTGGACGACGGCATTTGCAGTCCATATACTCGTAAACACGCAGAGCGGGGGGTGCTACAGGATAAGCGATGCGGTTCAATGGCTGACCAAGGCGGGATTTGGCTCTGCCGTGGAATTAGAAAAGACGGCTGTGGTCCAAGGTGTAAAGACGTAAGCCGTGAAGTATGAAGCCCGCTTCGACTCAGCGAGGCGAGCGTGGCTCGCAGAGGGCGGACGGAATAGCGAGGTACGCTTCACGCGATACGAGCGACGAAGGATGTAGCAGTGGATTGGTTGCGAGAGCCAGGGTTCTTTGGGACTCATGCCACGATCGGAGCGGACTTGAGCCAGTTGATGGCCACGCTGTTTACCAGCCTCTTCATCCTGGGATGGTTCCAAGCTCGCAAGCGAAACGCCGATGCCCATCATTGGCTGATGTTTGGCGGGATGCTTTCGATGATGAGCTTCTTCATCGCGTACTATCTCTTCCGACAGCTCGGCGTATTGGCCGTCGAGGGAAAAGAAGGATTTGGCGGCTCCCAATCGCTCTATGATTACGTGTTTATTCCGGTGCTCACGCTCCACATCATTCTGGTCATCATCGGTCTGATCATGGCGGTGTACATGATTGTATTGGGCTTTCGTTCCCAACAGTTTCTTGCCGGAGTGCGGTCTCTCCGGGAAGCACGGTTGCTCACGACCTGGAAGAAGATCGGGCTCATCTTCAGCGGAATTGCCGTGGTGGTGCTCGGGTTATTTTTCTCGCGTGTGGCGACCGCCGGTTTTTCAATGCGCAAGCTGGAAGTATACCTCGCATTTCTCATGGTGGTGGCATTTGTGTTCGCGATTGAGATGACCATTCAACGGATTTGGCCGAATGGCGCCCGGCGACATCGCGCGCTCGGTCGGTTCACGATGGTCATTTACTGTGTCTTGTTTGTCACGGGGAGTTTTACCTACACCATGCTCTATATTCTTTATCCAGGGAAGATTGGGTAGCCTATTAAGATGCTGACCTGCGGTTGTGGTCGATGGATGCATACGGAAGGGATTGAAGAACGAGCCGGTGAGAGCGGTGCGCCTCAATGGTTCATCCGGTCGGAATGCAAAGGCTGTGGTCTGAAAATCGGCATCGACGTGCCGGAGGGACAGACGCAGGGGCTTGTTGATCGAATGCTGTGGACCGACGAGGCCTTGCACAGGCTGGATCGTATGCCGCCCTATATGGCAGCGCTCGTTCGGGAAGATGTGGAACAGGATGTTCGCCAGCGTGGTTTTCCGGTGGTCACATACGATACGTTGTTACGTCCAAGAATCGGAGAGCGAATTGAATGGGAACCTGAGACGGAGCAGCGGTTGGAAAGAGTGCCGGCTCCGGTTCGGGCCATGGCTCGAATCGAACTTGAGCGAACCGCGGCGGATCGAGGAATGTCTCGGATTACCGTGGCTCTGATGGAAGAAGTGAAGGCGAAGTATTTTGGAATGGGCGCTGCAAAATAGTAACGAGTGCTGAGAACTGAGCGCTGAGAAGGAGAGCAGAAATGAAACGGATTCTGCTCCCGGCTCAGTCCTCAGTCCTTCGGCCTCGACCCTGAACAGTATGTTGCACCGCATGGCCTTGCGGGTTCTTCCGAGTTTAAGTTTAGCGGTCACGGAAGAGACCGTCCGCAAGAAAAAACGGATCGTGATGGTTGTCCCCGGACTGGTTGCGTTCGGGGTGTATCGCCTCCTCAAGCATCTCGTTCCGATCGCGGATCCTTTTGTCTTGTTGACGGTCAGCAGTCTAGTGGCAGCGGTCACCTCGGTTCTGGCCTATCGGGTTGGTCGGTCTGCCCCATGGTCCGTCATTGTCCGTCAAGACGGAGCGCGTCTCCTCAGCTGGCTTGCCGGATGGATCGGAGCCATGTATGGCATCCAGCTCTCCTTGTTGGTGCTGACCCTGTTATGGATCATGAATTACGATTATCTCCAACATCCCGATGGGCCGGCCATGATGGCGATCATCATCTCATGCACGGCCGTCGCTCGGGATGCGTTTGAAATCGGACATGTGCGTAAGCTCTCGCTGTTGGGACGGCCGTTTCTCACGTTCCCCGATGGCCGGCAACTTCGTGCCTTGGTGCAACGGAGGGCTTGGCAATTGGGACCCTGGGTCGTGGTGGGTCTTGGTATGGGTACGATTGCATCGTTGTCGGGGATGGTCATTGCGGATGTTCAAGGGGCCGCGTTGGCTCAATTGTTGAGTGTGACGGTCCTCGGCGGTGGCCTCGCTCTCTGCGCCTATTTCGGCGGGCTCTACCCATCTACATCGTGGACTCGCACTCTCCGTCAGACCGCACCGAGTGAGTTGCTGAAGTATTGGTGGTGGCCTGGGATGGCCTTTGCCTCGACCTATTATTTGGTGACGATGGGACTGTTGCTGTTTGTGCTGAGGCAACCGACGATTACGCCGAGCTCAGCCGCCATGATGGGCGCGCTGGTGACGGCGATGATGGGTCTGTACGGGTATTATCTTGGCAATCGCCGCCATGTGGAAGATGAACAGGCTCCGCAACTATCGAGTGGGATGTTGCGTTGTCCGTTCGTGATGGGGATTCTTGGGAAGAGGGTCAGTACGAATGATGCGGGTGGGGAGTTGGTGCTCGGCGAGACCGGAACGAAGGGGTAGATGTATGGGGCAAGGATTCAGGTTGAAGCGTCCTGCGATCAGTGTTGCGATCTGTATCGCGATGGTCGCCATTGCCATGGGAGGCGCGTGGAATGGACCAAATCTCTCATTTGCAGAGTCATCGACCGATCTGTACTTCGGCACTGAGGGGACTCCACAGGGACCGGCGGCTCCTGCTCCGCATGAGACGACTTATCCACGAATCGGCTCCTTGGACAGTCGGTTGCTGGTGTGGTTCGTGACACAGCAACATACCTACTTCGGCGGTTTCGTACTCGCTCTTCCTTTATTTTGCGCGCTGCTCGAGTTCCTGGGTTTGACGACGAAGAAGCCGGCCTTGGCCCTTCGTTACGACGGTCTTGCGAGAGATCTGGCAAAGGTGGCGGTTTTGGCATTGTCGGTGACGGCGCTCATCGGCAGTACGATGTTGACGATGTTCATCACGCTGTACCCCAGTTTCATGGCCTATATGGGCGGGACGTTCAAGGGCTTCATGCCGGCCTACGCTGTCGTGTTCCTCGGGGAGACGCTGCTGCTGATCGTCTATTACTATGGGTGGAATCGGATGACGGATCGCGGTATGAAGTGGATCCACGCGGCGATCGGCATCCTGACGAATATTGTGGGGACAGCGTTGCTGACGTTGGTAAACTCTTGGTCTGCCTTCATGATGTCGCCGGCAGGGGTGGATGCGCAGGGACGGTTCTTGGGGAATACCTGGCATCTGTTGCATTCCGCCCTCTGGAACCCGCTCAATGTTCATCGCTTCCTCGCTGACATCATGTCCGGTGGCGCGGTCGTGCTGGCCTATGCCTGTTATCGGTTTTTTACGAGCAAGACCGACGAGGAGCGAGCCTATTTCGATTGGGTCGGATATGTCTTCTTGTTTGTCACGGTCTGCGCGCTCCTGCCCATGCCCATTGCCGGCTACTGGCTGATGAAGTCGGTGTTCATGTTTCGCCAGACTATGGGTGTGACGATGATGGGTGGGTTGCTCACATGGCTGTTTGTGGTCCAGGCACTCTTGATCGGTGTCCTATTCCTGGGGATCAACTACTACCTCTGGCAGAGTATGGCTCGAATCAAAGGGGGCGAGCGCTATCAGCCTTACTATCAGCTCTTGTTGGGCATCTTGATGCTGGCGCTCTTTATTTGGCTGACACCGCACACCCTGTTGATGTCTGCCAGTGAAGTGAAGGCGATGGGAGGCGCTCAGCATCCCGTGATCGGCAACTACGGAGTCATGTCGGCCAAGAATGGCGCCGTCAATATCATGATTCTCGTCACAGCGCTCAGCTTTTTGTACTATCGCCGAGCGAATCGAACCATGACCATCTCATGGGTCAGGACTGGAAACGCCCTCATCGGGATACTGTACGTGGTGGGTGCGTTGAACATCATCTGGCTGTCTGTCTATGGGTTCTATTTACCGGCAAAGGTTCGGGTCGGCCTTTCAGCTCCCCAAGCCCTCACCACGCTGACCGTGGTCGTTGTCGGAGTGGTGATCAATCGCCTCATGCTAAGAGGAGCGGTGATACATGGCTCCATTCAGTGGGGGAAAATTCCGTTGCGCGGCATGGTTGGATTGTTCGGGTTAGCGGCATCCTTTAGTTGGGTCATGGGGTTGATGGGGTACATTCGCTCATCGGGACGCTTGTCTTGGCATGTTAGTGAAGTGATGGCCGATGTTTCACCATGGGCCTTCACCCCGGACCTCCAATTTGCTACGAAAATGGTGACGTTGAACATGGTGGTGTTTTGGGCGGCGGTCCTCGCACTATTTTGGATGTGCGAGAGAGGGCAGCAGCCGGTGATGGGTGAGGAATTTCGCAACAAACAAACTCCCTTGCTCACGCCGGTTCGGTCGCAAGAAACATAGAAAGGGAATGAAAGATATGAAGCGTCGGGCTCTGTGTTGTGCGGCAGTCGTTCTCGGCTTGTCGATGAATATTGGTATGTGGCAGCCATCCGTATTTGCCCAAGTGCAATCATTAGTCCTGGAAGATTTTCAAGCGAAGGAAGCGGATGGGTTTCCTTCGCAGTGGGATCACGAAAACCAGCGAAGTCAATCGAAAGGCCGGGAAGCCTACAAGGTGCGATCGGAGTACGGCACGAATTTTCTTTCGGCGAAAGATGCCGGTCAGCGCATCAAGAAGAAAAAAATCGACTGGGATCCCAAGGCCTATCCAATTTTGACCTGGCGCTGGCGTCTCAACAAAGCAGCGACCGGAACTGAACCGCTGGCCGCGGTCTATGCTTCCCTCGATACCGATCTCCTCTTTATCCCGGTCTTCACGAAATATGTGTGGAGTGAGTCGAAACCGGAAGGCACCTTAACGGAAGGCGGCATGTTTAGCGGCTCCGAGATCGTCGTCCAAACCGGAACGAAGGAGATCGGGCAATGGTTTGAGGAGCGCGTGAACGTGTACGAGGACTTCAAGCGGATTCACAAGCACGAGCCGGCGGAGAAGGCTTGGGGCATATCCATTATCGCGACACCTGGTGTTGAAATCGATTTTGGTCCGCTGATTGCCGTTCCGGCCAAGTAGCGATCCATCTTTTCGATCCATGAAAGATCGATGCGATGGCGAGAAGCAAAGTATTTGACATTGTCCTAGGAATGACCGTGATGGGTACCGTCGGTACTCTGATCGGGTTGACCTTGGGCGGTGGGCTGATGCCCATCGCCATAGCTGTTGGACTTGTTCTCGGGGTGGTGATCGGCTTTCTCGGTGGGCGTCGATTCCTCATCAGTATCCTGGTTGGGACGGTGCTGGGTGGCGCGTTGGCCTGGATGTTGGCCGGAGTGGAGCGGGTGTGGGTCGGTGCCGGAGCAGGAGCGGCAATGGGTGGCTTCCTTGGCGTCCAAGTTTCCATGCTGCTCGATGTGCGCGCTGCTCGGAAGGCGGCATCGGAACAGGGTGCGAAATCGCCGTCTTATCGGTAATTCCTTCAAGTTGTAGAGGTATTCGTGGAAAACAAGGGCGTCTTAGTCGGTTCCATCATTTTTGTCTTTGCATCGTTCTTTCTCATGATCGGCATGCTGGTCTACGAGTCCTATAAGGCAAATCAGATGAAACAGCTTGTCATGTCGATAAAATCGGAAGCCCGACCGATGGCGAGCGGCTTGCCGGCTCAGGATTTCTCGATGTACAAGACGAAAACGGGGGATGAAGGTCGCGAGATGGTGCAGATCCCCGAAGGTCCTTTTACGATGGGAAGCAATGAAGGGGATCCGGATGAGGCTCCCGAGCATCAAGTGTACTTAAAGGGATTTTACCTCGACCAAAAAGAAGTCACCCAAGAGGAATATATGCGCTTCGCGAAAATGACCAAGCGCCCTGTGCCCAGGATCGAGGTGTTCGAAGACGATCAGTCGAAGATTTTTCAGCCGGGATTCGCTGCTATGAGCGTTTCCTGGGACGAGGCTGCCGCCTACTGCAAGTGGGCCGGCAAGAGACTTCCAACGGAAGCTGAGTGGGAGAAGGGCGGCCGTGGCGAGAGCAAGAAAAGATATCCGTGGGGAGATAAGTTTGTCACGAATGCCGCCAACGTCGACGGCAGTGAAGACGGGTATAAATATCTGGCCCCTCCCGGGTCCTTCGATGCGGGACGGAGTCCCTACGGTCTCTATGACATGACTGGTAACGTCGCGGAATGGGTCGAAGATTCCTACGATGAACACTACTACAAGAAATCTCCGTTTCGTGATCCTAAAGGGCCGGAAAACGCAGATCTCAAAGTCGTGCGCGGTGGCTCCTGGCGCGAAACCGAGCATAATGCGAGGCTGTCAAAGCGATTTGCGGCCAAACATTGGCGAACAGACGTGACGATCGGTATTCGTTGCGCAAGTGATCTGGATCAAGTGACAGGACTGCCTGAGTCTTAACCCGACATGCTGGAAACTAAATTTAAACTGGTATTTCTGCTCGTCGTGCTGGTCTGTGCCGCCATGCCCATCACCGCTATCTTACGAGGCACCACCCTCACGCCATATGAAGCGATGGAGTCAGGCGCCAGTTCTGAAGCTGAACCGGAGCGAGATAGCGCTTCCGGAGGGGATCCTATTCCGGAGGACATGGTGACGATCCCGGCAGGACCATTCGTTCGTGGAACTGAGGATGGCGGATTCGACGAGCAACCGCAGCGAACCATCTTCCTTGATACCTATTCGATCGATCGATATGAAGTAACCAACCATCAATATCAACAATTTGTTACTTCAACAGGCCATCGAAAACCGGGACTGCCTTCGCGCTATGCAAAAAGTGGCAGCAAGGTGCGTGGTGTAAACCAACCTGTCGTCTACGTTTCCTGGGATGACGCATCGGAGTACTGCCGTTGGAAGGGCAAGCGGCTTCCGACTGAAGCCGAGTGGGAGAAAGCTATGCGTGGTACGGATGCGAGGCTCTGGCCATGGGGGAACAAGGAGCAGGCCAACGGCGCCAACTGGGCCCGAGTGCAGGATGGGCATGAGGTATCCGCGTCGGTGGGGAGTTTTCAGGCTGACAAAAGTCCCTATGGGGTGATGGATGGAGCGGGCAATGTCATCGAGTGGGTGGGGGATTGGTACGATGAAACGTACTACAAGAGCTCGCCGGAGGAGAATCCACCGAGCCCTGAATACGGCACCTACCGGGTGCTTCGCGGCGGAGGTTATACGACGACCGGAGTCGATGTTCGAATTACCAGCCGAAGCAAGATGATGCCGGATTTTCGAGATGAGACGATCGGTTTTCGCTGCGCCATTTCGGAGACAGGAATCAGAGAACCAGGGGAGAGGAAGCGGGATGAATTTACAGAAAATCGAAGTAGTAGAGAATCAAAAACACGGCCAAAATGATGTTGACAACCATGCCTGCCAAAACTATAATGTCAAACACTTTTGAGTTTTTCGTCACGAGTTCTCCTGTTTGATTCGTCCATAGACGACGAAATCTGATAACACAGGGTGAAATGTCTGTCAAGAAACTGTAGTGTTTTTGGATTTTTTGTACATTCTATTTCTTGAGCAGGAGTAAAGAAAACAATGGCAACAGCTACACCTGACAGTGAAATAAAAATAAAAATCGGCAAGATGATTTTCTACATCACCTGCGCCGTCGGCATATGGTTTTTCTATTGGCTTGCCGGAATCCAATGTCCCTGCTGAGATCGTGAATCTCGCCTAAACCACAGGGCTCTGGTCCGCAGTTCAATCAAGATATGGCCAGGTAAAGAGGAGAAGAGGGAAATGAGCGCGTTGAACAATCCAATCATTGCAGTGATCGTCTCTCTTGTTATCGCGGTCGGCTATTTTACGTTTGTTGACCATTACCTAATGGATATGCAGGGGCTGGACTACTGGTACCTATTCCGAAAATAGGCTGTGAGAGGTGGTCAAGCCTTCTGGTGAGCATCCGCTAATTTAACGTTAGTGTATTTAAGGAGGTATCCCATGGGCCTTTTAACCGGCAAGCGCGTGTTTTCGATTGTGGCGCTCTGCATGATGGTCGGCCTCCTTCTACTCCCAATCGTCATAGCTCTGCCTTCGCCGGCCATCGGTGAAGAGGCTCCTGCTGGCGATGCGGCGAAGAAGGACGGAGATAAAGTTGAGAAGGGTCGGGATGTCTATTACAAGACAGAGGGTATCGTCGTCGGCGCTCCCGCTCCTAAGACCACGGATGGTCCCAAGGATTATCCGCGATACAACTTCGAAAGTCGTGTCTTGATCTGGTTTGCCAACCAACAGCATCTTTATTATGGGAGCTTCGTGTTGGCTGTGCCGATTTTCTGCATGATCATCGAGTTCATGGGCGTCGTGACCAAGGACAAGGCGCTTGCGAAACGTTACGATCAACTGGCCTATGATTTTATCAAGATCAGTCTCACGGCTTACTCGCTCACGGCCATTCTTGGCGGCATTCTAATCTTTACATTTCTGACTCTGTATCCGGCGTTCTTCGGATATCTCTCCAGTATCTTCCGTCCGGTCATGCATATCTACGCATTGATGTTCGTGGCCGAGAGCGGGACTCTCTATATCTATTATTATGGCTGGGACAAGATGAAGGAGGGGTTCCTCAAGTGGATCCACCTGAGCATGTCGGTGGTTTTGAACGTCATCGGCACGCTCCTCATGTTCCTGGCAAATTCTTGGATTGGATTCATGATGTCGCCCGCCGGTGTCGACGAGCAGGGTCGGTACCTGGGGAATATCTGGCATGTTATTCATACTGCCTTGTGGAATCCGCTCAATCTCCACCGCATTCTAGGCAACATGGCCTTTGGTGGAGGAGTGGTCGCTGCCTATGCCGCGTATAAGTTCTTGTCGGCGAAGACTGATGAAGACCGCGCGCACTACGATTGGATGGGCTACATCGCAATGGCGCTTGGCGTGGCATTCTTGATTCCATTGCCATTTGCCGGATATTGGCTCATGCGCGAGGTGTACGCGTATCGTCAGCAGATGGGAATCACGCTAATGGGCGGGTTGCTTGCCTGGCTCTTTATTATCCAGGCCACGATGATCGGAATTCTCTTCTTGAGCTCCAACTACTACCTCTGGCAGGCAATGGGCCGCATGCGTGGTGCCGAGAAGTATCAACGGTACATTAAATATCTTGTATTTCTGCTCATCTGTGGATTCTTGGTGTTCATTACGCCGCACACCATGGTGATGTCGCCGGCTGAGTTGAAGGCCATGGGAGGCCAGCAGCACCCAGTATTGGGTAATTTTGGGGTCATGTCGGCGAAGAATGGCGGCATCAATGTGATGATTACGACCACGGTGTTGAGCTTCATCTGGTACATGCGGGGCAATAAAGTCTCGACGGTATCATGGGCGAAGTTCGGGAACATCTTCATGGGCGTATTCTTTGCTTGCGCGTACGTCAATATCATCTGGCTGGCTATTTACGGGTATTATATTCCTGCGAACGTGCGAGTCGGTTTGTCTGTCCCTCAAGTGGCAACAACGTTGTCATGTCTCTTCTTCATGTTCGCCCTGAACACTGTGATGATGAGAGGAGCAAAGCAAATGGGGCCGATTGAGTGGGGGAAGATTTCCGTCCGCTCACAGTATGCCCTCATCATGTTGGCGACGGCTTTCACCTGGATGATGGCATTAATGGGCTATATTCGCTCTTCCGTTCGCCTATTCTGGCACGTCAATGAGATCATGCGGGATAACTCACCTTGGGCCTATACTCATACGGTGGGATTCGCCGCAAATATGATTTCTTTCAATGTGCTGTTTTTCTGGATCAGCATCCTTTTTGTCTTCTGGATGGGCAGCTTGGCGGCAAAGAAGGCTCCGGTGACGGCCACAGCCGGCATCCCGGGCAGCGTCCCGCAACCAGCTGCTAGTCACTAGTTGGCGTGTATGTATAGTTGGCTCAACGGGGGGATCTTTTTCCACCTCGGTAGCTGTAGGAGGTCAAGACCTTGGGTAACCTGATTGCTGAAACGCTCTCGGCGAGTTGGATGGCTCTTGCTATCCTTGCAGGCCTGATGGTTTATTTTCAGATGTCCATCAGCGATCCTGCTGCCAGAAAGCGCGCGGTGTTCAAGACATTCATCGGAATTGTTTCCTGCTTCTTCTTGTTCATGGCAATCGTCAATTACAAAACAAATTTTTATGGCGAAAGCCGGTTGCTGCCGGTGTCCCTTGTGACGATTACCGTGACGACCTTCGTCATGGCGTTGTACTTTACCAATCTCAGCGCAATGTTGAAGGTCGGCGGCTTTATGTTTTTCGTGGCTGCCTTCCTTTCTGGATACGGAAACTGGCTCCCGCAAGTTGAGGGAGGGTTTCCTCCGAAGGAAGAAAAGTTGGATTTCAGCTCCATGACATCTCAACAGTTGGCTGACGAAGGGGAAAAGATTATTTTCGGAGGGATAGGAAAGAATAAGGAGCAGGGCGCGATTGGGAAAGGTCAATGTCCACTTTGTCACGCCTTTCACGCAGGCATGCTGGGTGAGCGAGCTCCAAATCTCTTAGGCCTTCCGGAGCGCTCCGAGAAAGAACGATTAGCGGATCCTAAGTATTCCAAGGGTAATCCGTCGAAGCGTGAATATGACCAAAAGGAAGCGTTCCCAGGATCAGGAACCGCTGAAAACGCTCTGGAGTATATTGCCGAATCGCATGCCTGTCCGAGCTGCTACGTTGTGTCCGGGTATGGAGTGAAGGGAACGAACGACAAGCAAAGTCCGATGCCGGCTATTCACAAGCCGCCTATCTCTCTCAGCCTTCCGGAGTTGGCAGCGGTAGACACATGGTTCTATGTTCGTGAAGGACGCGATGCTCCCTCTTTTGAAGAAATCGTGAAGGCCTACGAGAAGTTCATTCCAGAAGCAGACCGTCCTAAAATGGCCGAAGACAAACCTGCGGGAGCCACTTCGTTGATGGCCGATGGGTCAGAACCTGTCGACCAGATTTTTGCTAAAGCCCAATGTGTATCCTGCCATACGATTCCAGGGATCCCAGGGGCAATGGGCACGATCGGTCCCAAGCTTGAAGAAGGCACCAGTGCTCCACAGCGTATCAAGGACCCCACGTATAAAGGTACTGCAAAATCCCCTGCTGAATACATCATGGAGTCTATCGTGGATCCCAGTGCCTATGTCGTAAAACCATTTCCGGATAACACAATGCCGAAAGTCTTCGGGCAGAAGCTCAGCGCCGGTGCATTGAAGAAAATCGTCGACTACTTGTCACAAGTCAAGACGGGAGCGCCACCACCGAAGATTTAATAGCGTCCGGTTGTCTTTATCCGGAGACCAAAGGGAGTTTTCCAATGAAAGCCTTAATGTCGCTAGGTGCTCTGATAGGAGTAGCGGGGCTTCTCCTGCTCGGAGGGATGATCTTCGATGTTATTCCCTCGACCACTGTGCGTTTAGTCGAAGGTTATATGCCGATGCAGATGCTTTTTGAGCTTACATGCTTCGTCGCTGGCTTTGCAGGATTGAGCTACATGATGAGCGTCATGGGCATGCCGTTTCCTCGTTTCTGGCAAGGAATCGGCTTCTGGGCATTCATACTGCTTTATCTGAAGTACAGAGTCTATCCGCCGATTCCATTCAGCGTTCGTGCCATGTATGGCACCGTCTCTCTTGTCGCGGTCTTCATGTGGGTTTCTGCTAGTGAAGAAGACTGGAAGAAATTCAAGCAGCCTATCATGAACGTACTTGATGCGCAGACCGGGTTGAACAGACTATTGCGCTATGCCTATCTTGTGATTCTACCCATCCTTATCGGTGGATTCTCCTACAACGCGATGGTGCCAAAATCGGAAGAACCGATCGAGTTACGAACGGTTCACCCAGCGCCTCCGGCCAGCACAAAGGTTCATGGCAAGACCTATACATTGCAGACTTCGCAGAATCCATACCGAGTGAATCAGGAAGGGAAATACGATCAGGAGTACACGAACGCCAATATTGTCGAGCAAGGTATGGGTCGATTGATGAAACCGAATGCCAACCCATGGGATGACAAGAATCAAGGGTACTTGAAATATGTACGTGAGGGCGGAGAGATATTCTTCCAAAACTGCCATTTCTGCCACGGAGACAATCTTAACGGCCGCGGCCTCCATGCCTTCGCCTTCAACCCGATTCCTGCAAACTTCACCGATCCCGGTACTATTGCTCAGCTCCAAGAAACATTCATCTTTTGGCGAGTTTCTAAAGGCGGCATCGGGTTGCCCAATGAAGGATTTCCTTGGGCATCGGTTATGCCTCCGTGGGAACAGCATTTGACGGTGGATGAAATCTGGAAGGTGATTTTATTCGAATATTGGCACACAGGGTACTACCCACGAACCTGGGATTAAGAAAAATTAGATTATTGACAACCTGGACATACAGAAAGATGAGGGCGAACATGATGGACAGCATAACTCGGAAGGCCGGAATTGCAGCGGTTGCTGCCTTCGGAGTCGTTCTGGTGTCTGGTGCAAGCTATTCGACTGTCTCCGCACAAGCGCTCCCTGAAGGTTTTAAGAAAGGGGACCTTGCACCTGAACCCTCCGCAGAAATGATTGAGGCGGGAAAACGTGTTTATTTCACCAAGTGTGTCTGGTGTCACGGCGTCGATGGTGCCGGTGACGGACCTGGAGCTGATCGGCTCTGGCCTCGCCCGCGAAACTTCAATCAAGGGACATTCAAGATTCGCCATACAGCGAGCGGTGAGTTGCCGTTGTTCGATGCGAAAAAGCCGATCCCAGGTCAAAACGATCTCTTTGAGACAGTTACCCATGGGTTGCCCGGCTCGGCCATGCCTCCATGGGAAGGGATCCTGACAGAAGAACAGCGCCTGCAAGTCCTGTCTTTCGTGACAACACAACTGGTGAAGGATCGAAAATTTACGGATAAACAATCCGAAACTCAAACAATATTAGAGTTGGCTGCAATCAAGGCAAAACCCGCAACCGATGAAAGCAAGAAACGCGGTTCCGAACTCGTCGTCGAGAAGAAGTGCGTCGAATGCCACGGGATGGAAGGGCGTGGAGATGGGAACGCTTTTAATTTGAAGGACGACTGGGGTTTCTCGATTCAGCCGGCTGATTGGCACAAGTGCTGGAACTTTCGTGGGAGCCGTCAGGATCCATACAACGTGGGCAACATCTTCCGAACTTTCTCGACGGGTGTCAATGGTACTCCGATGCCGTCGTTTGCGGATAACACGACGGTGGATGAACGGTGGGATATAGCCAATTTCGTTAATTCTCTGTGTGAGAGAGATACCTTGGGCAATCCGCTCCCGATCGATCCATTGACGGATAAGCCGAAAATCAACTTCGTGGTCCCCTCCGATCTCGTTGAGGGCGAAATTCCTGCCGACATTGAACATGAAGCTTGGAAGAAGGCTCCGAAGCGATATGTGGCTATGGGTGGACAGATCACACATAAACCTAGGAATTTCGTCAACCGGATCGATGATATCTGGGTGAGGTCACTCTACAATGATAAATCGATCGCCTACCTTTTGGAGTGGGATGATAGAACCAAGAGCGTCGCAGAAGGCAAGCTTCCGTGGGCTCCGACTCAGGTCAACATCGACATCAAGGAACAGGATCCAAAGACGGGTGAATCAGAATCCATTGCTGCTCACCAAAACAATTACACTGTGTACAACGATGCGATTGCCATCGAGACAGCGGTAAAGTGGAAAGAGCTACCTGCTCCGATCAAGCCTCGCTACTTGTTTGGTACCAACGACCAATTCCCGGTTGATATCGTCAAGTGGGAAGCAGACGGATCCCTCCGTGCCTTTAAAGGCACTGGTTGGGATAAAGATTTCGAAGAACGTGATAACTACGAAGAAAGCATGAAGCTCTTGAAGGGCGAGTGGAAGGACGGTCGTTGGTATGTCATGATCCAACGGCCACTCGGCAATAAGAAGGATCAGGACTACGACGAGGATACATTTTTCGAGATGGGGCAATACATCCCGACGGTGTTCTTCGCCTGGGATGGCCACAATGGCGATGCCGGACGAAAGATGGCGGTTTCCGCCTTTTTCTATACATTCATGAACCCGCCCATTCCTCGTGAAACGTACATCTACCCGGCAGTTATTGCCGTTGGTGTGGTGCTGCTCGAAGGATGGGTCTTGACCCGTCGTGCGAACAAGAAAAAGGGTAAGACTCTGTAGCATTTCTCAGACCGGCACGTTAGCGCAGCAAGAAGATAGAGGGGGTGGGGCGACCTACCCCCTCTTTTTTTTCACACAGGTGAGGTGCTCATGATCAGCGATGTGACGGGCGTGCTACTGGCCGGGGGAAAGAGTAGGAGGATGGGAGAGGACAAGCGATTTGCCCTCGTCGGTCAGCGGACTCTCTTTGAGCGAAGCTGCGCTGTTCTCTGTGAATTGTTCGAGCAGGTCTGCGTTGTCATCGCGCAGGATAGCCCTTCGCTGGAAGCAGCAGTACCGGTGGTACGCGATCTTATTCCAGACTGTGGGAGCCTTGGTGGATTGTACACAGGCCTTCGATTGGCGAAGACGCAACATGTTTTCCTTGCTGCCTGTGATATGCCGTTCCTGAACCCGGATGTCATTCGGTATCTGGTTCACTTGAAAGACCAGGCTGATATTGTTATCAGTCGGTGGGCGAGTCGTCTGCAGCCGACTCATGCCGTGTACGGCCGAGGTTGCCTTCCGGTTCTTGAGGACATGATGAAACTCCATAATCGGAAAATTCAAAGCATAATAGATCATCCCGCTCTTCGCGTGCGCGTGATACCTGAAACGGAGATCAGGCAAATCGATCACGATGGATGTTCCATGTTCAACATCAATACGCCGGCCGATTTAGAGCGCGCTCGAGCAGTACACAATGCTGGTATGGGTTCCGTGTCATAGCGGTCTGGAAAGACACGTGAAACGCACCATCCTTATCATTCATCCTGGCGCACTTGGAGATGTCCTCCTGGCTGTCCCAGCGATAAGGAGCCTGAGTACGAGATTTCCCCGACATGAAACCGTGCTCATCGCTTCCGCAGCTGTGAGCCGACTACTACTGGACTGTGGGGTGATCGATGACTGGGATTCGCTGGAAGGGCAATCATGCCTGGGGCTGTTTTCAAAAACCTTATCAATCTCCGAGGAATTGCAATCAAGGGTGAACCGGTGTGATCTGGCTGTGGCTTGGACCGAGGACCGAGATGGCATCCTTCATGCTCTGTTTCGGGAAGCGGGGGTAGGGTTGGTTCAGATTCAGTCGCCATTTTCCCCGGCATTGCGGGCGCGGCATCAGAGCAACCGCTTTCTGGAGATGCTGGGTAAAACGGCCGAAGATATTTCGCCAGGGGGAACGGTACAAGTTCGCCCACATCTGTCGGACTGGGGGAGAGACTTTCTTGAGACCTTGGGGATTTCCCACGGTCAATCGTTGGTACTTGTGCATCCTGGCAGCGGAAGCATTCACAAGTGTCTTGAACCCAGAAGAATGTCCTTCCTGGTCGAACAGCTATGGCGAAGCGGGATGTGTCCAATGATTTTGGAGGGACCGGCGGATCGGGATGTCGTGGGTCAGGTGCTGCAGTTCGTGAGTAAGCCACCCCTCGTTCTTAGGAACCTTGATCTTTCTCAACTTGCCGGAGTGCTGGCGCAGGTAACGTTATATATCGGCCATGATTCGGGTGTGACCCATTTGTCTGCTTTGTTGGGTGTATCGACTATTGCGTTATTCGGTCCTACAGATCCACAACGGTGGGCTCCACGTGGTAGCCGTGTGAGGATCCTGCGTGGGTCACCTTGTAAGTGTGAGTCGTGGGAAACGGTAAAAAAGTGCGCGGAGAAGGCCTGTCTTCAAGTACCGATCGAAGAGATTCTGACCGCATCGGGGTTTGGATCAAGTGTGAGCAGCGCAAACCCTCGTAATTCCATGTAAACCGCCTTGTCTCTGCCTACCTCATATGATAAAGTGCCCCGTTAATTTCCTTCCTTTGGTAAGGATTTAGAGGAATTGTTGTGTCTCAAGGACTCGTGCAAGAGAGAGTAACGACCGCCCTACTTGAAGCCCTCAACGGCGCGAGGCTAAAAGGGCAGTTGAAGACGGCGACTTGGCCCACACTTACTCTTGACGCGCCCAAACGATCGGAGTGGGGAGACCTCGCTTCCACGGTGGCGATGTCTTTGGCCTCCTCTGAGCACAAGGCACCTCATGACATCGCTCAAATCATTCTAGAAAACCTCCCTCAGAGAGAGCAGATGTTTGATCGTGTTGAGATCGTCCGTCCCGGTTTTTTGAATCTTACGGTAAAACCGGCTCTCTGGCAGGAGGTTCTCGGTGAAATCGAGGTAAAAGGGGTCAGCTATGGTCGGGCGATTGTCGGAGCCGGTCGTCGAGTACTGGTTGAGTATGTCAGCGCAAATCCGACCGGTCCATTGCATGTCGGCCATGGCAGGGGGGCGGCGGTGGGACAGGCTGTTGTCCGGTTGCTGAATGCGATCGGATACGATGCCGTAGGCGAATATTATATCAACGACGCAGGACGACAGATGAAATTGTTGGGTGCGTCGGTTTACGCTCGTTACCAAGAATTGTCGGGGCGGACTGTCGAGTTTCCCGCAGATGGCTATCATGGTTCGTACATCACGGATGTGGCACAACAGCTCAAGGAACAACTCGATCGCATGGCCGGTGAACTGACCCCTGCCGACCTTGAGGCTCGTTGCCTCTCCCTGGCCTATCAGAAATTGCTGAGGCTGATCCGCGACGATCTTATGTCGTTTGGTATCGAGATCCAATCCTGGTTCAGTGAAGCTTCGCTTCTGGAGTCGAATGCCATTGAGCGGGCCATGGATGAATTAAAAGCCAGAGACCTGCTCTTTCAACAAGAAGGGGCCTGGTGGTTTCGGGCGTCGAGGTACGGTGATGAAAAAGACCGCGTCGTCAAGAAGCAGGACGGTGAGTACACATACTTGGCGTCCGATATCGCCTATCACCACGACAAGCTCCGGCGCGGTTACGAGCTGCTGATCGACGTCTTCGGTGCCGACCACCATGGGTATATCCCGCGCATGCAAGCCGTCATGCAGGCCTATGGACATCCCAAAGATCGATTACAGGTCGTGTTGGTCCAGCTGGTGAAGCTGCTGCGGGATGGAGTCGAAGTGAAGATGTCCAAGCGGACCGGGGAATTCATTACGATGCGGGAAGTCATCGAGGAGGTCGGAGCCGACGCCGCGAAGTTCTATTTCTTGATGCGGGATTCCAAGACTCATCTGGAGTTCGATTTGGAGTTGGCGAAGCAACGATCCGCCGATAACCCGGTGTACTACGTTCAATACGCTCACGCGAGAATTTGCAGCCTCTGGCGTGTGGCCTCAGAAAGGGGAATAGCACGTCCATCCGCGCTGGAAACGGACCTGACTGTGTTGACCGATCCCGATGAATTGGGGTTGATCAAAAAGCTTTCGGCCTACCCCGAAATGATCCAAGCCAGCGCGTTGGCCTTCGAGCCGCACCGTGTGACGTATTACCTTCAGCAATTGGCGGCGCTTCTCCATACGTTCTATAACAAACACCGCGTGTTGCCTCCCGGAACCGATCAAGAGCCTTGTGAGTCAGCCTCCGTCGAAATCCTCACACCCAAGCGGACTGCCGCGCGACTGGTCCTGATGGGGGCGGTCCAGCAAGTCCTCAGAAACGGGCTTGACCTGCTCGGTATCTCCGCGCCTGAGCACATGTAACGGGCCAGCCCCATACAAGATCATGGAGTACCAAGTCCAACAATCCGACTCGCACTCAAGAGGCCGCATCGGCCTGCTTACGACCGGTCATGCAGAGATCAACACACCGGCCTTCATGCCGGTAGGCTCGTTGGGACCAGTCAAGGGGCTCGAACCGGAGGACCTCCAGAGTCTAGGGTTTCGACTCATCCTCAATAATGCCTATCACCTATACCTGCGACCAGGTCATAAAATTGTGGCTGACATGGGGGGGCTTCATGCCTTCACCGGATGGCCGGGAGCGATCCTCACCGACAGCGGTGGGTTTCAGATTTTCAGTCTAGCGAAGCTGTGTGATGTCAGTGACGACGGTGTCACGTTTCAGTCACACCTTGACGGCTCGACTCATTTCATTACGCCGGAAAAGGCGATAGAGATCGAGGAGGCGTTGGGAGCCGACATCATCATGGTGCTGGATCACTGTGTAGCGTTGCCTGCCGGTCGAGAGATCGTCCAGGAAAGTGTGCGTCGGACTCAACTCTGGGCTGAGCGATGTCAGGTCAGCAGGCGACGAACGGATCAAGCCTTGTTCGGCATCGTACAGGGTGGACTGGAAGCGGACTTGCGAGTAGCCTCGGCGAGGGAGTTAGTCGGATTGGGGTTCGACGGCTATGCGATCGGCGGCTTGTCGGTCGGAGAAGATAAGCCGGACATGCACGCGATGCTCGATGTGACGGTGCCGGAGTTGCCGGAGAGAAAGCCCCGGTATCTCATGGGGGTCGGACATCCGGAAGATCTGCTTGAAGGGGTGGCCCGCGGTATCGATCTCTTCGATTGCGTTGTTCCCTCGCGTCATGGCAGAACAGGCTCATTATTTACGACGACAGGCCGAGTCGTCATCAAGCAAGCTCAGTATGCTGAGGATGAACGACCGATCGATTCTGATTGCATGTGCCCGGTATGCCGCCGATACTCACGAGCCTATTTGCACCACTTGTTTATGGTCAAAGAAATGCTGGGAGCACGGCTCAATACGATTCATAACTTATGGTATTACTCCGACTTGATGCGCCGAATACGAGAAGCCTTGGAAGAGGGAACGTTCCAGGAGTTTCGGGAAGCATTTTATCGCCACCACAACCGACAGGCGGTGATGGTTGGTCTAGCAGAGAGTCAAGAACCGTGTGGACAATTGGATGGAAACGGTCATACATAGAAGAAGGGGATTGGCGTGATGTTGATGGAATCGATGGCATGGGCTGAGGGAACGGGCGGAGGCGGCTCACCCGCCAGCGGAGGGGCGGGCGGAATTCTATCTCTGATCCCGTTCCTCTTGATCTTTATCATTTTTTATTTTCTTCTGATCCGGCCTCAACAGAAGAAGCAAAAGCAACAGAAGACGTTGTTGGACGCGTTGAAGAAGGGCGACAAGGTGGTCACGACGTCAGGGATCTGGGGCACCATCACCAACATGGGAAAAGAGACCGTGACGCTGCAGATTGCCGATAATACCAAGGTCAAAATGCAACGCGAGAATATTGCGCGAGTGCGCGCAGAGGATGACGACAAGGAAAAAGACTCGTAGTTCGATGGGGTAAGGGGTCGCGGCAGACATGAAAAAAGTAAGCGGGCGCTTATGGTTATTGACGCTGGTTATCCTGGTATCGGTACTGGCCGTTCTCCCATCGTTTCAGCCGATGTATCAGACGTTGCCGAGCTGGATGAAGGGAGTCCTCCCGAACAAGGGTATTACATTGGGGTTGGATCTGCAGGGCGGCATCCACATGGTCCTGGAGGTGGACGAGGACCGCGCCGTGGAGATCGCAGTGGATCGTTCCGTCACGGCGCTGCAAGATCTCGTCGCCGAAAAGAAGGTGGCGGCCGATTCCACCAAACGGACCGGGCATGATCAAATCACGATTCAGTTACAAAATGCCGACGCAAAGGCTCCGGTTCAAAAACTCATCGACAACTTCCCTATTTTTGTCGAGAAGGAGTCGGCAGGATCGACCAATACCGTCGTGTGGGAGCTTCGCGAGGCGGAAGCCAAGCGAATTAAGGATTCGGCGATCAACCAAGCGCTGGAAACCATCCGCAATCGGATCGATCAATTCGGTGTCGCGGAGCCGATCGTTCAGCGTCAAGGGTTGAAACAAATCGTCGTCCAGCTGCCTGGTGTCAAGGATCCGAAACGAGCCAAGGATCTGATCAAAGAGACGGCGCTGCTTGAATTCAAAATGTTGGATGAAGACATCCACCTGGATCTACCAGCACGTGTTCCGAAAGACAAAGAAGCCGAGGTGATCCAGCAGTTTGCCGGAAAAATGCCGGAAGGCGACCAGATCTTATTCGAACGACTGGTTGATAAGGACACCGGCCTTGAGTTTCGCATTCCCTATGTCGTCAAGAAGCGGGTCATGCTGACCGGTGATGTGTTGAGCGATGCGCGTGTCGCCATCGGTCAATTCAATGATTCGTATGTGTCCATCACATTTGACTCCAAAGGGGGACAGGAATTCGAACGGATCACAGGGGAGAACGTCAAGAAGCGTATGGCCGTCGTCCTCGATAACACCATCTATTCGGCGCCGGTTATCCAAGAACGTATCTCAGGGGGACGTGCACAGATTACCGGGACTTTCACCACGCAGGAGGCCAATGATTTGGCGATTGTCTTACGAGCCGGGGCGTTGCCCGCTCCATTGAAGATCGTCCAAGATCTCACGGTCGGACCATCGCTTGGACAAGATTCCATCGACAAGGGCGTCAGAGCCACCCTCATCGCGGGGGTGATGGTGGTGATCTTCATGATCGTCTATTACCGCCTGTCCGGCCTTATCGCCGATTTTGCACTGGTGCTGAACCTTATCTGCCTCATGGGTGCATTATCTGCGTTGACCGCCACGTTGACGCTCCCCGGCATCGCCGGTATCGTGCTGACGATCGGAATGGGAGTCGACTCGAACGTCCTGATTTTCGAGCGTATTCGTGAAGAACTCCGTGGCGGAAAGGCCGTACGATCGGCAATCGATGCGGGTTACGACAAAGCGTTCCTGACGATCGTCGACTCTCACGTCACGACGTTGATCACAGGAGTGGCTCTGTTTCTCTTCGGGACCGGGCCGATCAAAGGGTTTGCTGTGACCTTGTGTCTTGGCATCGCCATCAACCTCTTCACGGCGTTGGTCGGGACAAAAGTAATTTTTGATCTGTTGTATCATCGACAAAAAGTCGAAGCGCTGAGCATCTAGCCATGAAGCCGACGATGATCAGTCTTCAGGGGAAGGCGCAAAGCGATCAAAAGGGAGCGCGCATGTTAGAGATTCTCGGGAAGACCAACATTGATTTCATGGGCAAGCGCAAGTTCTCGTTTCTCTTTTCAGGAATTATGGCCTTGCTCGGTCTTATCGCTCTCGTACAGATTGCGCGAGGCGCGGCTAATTTGGGCATCGACTTCGCGGGAGGGACGGCTGTGCAACTCAAGTTCGAGCAGCAGGTCCGGATCGATGAAGCCCGCAAGGCTCTGGAAACCAACGGCTTGGATGATGCGGAGTTGCAGGAATTTGGACTCGACAACAAGCTTCTCATTCGGGTGAAGGCTTCCACGACGATCGAAGCGAAGACCGCGGATCGTGTGGTGGGCATCTTCGCCAAAGAGTTCCCTGCCAATAAATTCGTGGTCGACTCCACCACTGAGATCGGGCCGACCATCGGGAAGAAGCTTCAGGAGGATGCACTCGTCGCGATCGTCATCTCATTTGCGGGCATTATCCTGTACATTGCGGCGCGATTCGAGCTCCGGTTCGGCGTCGCGGCCGCGTTGTCGACGTTCCATGACGTCTTGGCCGTGCTCGGAGCCTTCTACCTCTTAGACAAAGAAATTACCCTCCTGATCGTGACCGCGCTCCTGACGCTGGCGGGATATTCCTTGACCGACACCGTCGTGGTGTTTGATCGGATCAGAGAAAATCTGAAGTTGCGGCGTCGAGAAAGCGAGGAAGCGACGATCAACGCCGCCATCAATCAGGTGCTGAGCCGTACGATCGTGACCAGCTCAACCGTGGTGCTCGTCCTTATCCCGTTGACCGTGGCAGGCGGGGAAGTGCTGCACGATTTCTCCCTTGCGCTGCTCTGGGGGGTGGTTGTCGGTACCTATTCCTCGGTATTCGTCGCCAGTCCTCTCTTATTGTTGTGGCCCGGAACGCCGGGCCGACTCTTGAAACGCGGCTGAGCGAATGGTGGAATAGAGCGTCGCGCGTCCGCCCCGTACTGCCGGTGGTGAGCGGGGCATCGAGCGCACCCCATCGGGCGACCTATAGCGCGAGAGCGTTCTCACAAGCAACCAGCATTTTCACGTCTCTGTGGTATAGCCATGACACTCTGGAGCCGTTTTCACAGCCTCCAGCAGAAGATCATCGCAGCGATCGTGATGGTCGGTCTCTTGCCGCTTACGCTCCTGCTTGCCCTCATCTATGTAGAAGAGCGACGTGCTTTGCGAGAATCGACGGGGGCGAATTTCAAAGAAGTGGCCGTCGAAGCCGCCCGTCGGATCGAGATACATATTACGCGAGGTATGAACGAAGCCCAACAACTGGCGACAACACCCTTCCTTCGCACCGCCGTTTCAGAGGCCAACCGCACGTACGAAGGCAAAGATGCTCAAAGTATTTCAGAAATCATCAAGGACTGGCAGCAGCGATGGAGACAGCGCGACAAACGAAGCGAATTCCCCCTCTTCGTGAACCGGATTGTGACCAACTACTTGATTCGATGGCACGAGATTCGAAAGTCGGACTATCTCGGCATTTTAATCACCGACGGACAGGGAGCCTTGGTCGTCAGCTCAATTCCCCAAGTGGAGTATTCCTATGCCAAGACCGGCTGGTGGCAGGCTGTGGTAAAAGGCGGTAGTCGGCAGCCGTATGTGAGCGAAATCTCTTTCGACCCATCGTTCGGGACTCATGTGGTCGTGGTGGCTGCTCCGATCCTGGATGATCAACGCCGATCTGTGATCGGAGCCGTGACGATCCTGCTTCGACGGGATACTTTGTTCCAGTCCATCGCCGACGGCTCCTTCGGCATGACAGGCCACGCTATGCTGCTCGCCTCAGACGGGGGTGTGGTGATTTGCCCGGTCCTTGCCCCCGAGGCCCACTCGATCGATACCGAATTGCTCAGTACGCTGGGGGCTACGAAACCAGCATGGGCGGTGGCGGCCGACGATTCGCACGGGAATAAGCGCGCCCTGATCGGGTTTGCACCGGTGCGGTTTGCCGATCAACTCGCGACAGGCAGTCTCGGCGGGAAACGATGGGTTACCCTGGTGCGTCAGGATGCAGCGGAAACGTTCGCTCCGCTGGGCGAGCTGATGACCAAGATGCTGTTGTTCGGCTCGGTGGTGCTGATGAGCCTTGGGGGGATCGGAGTCATCGTGGCTCGCCGGATCGCGCGGCCCATTCAGCTGTTGCACGACGGAGTGCAGCAGATCGGAAGCGGTCGCTTGGAGCAGCGGGTGGAGTTGAAGACCGGCGATGAAATCGAAGGACTTGCCCAGGCCTTCAATGAGATGGCGTCCAATCTGCAACGTTCGTTCGGACAGCTGGAACAACGGATGACGGAGGTCCGGCAGTTGGAGGAAAAGTACCGAGATCTGATCGAACATGCTCCGGAAATGATCTGTCAACTCGATCGCGGCGGTCGACTGGTGCATGTCAATAAGACCGGCCTGGACAAGCTCGGATATACTTCCGATGAAATGCTCGGCATGAAGCTTTGGGATTGTGTTCCCAAGGGACAGGAATTGAACGTATTGCACTTCTTGGAAGGGCTCGTTTCACACGGGCAGAGCTCGATGGAAACGGTGTTGTTGGCCAACGACGGTCGATCGATGGATGTGGAGGTTCATGGGACGGCACTCTTCGATCAAGAGAGAGGCGGACTGATTCACTCACGTGCGTTCGTTCGAGATGTGACCCAACGACGTCGGTTGGAGCAGGAGATACAGCGGTATACCGTTGGGTTGGAACAGGCGGTGTCGGAGCGCACCGAGCAGCTGACGGTCTCTCAAGCCCGCTACAAGGCCTTGTTCGACTTCGTGGCCGATTCTGTGTTTATGGTGAGTGCAACGGGGTCTGTCGTGGCGGTCAATGAGCGGGAGCAACAAGTATTGGGCTATGCCGAGTCGAAGATCGTCGGGCAAAACTTTCTCGACATCGTACCGGATGCGTACCACCGAGCGTTCACGAGTTGGTTGTACGATGTCAGTACGAAGCAACGGCAGGTCGCCACTCAGGAAATAACCGTGTATCACGCCGATCACCATGAGATTTCCGTGGAAATGGACCTGATCCGCGTGGGTGGGACTGAACCAGTGCTTGTGATGGTCCAGCTTCGCGATATCACCGACCGGAAGAAGCTCGAGGGCCAACTGCAATCATACCGAGAAGATCTGGAGCTGAAAGTCCGGGAGCGCACCAGAGAAATCGAAGAGACCAAGCAGTACCTAGAAAATTTGCTCGAGAACGCCAACGACGTCATTTATACACTCGATCTGGATCAACAGTTCACCTATGTCAACGGCAAGATCAATGCGTGGGGATATCGCAAGGATGATTTGATCGGTCGACCATATCTCTCGCTCCTTTCACGGCGTCATCGAGGACGGCGTCTCAAGAGCACATTAGATATCGGCGCCAAGCAGGTGTACGAGGTCGAGGTCGTGACTCGGCTGGGTGAAGTGCGTACCGTCATGGTCAGTGTCTCTCCTCTTCAAGGAGCCGATGGGGAGATCCTTGGAGTGCTTGGGATCGCGCGTGATATGACGGAGACCAAGAAGCTGGAGCGACAGATTCGTCATGCGGAGAAGCTGGCCTCCATCGGCCAATTGGCGGCCGGGGTGGCTCATGAAATCAACAATCCACTGGGCGGGATTCTCAATTGTCTCTACAACCTACGAAAAGGTCCGCTCTCCCAGGCACGTCAAGAGGAATACTGGGTCTCCATGGAACATGGCGTTCGACGTGTTCAAAAGATCGTTCGGCAGTTGCTCGATTTTTCACAGCAGCACGAACCGGCATTCAGCCCGGCCGATATCAATCGAATCGTCGACCAGGTTCTGGGGCTGACCACTCATCTCTTTGCTCCCAATCGGATTCGCCTGGAAACCGTTCCTGGGGAAGGCTTACCGAACGTGATGGTTGATCGGCATATGATCGAACAGGTCTTGATGAACTTGATTTTGAACGCCGTGCAAGCCATGAAAAACGGCGGAGTGCTGACGATCAGAACATCCGTGGCCGAGGGCATCTGCCGGGTCGAGGTGACCGATACGGGTTCGGGCATTCCTGCATCCGTCCTTCCACGGGTCTTTGATCCCTTCTTCACGACCAAAGGGGAAGGGGAGGGGACAGGGCTGGGTCTTTCTGTCAATCTTGGTATCGTGGAGCGTCATGGCGGGAAGATTTTGGTCGAGAGCGAGGTCGGAAAGGGAACGACCTTCACATTGTGCTTGCCCGTGTCACGAGAACGTATCTTTGCGGAGAAGGAGGTATGAAAGGGTTGACCATTCTGCTGGTCGACGATGAGCCTTTGATGCGCCTTTCCATGATGGACGCATTGGAGGCCGTCGGGTGCGATGTCCGTGCCGTACCGACCGGTACGGAAGGGATCGACGCGATCCGAGAGAACACATTTGATGTGGTGATCACCGACCTCCGGTTACCTGGTGTGGATGGCCTGACCGTGCTCAAGACCGCCAAAGACAAGGAGCCCCAGGCGGAAGTGCTCATGATTACCGCACATGGATCAGTCGAAACGGCTGTTGAAGCCATGAAACTGGGAGCATTTGATTACATCACGAAGCCGTTCCAGATGGACGAATTGCTCCTGATCGTCGAGCGGGTCGGCGACATGATCACACTCCGTCGGGAAAATCAGGATCTCAAACATCAGCTCGAAGACAAGTTCTGCTTCAACGGTATTCTAGGGGCGAACAGCCTGATGCGCGCCGTGCTCGACAAGATCAAGCTCGTGGCTGAAACCGATTCCACCGTGCTGATCGTCGGTGAGAGCGGGACGGGTAAGGAGCTTGTCGCCAATGCGTTGCATCAGAACAGCTCGCGGAAGGGGTATCCGTTGATCAAAGTCAGCTGCGCCGCGTTGCCGGAGACGTTGCTGGAAGCGGAGCTTTTCGGCCACGAGAAAGGCGCGTTTACCGGTGCCCTGCGTCAGCGCCGGGGACGATTCGAAATGGCGAACCGAGGGACCTTGTTCCTGGATGAAATCGGAGAAATCTCGCCTGTGGTGCAGGTGAAGCTCTTGCGTGTCCTGCAAGAGCGTACGTTCGAACGGGTGGGGAGCAATGAGCCGATCGAAACGGATGTGCGGCTCGTGTGTGCCACACAGAAGGACTTACGCAAAGAGGTGGCTCAGGGCCGGTTCCGTGAAGACCTCTTTTACCGGCTCAACGTCGTGCCGGTCGTCGTTCCACCGCTCAGGCAACGGCAAGAGGACATTATGGTGATCGCCGATCATGTCCTCGAAACATGCTCACTGAAGCTGAACAAACAGCTGCGCGGGTTTTCCCAGCAGGCGCGTGAATTGTTGCTTCGCTATTCGTACCCGGGGAATGTGCGGGAGCTGGAAAATATGGTCGAGCGGGCCGTGGCTCTCGGTCGAGACCGTGCCGCGGTTCAACCGGCCGACCTCTGTGGGTTTCAGGCTTGCCCATTCCTGGGGGGCGTCCCACAGGAATCCTGCGGCTTCTGTAGTGAAGGTTTGACCGGAGGGAAAAAGAAGAAGGATGCAACCATGACATCGCTAGCTGCCGCGCGAGAACGCTTCGAAAATGACTACATTGTCTCCGTATTGGAACGTGTCGATGGGAGCCGCACGACAGCCTCCAGAATCTTGGGACTGTCCAGAAAAGCTCTGTGGGAGAAGTGTAAACGCTATGGTATTCCGTCGGCACATAGCGACGCTGAGGATGAAAGCTGAAGGCCCGTCCGCACAGTCGTGAAGGCGGGCGTCGTGTTAAAGGATGTCACGTACTTGATGTAGGAGGAATCATGAATGTTTGGCGCCAAATCGTTCTTATCTCGTGGGGTGTGGTTCTACTTGCGGGAGTCGTATCTGCAGCTGAGCCGGCAGAAGTGGAGAAGTTCGTCAACGCCCGAATCGAGATCGGTGAGATGATGACGAACTATTTCAAAGATGGCCAGAGCTATGGGGAGGGGCAGCGCCCGTCCCAGGAGCAAATGCGACAAATGGGAGCAGACATTACCGCCAAGCTCACCACGCTTCTCGCCAAGTACGATCTGACGCTCGATGAATATCGTAAGCGCAGCCCGGAGGTGTTTGCGGATGATGCGGCGGTCAAGCGCTACCTCAACGAACATCCGGACCTCAAAAAACGTTATGAGGCATTGCCGCTCGATCGCATGGGGCGGGGCGGTAGTACCGGGCGCGGATATTAGGCCCAATGGCATCGTCTTCTAAGGCCGGAACCGCTCAATTCTCCGGTGGCGATCCGTTCTGAGGAAATCCCAGAGAGAAGGCTGCATACCCATGGAATACACACACCTTGGCCGGTCCGGAGTGAAAGTCAGTCGACTCTGTCTAGGCACGATGAATTTCGGTCCGCAGACGAACGAGCCGGACAGTTTCGCCCTGATGGATCGAGCATTGGAGCTCGGCATCAATTTTTTTGATACGGCGAATGTATACGGCTAGAAACTCGGTGAAGGCTGGACGGAGCAAATCATCGGGCGTTGGTTCGCACAGGAGGGAGGCCGTCGGGATAAGGTGGTGCTGGCTACGAAGGTGTACGGTCGCATGGGCGAATGGCCGAATCAGTCGCGCCTCTCGGCCGTCCACATCAAACGAGCTTGCGAGGACAGTCTCCGACGGTTGAAGACCGACTGGATAGATCTGTATCAAATGCATCATGTCGATCGAGAAACACCATGGGAAGAAATCTGGCAAGCGATGGAACAGTTGGTCAGGGAAGGTAAGGTGGTATATGTGGGCAGCAGTAATTTCGCCGGTTGGCACTTGGCCCAGGCTCAGGAAGCCGCACGGAGCCGTCACTTTATGGGGCTGGTGTCGGAACAAAGTCTCTATAACCTCAATGAGCGTACGATTGAACTGGAAGTCATTCCTGCCTGTGAGGCCTACGGCATCGGTCTCATTCCGTGGAGTTCGCTGGGAAGGGGTCTCTTGGGCGGTGTCCTTCAGGCCGACAACATTGGTCGCCGCGCGGACGCCGACCTGAAACAGGAGGTGATCAAGTCCCGTCCCAAATTGGAAGCTTACGAGGGCCTATGTGCAAGGATTGGTGAAAGACCGGCTGATGTCGCCCTTGCCTGGCTGCTGCACCAACGAGCCGTCACCTCACCCATTATCGGTCCTCGCACGATGGAACAGCTGGAAGGGGCTATGAAGGCACTGGGTCTTTCCCTGGGCAACGACATCTTGAAGCAACTGGACGAGCTCTTTCCTGGGCCAGGTGGAACCGCGCCCGAATCCTATGCCTGGTAGATCGATTTGGATCGGTTCTGCTTCTTCCCCACCATGATCCATTCGGCTCTGGATTGGAGAAATTGGTCTCTAGATCTTTGTCACATGGGATGGAGCCGTCTTTCTTCTTCTAAGCCCTTGACAGATACGAAACATCGCTCCTGACGCTGAGAGCAACCATCCACAGAAAAGTCTTGAGCCTGTGGATAGCGAAGCGAATGGTGGCAATTGTCAGTGAGCGGTGGGTCGCGATCATAGGATGTCAAGCAGATTTTTCTAGGTATGCGTGAAAACATACGGAAATATCACGTAGACCACTATTACTTGTAGCTCTGCCGATATGAGGCGGATGCCTAAAAAATAGGCGATCCGATGAATAGGTACGCCATTCGCACTATCTTTCCAGTACAAAGCGACTTGTCCACATGGTTATCCACAGAAGATGGGGAGTGGGAATTTTCATGCCAGATTCACAGATAATTCGTATTCCATGGGAAAAGTTTTATTGGATTTCTGGAAGGTCTCATTCGGTTCTGAGGTCGAAAGCTTAAGGTCTGGGCGATGAGACGGAAGATACGAGGAGGGAGAGCAAAATGACTGTCAGGCGTAGGGCGGAGTATGACCCGGCTTCCACTTGATACTACAGCCGATGCTGGGTTTCTGGGGACCGTCGATAGCCTTGCCGGCGAGCACTGCCTGGATGGCGCTGCGGAGATCACGGCCGGTGACCGGCTTATTATTGCCGGGGCGACTCTCATCCAATTGTCCACGATACACCAACCGTCTGTCACGATCGAAGAGATAGAAGTCAGGGGTACAGGCCGCTCGATAGGCCTTCGCAACCTCCTGCGTTTCATCGTGACAGAAGGGAAAGGTGAAGCCTAGACGCTGAGCCATTTCTTTGAGCTTGGGCGGGGCATCGTCGGGATAGCCGATCGGATCATTACTGCTGATGGCGATGATACCCAAGTCTGTGTTCCGATAATCCTGTCCGATCTTGGCGAGCTCCTGCTCGACATGCACCACGTAGGGACAGTGCCGGCAGATGAACATAACCAAGAGCGCGGTTTTATCGGCAAATGATTCCAGGGAATAGGTCCGTCCACTTACGACATCGCGCAGTGAAAAAGGCGGCGCGTCTATTCCCAGGGGAAGCATGGCGGATGTTGTTGCCACAATGATAGTTCCTTTCTGATACTGGTAAGAAAGAAGATGCCGTATGTCGTCAGCTTGGGTCAAGTACCAATGGGTGGCTGTCTTGCCCGGGCATAACTGAATGAGAAGACGTGCTGCCGTACATCTGTTGTTTGTGGGTGAGCCATGACAAGGATGAGTGATCTCGTTCATGAAAGGAGGACAAGCATGTGGATTGTCTGGTTGCTGGTGTTGCTGGGGTTTCCCTCTGCGGTGCAGGCGCATGATGAGACGAAGCCCGACAGGCCGACCCTTACGGTCAGCGAAACCGGAATGATGACGCAGGCGCCGGATACGGCTTACGTGACGTTCGGTTTGGACAGCCCCGGTAAAGTACTCGCCGAGGCGCAGAGGCGGAACAGCGCCGCCATGAGCAATGTCATGGATCGGCTGCGAGAATTACAGATCGACAAGGAGCGGATACAAACCTCGTCCTTTACGATATCCCCGCAGTATCGGCCTCCAGCTAAACGTTCGGCTGATGCGCCGCCTGCTCCACCGGAAATCGTCGGGTACATCGTCAACAACATGGTGACGGTGGAAATCCGCGCCCTCGACAAGGTCGGCACGGTGATCGAGGAAGTCTTGAATGCCGGCGCGAACAGCTTTCAGGGGTTGCATTGGGGATTGCGCGATGAACAATCGGTACGGCTCAGCGCATTGAAACAGGCCGCGGCCAAGGCGCGGGAGAAAGCGGCGGTGCTGAGCGAGGCGCTGCACGTGAAACTCGTACGGATTGTATCGGTCAATGAGGGTGGCCACATGCTCAGGCCTCCCGCTCCTGTGGCGCGTATGGCGATGGACAGGGGTGCTGGTGAGGTGCCGATCTCGCCCGGGGAGATGAAGGTCGAGGCGTCGGTGACGCTGGTCTACGAAATCGCTCCGAATTGAATCGATAGAAGCGAACGGCAAGACGATCGAGAAACATCTTGTGGGGGATGACGGAATAACCGTTGTGGAACAGGGAGCTTAGTGCTAGCATTATGCAAGCTTAATCTATCGAAAGGAGGCTTGCGAATGGCACAGGTGCTTGTTCGAAATCTTCAAGACAAAGTCGTCGCCAGGCTCAAAAAGCGAGCCAAGACGCGAGGGCGGTCGCTTCAAGCTGAAGTCAAGACGATCCTAGAGGAGGCTGCCAAAGAAGAGTCGGGCGATTTCTGGAAGGAAGCCGAGCGCATTCGTGAGCGGCTCAAACGGTCCGGGAGAAAATTCAGCGATAGCGCTGAGTTGATCCGCGAGGACCGTGATCGGTGACGGCGTATATCATCGATGCGAGCGTCATTCTCAAATGGTTCATTCCGGAAGAACACGGCGAGCGGGCGTTGCGACTGAAGGACTCAGACGCGCGACTGCATGCTCCCGCTTTTCTCACGCTGGAGGTCGGGAATGTTCTATCCAAGAAGCGCCGGCGTGGTGAATTGGCCGCGCAGGATACCGAGGACATCTGGCGGGCATTTCGACGGGCGCCCCTCCGCTGGCACTCGGATGAAACGCTGGTGCTAGCCGCTTTCGATCTCGCTCAAAGCACAAAACAGAGTTTGTACGACAGCTTGTACTTGGCTTTGGCCATGGAGCTGAACCTGCCATTTTTGACGGCCGATCGAAAGTTCTATAATGGGCTGCAGCACAGCGAGTACCATAGCCGGCTGCTCTGGATCGAGGACTTCTCATGACACGGAAGCCCTATTTGGCCTACAAGGATTCCGAAGTGATTTCTTCTCGGTAAAAGAGTATCCTGCGGCGCAATTTGGTTAGTGTTCCAGAGGAGTAGGTCCATGGCGAGGAAAGCTAAGTCTGCGGCAAAGTTGAATCAGACCGCCCCGTACAAGCACACAGAGGCCACAAGCCTCATGCGGCCCGAGGTCGGGACGCAGGCGCAGTTCAAGAAGAAGAAACCGCCGAAGACCTACCGCTACGATTCATCCCTTTCACCCGCGCTCGATTGGGATGCCAAGCATCCGACCCGCGAGCAAGGCGAAGCTCTCATCAAGCAAGTGCTCGACGCCAAGAGCCTCGAAGAAGCCAAGGCTGCCGCGTCCAAGCTCAAGAGTCTCAGCAAACCATTCCTGAACTGGGCGGGCAAGGGTGAACGGCTGTCGTTCGACGTGCCGACCTTGCCGCGCTTCATCCATGAGCGGCTCTCCACCAAGGTCATCATTGAAACGCTGGCGGGCCACAAGCGAGACCAGCAGCAGACCCTGTTCGATCTCTTCGGCGATCCGCAGCACTCGATCACCGATCAGGTGTTCGAATTATGAAGTTCTGGATTGGTGTAACCGACAACAAGTGGTTTGAATTCCTGTCCTCACGAGCTCCGGATGAGGTGAATTTCTGGCGCCCAAGTGGATTTGGATCCTTTCAGGCGATACCGACCGAATCACTATTCTTATTCAAACTCCACAGTCCTTATAATTTCATTGCAGGAGGAGGCTTTTTCATCAAGCATTCCAACTTGCCTCTTTCCTTGGCTTGGGAAGCGTTCGGGGAAAAGAACGGAGCAGTCTCTCTAGAAGAACTGCGTGTACGGATCGAGAAATTCAGATCCAACAAGCCTCGCGTACATGACCCAGTCATTGGTTGCACTATTCTGGCAAATCCATTTTTCTTTGAGAGGAAACACTGGATTCCCGCTCCATCCGATTGGGCATCAAGTATCGTCCAAGGGAAAACTTATGACACCGATCAAGAAATCGGGCGAGACATATGGACCAAGGTTCAAGATCAGCTTCAGGCCTCTTATGTCCAAGAACAAATTGGCACGATGGGTAGAACGCCAGTGGCAGCCGAGGATGTGGCGAGGTATGGAGCTGAATTTTTGACGAGAGCAAGGTTAGGGCAAGGTGCCTTTCGAGTCTTAGTTACGGAAGCCTATGCTCGTCGATGTGCGGTTACGGGAGAACGAACTCTACCAGTCCTGCAGGCAGCTCATATCAAACCATTCTCTAAATCAGGCCCCAACCTGATAGCAAACGGCATGTTAATGCGGTCTGACCTCCATAAGCTCTTCGACCTTGGGTATATCTCAGTTACTCCCAACCTGCACGTCGAGGTTAGCCGAAAGATCAAGGAAGAATATGAGAACGGTCGAGACTATTATGCCTTGCATGGAAAACAGCTGGCTGTGATCCCAGCAACCCAGAAAGATCGACCTTCGGATCAGTTCCTCCAGTGGCACAATCACAACGTATATCTCGGCTAGTCACAAAAGGAGAAGGCTGATGATCAACAACGAATTGCTCGCAGAGCTTCTTGCCTTCCGGCAAACGCGCAACTGGGAGCAGTTTCACAAGCCTAAGGAGCTGGCAATTTCACTGTGCGTAGAAGCGGGCGAACTGCTGGAACTTTTTCAGTGGAAGACAAGCGAAGAAGTTGAGGCCATGATGGGCAGCGAATCTAAGAGTCGGATCCAAGATGAGGTTGCTGATATAGCCATCGTGCTTTCCTATCTCTGTCACGATCTGAACATAGACATCGGTACTGCAATCCGATCGAAAATCGAAAAGAATGAAGCAAAGTATCCAGTACATAAGGTTTACGGAAGTTCGAAGAAATATGATGAGTACTAAGTATGACATGATCGTGGTGTTGAAGTGGAGGTGATCGACGACCGGGGCAATGAATTGCTGGTGGTGAAGAAGCTGTAGGCGTAGAGTGTTAGCACACAAAGTCCTCGACCGATCTGTCATTGTATAGGAGGTGAGCGATGAAGACGTTAGAAGAACTCGTGCGAGAGCTTCCTCCTGACATGCAAGAAGAGGTGCGAGAGTTTGCGCAATATCTGTTGGAGAAACGCACCAAGGGCAAGAGGAAGTTTTTGGCACAGACCTGGGCCGGTGGACTGAAAGAATTCCGCGACCAATACACCTCGCTGGAGCTTCAGAAGAAAGCGCTCGAATGGCGGGGGAACTGACAGTGTATCTGGTCGATACCAATGTTTGGCTGGAACGACTCCTTGAACAAGAGCGATTTAACGAAGTGCGTCGGTTTCTGGATTCGACCGAAACATCGCAGATTTTTCTCACCGACTTCTCTTTCCATTCGATCGGGTTGATCCTGACCAGGCTGAATAAGTCCGAGCTGTTGCTGAACTTTGTACAAGACACTCTTCTCGAAGGTGCGGTGGCGTTGGTTCATCTCGCCCCGGAAGACACGCAAGCCATCGTGGCCGCTATGCAACAGTTCCGGCTCGACTTCGATGATGCCTATCAATACGTGGCTGCCGGCAAACACAATCTTGACCTCGTGAGCTTCGATTCTGACTTTGATCGGACTGAGCGGGGAAGAAAGACTCCTCAGGCAGTTTTGGAAACCTGATCGGCATCAGATGAGCGGTTACGAAGTCCCTGAACCCATTCTCAATTCCCCGTTCGACGAACCCACCGAACATTGGCACATCGTAGAAGGCGAACAGCCGGAACGGCGGCAGGATCGCCGTCCGGCGATGTATTTCTACCGCGATCCGAAAACCAAACCGGAGACGGAAGCCGGGCGCGTGGTCGGCACCGCCATTGAACTGACGCTCGTCAACCGCATTCGGGAACAGGTGAAAAAGTGGCGGCTGGAGGGTTATCCCGGCGTAACGAGAACGACGCTGGAATTGCTGCATTGGTGGCGGCGAGACGGTCGGGCGCAGCGGATTTTCTTTGCACAGCTTGATGCAGTGGAGACGATCATCTTCCTCACGGAGGCCAGAGCCGACTACCGACAGGGCATCGAGGTTCCCCAGGAAGAAATCAGCGAGGACAAACGGAACGATGGCTTTGCCGGATTCCGGCGCTATGCCTCGAAAATGGCGACGGGTTCCGGCAAGACCACGGTGATGGGGATGTTGGTCGCCTGGAGCATCCTTAATAAGGTGAATGACCGAAGCGATGCACGATTCTCCGATGTCGTGCTGATTGTCTGCCCGAATGTGACGATCAAGAACCGGCTCCGAGAGTTGGACCCAGAAGGCGGCGAGGCCAGCCTCTATCGTTTGCGCGATCTCGTGCCGTCCCACTTGATGCCGCTACTGACGCAGGGACGAGTCCTCGTGACCAATTGGCATGTCTTCGAGCCGCAATCGATTCAAACCGGCGGAGTGGGCGCGCGCGTGAATAAAGCCGGGGTCGAAGTCCGTGCCAAGGAAACCATTACGATCAGCGCGAAGACGACGACGGCGCGTGGGACGCGGTATTTGACTCTGGAAGATTTCGATCGACAGGTGGCAGCCGGGTTATTGACGCTGCTCGATGAGGAGCGGGAGAAAGACGGCACGCTCAAGAAAGTTTCAGTTGAATCGCGGCGCTATGTCGAGAGCGATACGGCACTGGTCAATCGCATTCTTGGGCGTGAGGTGGGCGGCAAACAGAACATTCTCGTGATGAATGACGAAGCGCACCACGCTTATCGCATCGTCCGTGCGGAGCGCGGCGAAGATGAAGACGATCTTTTCGGCGAGGATGAAGAAGCCGAAGATTTCTTCAAGGAAGCGACGGTCTGGGTTGACGGATTGGACCGTATTCAAAAACTGCGCGGCATCAATTTCTGTCTGGATCTCTCCGCGACTCCGTATTTTCTCGGTCGAGTCGGCCAGGATACGAACCGACCCTTTCCATGGGTGGTGAGCGATTTCGGATTGATCGACGCAATTGAATCCGGCTTGGTGAAAATCCCTCAGCTTGCGGTGCGAGATACGACTGGGAAGGAGATTCCCGGCTATTTCAATATCTGGCACTGGATTCTGCCCCAACTCACTCCAGCCGAACGAGGTGGGAAGAAAGCGAACCCCAAGCCTGAAGCCATCTTGAAGTATGCCCATCATCCCATCGCGATGCTGGGCGGTCTCTGGGAGAAGGAACGGGAAGATTGGCTGAAGGATCGAGATGATCCCCGGCCGCCGGTCTTTATCCTTGTCTGCAAGAACACGCAGATCGCCAAGGTGCTATATGAATGGCTGGCGGAAGACAAGGCGCCGACCGGAATTCCGCCAGTCAAACTCGAAGGGTTCAGAAACAACGGTAGACAGAACACGATTCGGGTTGATTCCAAGGTCGTGCATGAGTCGGATTCCGGCGAAGCCAAGAACGACGAAATCCGCTGGATGCGGTTCACATTGGATACGGTCGGGAAGATCGCGTGGCCGGCGGATCGCCTGGGCCGGCCGATCTATCCGGAGGGCTTCAAGGAATTGGCCGACAAACTTGAGAGGCCTGAGCATCCGCCTGGACGGGACGTGCGTTGTATCGTGAGTGTGGGCATGTTGACCGAAGGGTGGGACTGCAACACTGTGACGCATATCATCGGCCTTCGGCCCTTCATGTCGCAGTTGCTCTGCGAACAGGTGGTGGGGCGAGGATTGCGGCGAGCCAGTTATGAAGTCGGTTCCGACGGCAAGCTCACTGAGGAAGTGGCCAAAGTGTTCGGCGTGCCGTTTGAAGTGATCCCGTTCAAAGCGAATCCTCAGGGCCAGCCGCAACCTCGCGTGAAGCGACACCATGTCCATGCCATCCCTGCGAAAACCCAGTTCGAGATCACGTTTCCGCGCGTGGAGGGCTACACCCAGGCAATCCGTAACAAGGTGACCGTAGATTGGGCGAGCGTGCCGTCACTGGTTCTGGAACCGGGACGAATTCCACCGGAAGTCGAAGTGAAGGGTCTTCATGTCACCAACCACGGACGGTTTTCCCTCTCAGGCCCAGGCAAGGTCGATGATGTGACCTTGAAGGAGTTTCGGGCGAAACGCCGCATGCAGGAACTGGTGTTCGATCTGGCAAAATCACTTGCGAGGGAATATGTCGCGCAGAAACATTGCACGATTCCAATGCATCAACTGTTTCCGCAGCTCGCCGGCATTATTCAGTTGTATTTGGACAAGAAGGTAGAGGCTCGGGCGCCTGCCGACAAAAAGGATCTCTTTCTTGCGCCCTACTATGGCTGGGTAGTTGAGCGGCTGGTTGAGGCAATCCGGCCTGACATGTCACAAGGAGAAGCGCCGGAGGTACCTCGCTATGAAGCGACTCGCGGACCAGGCTCTACTGCGGATGTCGATTTCTGGACAAGCCGCGAGGTGCGGGAGGTCATAAAGAGTCATCTCAACTATGTGGTCGCAGACACGAAACAATGGGAGCAGTCCGCTGCCTACTACTTGGACAAGAGCAAAGCGGTCGAAGCATTCGTCAAGAATTCTGGGCTCGGATTTGCGATTCCGTACCTGCACAATGGCCAGATGCACGACTATGTGCCGGACTTTCTCGTCCGACTGAAGACCGAACCGGCGAGCTATCTGCTCTTGGAAACGAAAGGGTATGATCCGCTGGAAGACGTAAAACGCGCGGCGGCTGAACGATGGGTTGCGGCGGTAAATGCAGACGGCACCTACGGAAAGTGGCGCTATGCTTTGGCAAAGAAAGTGTCGGACGTTCCTGACCTGCTTCAGTAGAGCCTGTTACTCGTCCGTCTTTTCTCCCCCCTCCCA
>PHGD01000122.1 GCA_011090425.1 Nitrospira sp. LK70 | reverse complement strand
CTTCAAGGAAGGGAAGGGCGCCGTGGCACAGGGGAAACTCAACGCCGACGGCACGTTCGTCGCCAGCGAAGTCTTGGCGAAGCACGATGAAAATTACATGCCGCCTGAAGCGGCCGAAGCCTTAGCAAAAGCCAAGGCGTCCGGGGCTCAACAAAGTAAATCTCTCGTTGTCCCTCAAGGCAGGCAAGGTAGGGAAGGCTCGTTATGATTCCTGAGATCGGTCACTTTGCATTGATTCTTGCACTCTGTGTTGCCGTGGTGCAGGGTATCCTCCCCATCTACGGTGCTGCGGTCGGGAACTCGGCGTTAATGGCCGTGGCCAAACCGGCTGCGCGAGGGCAGTTTCTCTTGGTCTTAACCGCGTTTTGTTGTCTTGGCTATGCCTTTGCGGAAAAAGATTTTTCCGTGCTGTATGTCGCGGCTACGTCGAATTCCCAGCTGCCTCTGCATTATCGTCTGGCTGCAATTTGGGGCGCTCACGAAGGATCACTCCTTCTCTGGACATTCATCCTGACCATTTGGATGTTTGCGGTCACTCTCTTCTCTGCTCATCTCCCCGACGCCACACGCTCCCGCATTCTCGGCGTGATGGGTCTTGTCAGCATCGGATTTCTTCTGTTCATGTTGACGGTGTCGAACCCGTTCGAACGGCTGATTCCTGCCGCTCTCGACGGACGCGATCTCAATCCGCTCTTACAGGACCCCGGCATGGTGATCCATCCACCGATGCTTTATATGGGTTATGTCGGGTTTTCGGTCGCGTTCGCCTTTGCAATCGCTGCATTATTGGGAGGAAATCTCGACGCCGCTTGGGCTCGCTGGTCTCGCCCCTGGACCACTGTCGCCTGGTGCTTTTTGACAGTGGGCATTGCGATGGGGAGCGGTTGGGCCTATTACGAGTTGGGATGGGGTGGGTGGTGGTTCTGGGATCCGGTTGAGAATGCCTCATTCATGCCGTGGCTAGCCGGAACGGCGTTGGTTCATTCACTGGCCGTGACCGACAAACGGGGAGGGTTCAAAGTATGGACCGTTCTGCTGGCCATCATGGCGTTTTCGTTGAGCCTCCTTGGGACATTCCTTGTCCGTTCCGGCGTATTGACGTCGGTGCATGCTTTTGCCACTGATCCTAAACGCGGGCTATTCATCTTGGCGTTCCTGGCCGTGGTCATAGGCGGATCGCTTGCTTTATATGCTTGGCGAGCGCCGCGCGTCGGCTTGGGCGGCAGCTTTGCCATGGTTTCGCGCGAAGGGATGCTGCTGGCGAACAACGTGTTGCTGGTGGCAGCGATGGGGTCGGTACTATTGGGCACACTCTATCCCTTGTTCTTGGACGCGCTGGATCTTGGGAAAATTTCTGTTGGACCTCCGTATTTCGACTCGGTCTTTGTTCCGTTGATGACCCCGGCAATCTTTTTAATGGGAATCGGTCCGCTGGCTCAATGGAAGAAGGCGAGTTTGCCCGATCTAGCGAAGCGGTTGCAGTGGGCGTTTGCAGTCAGTGTTGTAACAGCTCTGGCCTTGCCGGTTGTGATGGGGAATTGGACGCCTCTGTTGAGTCTTGGTCTCCTCTTGGCGATCTGGATCGCCACGACGGCGGTTGTGACATTGCGTGAACGGTTGGCTCACGTGAGCGGGGGCAGTTTCATCGAGCGTCTGGCCTCAGTGCCGCGATCTTACTGGGGAATGCTCGTGGCGCACTGCGGCATTGCGGTGTTTATTGTTGGTGTGACGATGGTGAAGGGCTTCGAATCCGAGAAAGATGTACGGATGAACGTCGGAGAGACGGCGACGATCGGCGACTATACGTTCCGATTCGACGGTACGCAGGATGTCGTGGGACCGAACTATACTGCAGCTCGCGGAACCTTTCGTGTGAGTCTCGATGGTCGCGAAACGACGGTCCTGTATCCGGAGAAACGACGGTATTCCGTGCAAAATCAGGTCATGACCGAAGCAGCGATCGATCCTGGACTATTGCGCGATCTCTATGTGTCGTTGGGCGAACCGCTCGATGACGGGGCTTGGAGTGTGCGGCTCTATCACAAGCCGTTTGTGGATTGGATTTGGGGCGGCTGTTTTATCATGGCGTTGGGCGGCGCGCTGGCCGTCAGCGATCGCCGGTATCGAATTGCATGGGGTCGGCAAAAGCCGGCCGTGCCCGTTTCAACAGGAACAGCTAGGCGAAAGGTGGCATGAATCGGTTTCTCCTGCCCCTCTCAATTTTTATCGTGGTGGTCGTTTTTCTTGGGGTGGGACTCAAGCTCAACCCTCGGGAAATTCCGTCCCCCTTGGTAGGGAAGGCTGCACCGGATTTTTCCCAGCCGCAGCTCTACGATCCAGCAACAGTGTTTTCGCCGGCTGACCTCAAGGGGAAAGTGTGGTTGCTCAATTTTTGGGCTTCGTGGTGCAGCGGGTGTCGAACCGAACATCCGGTGTTGATGGAGTTGGCCAAATCCGGTGAGGTGCCGATCTTTGGGATGGATTACAAGGATCAACGTGACGAAGCCCTGGCTTGGTTGAAACGGTGGGGCAATCCCTATCCCGTGGTCGGGGTGGATGATGCCGGCCGGGTGGGCATCAATTATGGAGTCTATGGAGTTCCCGAAACCTATGTCATCGACAAGCAGGGTGTGATCCGTTATAAGCAGATCGGGCCGTTAGATCCCGACACGGTCGCCAAGAAGATTCTTCCCCTCGTGAAGCAGCTCGAATCACAATGACATGGGTGATGCTCATAGTGCTGCTCCTGTCCGGACAAGTGTGGGCAGGGGAAGCCAGGCCGTTAGCCGATGATCCTGTCGCCGAGGCGCGCCTCAAGCACCTCGCTGTCGAGCTACGATGTCTGGTCTGTCAGAATCAAACGTTGGCCGATTCCAACGCTCCGCTGGCGGAGGACTTGCGCCGAGAAGTTCGGGAAATGATCGCCAAGGATATGAGCGACAAGGAGATCATCGAATTTCTCGTGGCGCGCTACGGCGACTTTGTGCTGTATCGTCCACCCCTCAAGGCGACGACGACGCTGCTGTGGGTCGGCCCGTTTGTCTTATTGATGATCGGAGCCACGGCGCTGATCATCACGTTACGACGTCGGGCGCACAAAGTCGTCGATGTGCCGGTGACGGATGAAGAGCATCGACGGGTCGAACAGCTATTGGCGGAAGGAAGCAAACGATCATGACTGTGACATTTTGGGTGATTGCGTCGGCCATGACTGTAGCCATCCTTGGACTCTTGCTGAGACCGTTGTTAAAACATCCTAGACAGGCGGCAAACGAGCGGGGGAAAACTCTGCCGGTCTATCGACAGCAATTCTCTGAGCTGGAACAGGATCGTGCCGCCGGTTTGTTGACGGATGAACAGTACCAGACGGCGCGAAGCGAGCTGGAGCGTCGTGTGCTGGAGGAGGCGGGTTCGGCAGAAGCATCTATCGCACCTGCAGAAGGGTCAGTGAATCTTCGGGTCGTTGCCCTCTCTTTGGCCATGATCATTCCGGCCGCCAGTGGGGTGCTCTACTGGACATTGGGAAATCCTGCCGCAATGACACACCCAGTCGTGTCTGCGGCATCTGCTCAAGGTGGCTCAGGGGATGATTCACAGATGGCGGACAGCCTGAACACCTTGATCGAACAGTTGAGGAAGAAGCTGGAGGAGAATCCCAACGACGCAGTCGGATGGGGGCTTTTGGCGCGATCTTACATGGCCATGGAACGGTATGCCGACGCGGTACCGATTTTCGAGAAGGCCACCAAACTCAATCCAAACAATGCGAGCCTCCTTGCCGACTATGCGGATGCTCTTGGTGTGCATCAGGGGCGCAAGCTGGATGGAAAGCCGGAGATGCTGATTCAAAAGGCGTTGAAGCTCGACCCGCACAACGTGAAGGCGCTGATGTTGTCAGGGACGATCGCGTACAACCGGAAAGATTTTGCGCGTGCCGCCAAGGAGTGGGAAGAGGCGCACGCCTATCTTCCTTCCGATGATCAGGAATCATCCGACCAGCTGAAGGCCAGCATTGCCGAAGCCAAACGGCGACTCGGTGGTGGTCCCAGTGCGAACATGCTGGTTGCGAATCCACCGATGGAACAGGCCAATCCAGCCAAGCCGGCGACTCAATCGGGACGCTCTCGGGCGATAACGGGTAAAGTGGTGTTAGGACCGAATATGACAAACAGAGCTTCTCTTCCGGATACCCTTTTTGTGTTCGCCAAGGACGTCGCCGGTCCTCCGATGCCGGTGGCAATCGTGCGCGCGTCGAAGAAAGATTTACCCTTCTCCTTCCGGCTGGATGACTCGACCAGTCCCATGCCATCAAGAAAGCTTTCCGACATCGATACGGTCGTCATCGTGGCGCGCCTATCGAAATCCGGAAAAGCGATGGCTGAAAGTGGAGATTTGGAGGGGATGAGTCAGCCGATAAAGCCGGGAACTGAAAATATCACCGTTGTCATCGATCGGGAACGACCGTAAATGCTACGTAATTATTTGCAGCTATTCTTTGGAAGCATTCGGCAAGGCTCCATTGGTCCTGATCCCTTGAAATTCTCTTGACAGTCTAGAGAGGCTAAGCTATATTTCGCCGCCATTATTTTTTAAGAACTTGCGCAATGAATATCGATAAAAACGGAAGGCTATAGAGCGAATCTTTTTTTGAAGGGCGGTGCGTATCGCCCATCAAACGGAAGGAGTAAAACCGTGAAAGTCAAACACATGGTGAAGTATGCCCTGGCAGTCTGTGGCGTGTTAGTCGCCGCACAGGCTCAGGCGAATTTCCCCACCGTTCCCAAGGAAACCTACGAGGCCCTGAAGATCGATCGATCCGCCTCGCCTAAGGAACTGTATGAGGCGTTACTCAAGCGGTACATGGACCCTGCTCAAAATGGGCAAGGGAAGGGAAAGTACGGTGAGTATTGGCAGCCCGTATCGTTCAGTAAGTATTTTGATCCTCACACCTTCTATAAGCCGCCGCAAGCCGTGAAGGAGGTGGCGAGCCGTGAGCAATGCGTCAAGTGTCACACGGATGAATCGCCGGGCTGGGTGGCGGCGTGGAAGAAGAGCACCCACGCGAACCTGGATAAGATCCGCAAGCTGACCCCAAAGGACGAAACCTACTATAAGAAAGCCAAGCTCGAAGGTATCGAAGAGAACCTTCGTTCAATCGGCAAGTTAGGGAAGGGCGAACATCTGAAGGAGGTCGGTTGTATCGACTGTCACTTTGATATCAATGCGAAGAACAAGGCTGATCACCGTAAGGATATCAGGTTGGCCACGGCCGATACCTGTGGAACCTGCCATTTGCAAGAGTTTGCAGAGAGGGAATCGGAACGAGATACGATCACCTGGCCAAAAGATCAGTGGCCAAAGGGCCGCCCGTCACATGCCTTGGACTACAGGGCCAATGTGGAAGTCGAAGTGTATGCGGGTATGCCGCAGCGTGAAATTGCGGACGGTTGCACGGGCTGTCACGTTAATCAGAACAAGTGCGATACATGCCACGCTCGGCACGAATTCTCCGTGGCCGAATCGCGTAAGCCAGAAGTCTGTGCGCAATGCCACAGTGGTGCCGACCACAACAACTGGGAAGCTTACAATCTTTCCAAGCATGGTTTGAAGTATCAGAGAGATAAGGCTCATTGGAATTTCAATATTCCAATTAAAGAGGCTATGGCCAAGGGAGCCGAAACGGCACCAACGTGCCAATACTGTCATATGGAGTATCAAGGTAAAATCGCCCACAATGTCGTGCGTAAGGTTCGTTGGGCCAACTATCCCTTCGTGCCTGGGATCCGTGAAAACATCAAAACGGACTGGGCCGAAAAGCGAAACGATGCGTGGGTGAAGACTTGCACCAATTGCCATTCGGAAACCTATGCCAGGGCCTGGATGGAATTTATGGATAACGGAACCTTCTCAGGGTTGGACAAATATGATGAGGCCCATCACGTTGTGGAAGAGCAGTATAAGGCTGGGCTATTGACAGGGCAGAAGACGAACCGACCGGCGCCTCCGGCTCCTGAGACGGATGGCTTTGAAAAGTTCTTCCAGATTTATTGGTCGAAGGGGAACAACCCAGCTGCCAATGAGCTGAGACTGTTCGAAATGGCGGAAGATCACTTGGTTCAATTGCACGTCAGCTTGGCACACCAATACTGGGGCTACACCTATACGGTAGGTTGGGCAGCTATGAACCGTGCATATGTTGAGATCATGGACGATGACACGAGGCTGAAAGAGAGGCTGGATCTCCAAGCTCGGGTTGCAAAGCTCGAGGGCCATATGAAGCAGGGCATGCTGGACCTTGATAGCGAAACCGGCAAGATTTCCCTCGGTGGTATTGGAGGAGGCATGATGCTTGCCGGGACGATGGCAATCGCAGGATGGCGGAGGCGTGAGAGGAAGGATCGTTGATCTCTGCTCCGTCCCTGAACGCGTCTGTGTCGAACCAGTCAGTGTCTAAGATCCTCCCGTCACTAGGTATCCTCCTGGTGACGGGAGGTCTTTTTCTGAGTGGGTGGTTTGTCTATCTTTGGCTCAAGCCTCTACCGGCGCCGTATGTCTACCAACTTGTCGATGAAGGTATGGCAACCAAGTTCAGTAACCTTCCCTTGCAGGCTTGGCCGGACCTGAAGATCAGCAAATACGAACTTCGCGTTCCCTCCATTGATAAGCCCATCGCTATAGCCTATCGCGCGAGCAAAAATGGCGAACACCCCGTTCTCCTAAACTGGGAGAATCTGGTTTCCGAACCAATCGGTGTCATGACTTCAGATCTCTCAGAACTTGCTGCGATTGCCGGAGATGTTGCCAAGCATGTGCCGAGCAAGGCCGTCGTTCTAGCATGGTGGGATACGTCTCGCCAGTTGGGCTTGTTGTCGGGACGTGAGACCCTTTTTACCTCGCATCTTGGAGAACCATTGATTACACCGACCTACTGGAAACCTCGGTCGGATTCGATTCGAGCATACGAGAATCAGTTTTGGGGTAATTCGGGCTCACCAGATGAGCAGCGAAGGTTTCAACTTTTTGCCGATGCGCTTTCATCCGAGGTGCCAAAGGGGGTCGCCATGCTTCGTGAACTAGTAGGCTCACGCGAAGCATACATCGTCGTGCATCCTGCGGACCTCTATAAGCTTGGTCTCATGCGTCCGGATAAGCTTGATATGGCTTTTAAGGATTTTCCCTTGACCGGGAACGTGCATGGGCTGGTCGGCCAGGTTAAGGGATGGATGAAAGAGAATGGGTATGATACATACACGCTCCAGTCGGTCTCGGAAAAGGTCGTACGAGCGTATTTTCTTAAGCAGAGTACCAAGGAGAAAACGTTGCTGTCCCAGATGCTGCCACTGATGAATTCAACACCGATAGACTTTGAGGCGTTGCAACTTGTTCATAAACAGGGCGGTTATTGGATCTATAAGATTCCTTCGGCCTAACCGCAGTCGGAGGATGAAGAGCAAGAATTTGATGGTGGCGGTACGATATCGGTCATGTTAAACTGCCGACGCTTTATAGAACAAACGATGGGAGGGCGCGTGTGAGCTCTCATCACCAACAAAAATGATTACTGACTTTATTCATATATTTATCGGAAAGGAGATGCCGTGAATTACCGCATAGTATACACATTTGCCGCTGCGACGGTATTTCTGGCCGTTGTCGGGACGGCTTGGGCGGAAGGAACATTTGAAGGGAGAAAGAAGTGTTACAACTGCCATAAAGGGGAGGGCGAGTCATGGGAGAAGACTCTCCATGGTAAGGCAATGGAATCGCTCAAACCGAGCAGAGGCAAGAAGAAGGACGAGGCGATGGTCAAGGCCAAGCTGGACCCCAAGAAGGACTATACAAAAGACAAGGATTGCGTTGGATGCCACGTCGATGGGTTCGGTAAGGAAGGCGGGTACGTCATCGAAGAGCCGGAAAAATTCTTAACCGGCGTTGGGTGCGAATCCTGCCACGGAGCTGGGAGCGACTATCGGAAGATTCACCGAAAAGCCGGCGAAGCGTTTGAAAAATCCCAGAAGACTATGGAGCGAGCCCAACTTGTGGAAGCAGGTCAGGATTTTGAGTTTGAAGAAAAGTGCAATGCCTGCCATCTCAATTATGAGGGATCTCCGTGGAAAGGTGCGAAAAAGCCTTATACCCCGTTCACTCCTAAAGTCGACAAAAAATATACATTTGACTTTGAAAAGTATGTGAGGAACGACAAGGCGATGCATGAGCACTTCAAGCTGGCCGGCACGTTTACAGGTCCGCCCATGCCGAAGTTCCATGAAGAATTCCAGAAAAACGCTAAACCTCCGGTGAAATCCGACAAGGCGGAAGACTAACAATGGCAAAGCTAGGGACATTAGCTGCCGGCGCAGTTCTGGGGATTGGAGCGATCGCTGTCGTTTTTGGAGGTGAAGCAGCGGTGTCCAGGACCGAGTTCTGCATAAGTTGTCACTCGGAAATCTATCCCTACGAGGAGCTGAAGAAGTCTTCACACTGGGGCGCGCTTGGTATGGATCCCGGGTGTAAGGACTGTCATGTGCCTCAGGGGTTATCGAACTTTCACAAGGCGATCTATACACACGTTGTAGACGGCGTGCCATTCCTGATCAAGGAGTTCACCACTGACTATTCAACTGTTGAGAAATTCAATGAGCACCGGCCAGAAGCCGCCTATCGGGCTCGAATGAAACTGAAGGAATGGGATAGTCTTACGTGCAGAGCATGTCACAAAAATACGAAGCCGCCAGGAGCTTCGGCTAAAGCTGCACATGCCAAGATGCAAAGCGAAGGGGCGACGTGTATCGATTGCCACCAGAACCTCGTCCATAAGAAAGTGCCCGAACACGATCTTAACGCGAGCCTTGCCCAAGGTCGTCCGGTAATAAAAGAAGTCAAGAAGAAGAAAGACGATGACGACGAAGACGAGAAAGACTAGTATTTAGCGTGGTTATTCCGACACAGTGATGCATCAGGACCGTATTCATTCAAAGTGATGCGGTTCTGGTGCTGAACGCAAGGAAACGAGATAGCCGCTTAATCGAATACCTTCCTAGGTCCATCCAACCGTGCAGCAATGTTCTCGGGTATCCCGCTGACTGCACGCCGTTTGAGCTTTTCACGCCATCTTGTTGAGAGGTAGGTGCAGTCGGCGAGCTCCTGAGCAGCCTTCCGGTCATATATTTGATGATGCATAACCTCGTTTGCGGCGGATACTGTCCAGTTTGGGTGATGGCGTTCAAGAAGAACGAGTCTGTTTCCAGACTGGACATAACCTTGTTTGAGGACACGGAAATACCAGCCGGTTCGACCAGTTTCTTGAACACGAAGTGCCAGATCGTTCACACGCCAGCGGCGAGCGAGTTTCCAACATGGTTGTCTTGGTTGGGAGACCTGAACCAATGACTCGCCAACCGCGAAGACATCCCCGATACAAAGATCACTTTCTAGCAGACCCTGAGTTGTAAAGTTCTCTCCGAAGGCCCCAAGTGGAAACTCTGGCAAGATTAAGGCCTGTTCCCAATAGGGATAGTGCTCAATAGGGTAGACATTGACTGCCTTATCTGGGCCACCGTGGTTCACAAGGTCTGCCTGCCCATCACCTTTGAGATTGGTCAATCCTAACCAAATCAATCCGGACGTCGGCTCCTTAAAAAAGCCGGTCGTCCAAGCCTGATCCAGTGGGTCAGTGGACTCGGTGCTCCCAACAGTTCTCGGTAGCCCGATTTGTAGAGAAATGACAGTTGCGTTTACGGTGTCTTTCAAGACCAGCTCCTCGGTTCAATGAAACTTTTGAATCGTCCTATTAAATAACCCTTCTCTCCCCTAGATGGCCGATGCGAGAGGCAATGTCGTGGCCAGTTCGGTACGAAAGCCTCGTCCTCAGACGGCTCTCCAAGCGACCATCACGGCATAAGCCGGTTGGAAACCTTCGAAAATGCCCTCGTGTAATCGACCATCTTCCCTTTTCCATTCGAGCCTCAAGTTCGTGACGTCCCGCGCAAGGTGAGCTGCCACCCACAGATTTTGTCAATACCTAGGCGACCTGTCAGTCCTGAGTTTGCCGATGAAAGCTAATCGCAGGCTTACGAACGAGCTTTTCGGATGTCACCGTGGGAAACCATAGCTTGGGAAGCCTTGAGAAAGCCGGTTGTTTCAGGAACCGCTTCTTCTCTTCAAGATTCTTCCGGACCTGTGCAGGCACCAGTCAAAAAAACGCTTCATCCCATGTAGTGTCGGCCTTGCTCCTCCGATGGCCACCGCGTCAACCAAGCAGTACCATGCTCCAACTCCGCTGGGTGGATTTCCTTGTGGCCATCCGAGAAGAGGATCTATGGCAGCCCATCTCCAGGCGCCGACGGCAGTTCCGATCAATTCGAGCCATGTTGTAATAAAAAAGGCAGCCAGGTAAACCATCGGCGACCGGCCGATCATGAGCCAAACCAAAAATATGGAGAATAGCAACGCACCAACCCAGTCACCGCGATCCGGGTATCCGCTGACTCCCCATAAAGACCAGGTGCCCCATACTCCCACCACAAAGATAGCTATTTTTCTAGGGTGCCGTACAAACAGTCCGGATCGTGCAAGTGCTACGGCCGTCAGATAAACCATCCCATGACCGGGCGGAACGTAGGCGGGAACATTTTCGAACCGATAGGTGTATCCTCCCATATAAATAGATGCGAAATGCTCGCCAACTGTCGCAAATAGCACGGCGATGATGACCTGAGCCTTCGTTTCGCGATTCTCGCCGAGCAACATGGCGCCGAGAAACATCCATGCGAACCCTCCAAGCAATTGTTGCCGCTCGACACTTGCGCTGATTTCGAACAGGGAACTGATGGCGACACTGAAGAATGTAAATGCAGCGATCAAGTAATCGCGCGTTCGATGGGTATCGTGTGGACTGATCTTGGGGAAATGCCGAAGAGCAATCCGGCCAATGGTGCTAAAGCAAGGTCCGGAATTGGGAGTACTTGAAGGGGCGTCCATGCGTCGAACGGAGTCTCTGAAACGAAGCGCTCTGTCGTCCAATTCTTATAATAGCGAGCTTTGTTGAACCATGTTGTGTAATAACGCAGGCATCATACAGGACCGCCGGCGAACGGGCAAGTTCTGGGGAGATGGCTGTAGATAGCAAGTTAACTTGTCCGGTGTATGTAGCACATGATCTGTCCGGTCTTTCTGTTCGAATCATTTCAACCGCGTGCCGAAACTTTTTCGTGCACAATTGGCCTAGGATCAACGATCGATCGGTCACCCGATCCACGGG
>PHGD01000121.1 GCA_011090425.1 Nitrospira sp. LK70 | reverse complement strand
GTCTTGTACTCGTCCTTTGAGATCTCTTTGACTTCGGAAGCCTTGATCCTAACCGTGCTCCCGCTCTTGTCGTCCTTGATCTTGACCGTTCCCTCCGTCCCCACGTCTTCGACTTTGGTCGTGTAATATTCCCTTCCAGTGAGGGTATCGGTGACACGATAGTAGGTCGTGCAGCCGGCCGCGATCATCATGAGTCCACAGATTGTAAAAATCCCCAGACGAGACATCCGCATGGTCATCCTCCTATGGTGAAGTGTTGGCACAGCCACTGGTCGTTCCCAGCCGCCCTCCTTGCTCATTGCAACAGCAGCCGCACGGTGCCCTGAGCGATCATCCGGACCTCAACGCCTCCAGCGACGGGATAGATGCCGGCGGGAAGCAGCTTCGTGAATCTTCCCTCCAGCCTGGCGCCGGGAGCCAGCTCCCGCGTCAGCGCCTCGTTGAGGCGAGTCTGCATGAGCATCAGGGGCTCGTCAAGATCCACGAAGATATCCGATTCCATTTTCTCGATCAGTGTATCCCGCCAGAAACCAGCTGCTTTGCGCGCCAACCTATTCTTGGTCTCCAGCGTGAAATCCAGGTCCCTGAATTTGATCGATCGGCTTGGCTCGTCGAACCGCGGAACGCCGGTCAAATAGAGCGTGCCGTTGACCCCGTCCTTCACCTTGATCGCCACGATCAATTTGCTGCCGCTGCCGTAGAGTTCCACGCCGGTGATCGTGATCGGTTCCCCAACCGGGTTGTCGATGTTCTGGCCGACGAGCATGCGCTCGAGTCGGCCGTTGATTTTTGCGTAATCAGCAAACACCTGGTACAGGAGCCGAGAGCCGCCCATGGTCGCCGGGGCCAATTGCAGTGAGGGAAGCGGTCGATCCTGAGCCGGCGGCTTGCTGTCGAGAATCTTCGGTTCCATGATCAGGTTGACCGACGTCTTGACCAGCAAGCCGCCGTCGGAACCGACCGGGCCGACCCGCGCGTCGACAGGGTTGAGCGCCAGCCATCGGTTGGGCGTCAGTTCGACCGGCTCTTGTAGTTTCTTCCAGATGACCGATGCTCGCTGTTTTCCGGCGTTGTGCTCGTCGATTTTCCGGTCGATCGTTTCCGCCAGCACCGACAACCTGGACTGCACGAGGGACTGCAACATCGGAGTGGCGTCGATGTTCAGTGGTTGGAGCCGGCAGGGATCGACAAAAACCGGAGGATCAAAGCTCGTCTGCGGGTTGAGCCGCCAGGCATCCGACCAGCTGACTGCCGTATGAGCGACGACCTGAATGCGTTTCGGCGGATCAGCTCCGTGTCCGCAGCCCCCCTCCTCCACCTGCTCCGTTCCGGGCCGACGGGCCCAGATTCTGTATCGAATGTCGTTGAACGTCAACTCGAGCCGGTCCTGGCGCATTTGATACCGAAAACCGCCTCGATGCAGCCGGTAAAGGAAGCGAAGATCATCTCTCCCCGGGAACGGGGCAGAATCGTCCCACCCGCCTTCACGGGCGATGACGGGAGGAAACGTCTGATCCACGAGGAGAGCCAGTTCCTCTGCCGAGAGGCTGACCTCCATATTGACCACCGAGCGCTCCAGATTGGGAGGCGGGGGAGGCGGCACCAATTTCTCGTTCGGTTTCGGGATGTCCACGCTGGAGCCGCCCCACGCGCTCGAAGTGCCGATCAAGAAGATCAGCCCCGCCGCTCGCAGAGCCGCGCCGAGACGCTTGGGCAAACCATTGGTCATAGGCTGGAACATGGGATGGGGCGGCGGAACTCTATCTGAGAACAGCAGGATTTTCAAGACTGCGTCGGCGCGGTTGTCGGCTACAACAGGGTGTGCGACGGAGAGTGATGGTCCTCAGTTTTGCCTTGAAAAATCTCGGGATACCCGGTTAGAGTCGCGATTCTATCCGTTATAGGTAAACGTTCGAGGAGGCCTATCGTGACAAGCAATTCGTTCGAGGGTCCCGTTCTCCAACGCATTGTTCATCCGTCCGACTTCTCTGAAGCCGGCGAGTCAGCGTTTGTCCACGCGCTGGTCGCTGCGCTCACCGCCAAGGCCACGCTGACCATCCTGCATGTGGCAGGCCGTCGAGACGATTCGTGGACAGACTTTCCCGGAGTCCGCGAGACTCTGGAGCGTTGGGGCCTGCTCCCGAAGAACAGCGAGCGAGCCGATGTGTCGAAACTGGGCATCAAGGTCCAAAAGGTGCAGATGGTTCACAGCGACCCGGTCGAATCCGTCACGGCCTATCTCGAGCAGCAGGGCACGGATCTCGTCGTGTTGGCAACCGACCAGAGCAAAAGCGGAGTCCAGTGGCTCAATAAATCCGTTGCAACCGGCGTCGCCCGCAAGTCGCGGGTGATGACGCTCTTTGTTCCGAAGGGCGTGGAGGGTTTTGTGTCCCCCAATGACGGGTCGATCTCCCTGAAGAGCATCCTGATTCCCGTGGCGCCGGTTCCCTCTGCACAGCCTGCCGTTCATGCGGTTGCCAGGCTGGTTACCAGACTCCGCTGCGATTCAGGCCTGTTTACCCTCCTGCACGTCGGTGAGGAAGGGACCATGCCGGAGCTGGATTGTCCGGAGGTTGCCGGGTGGCGCTGGAACCGGATGACCAAGAGCGGCGAGGTGATTGAAGCCATTCAGCAGGCTGCGGGGGAGACAGATGCGGATCTCATCGTGATGACCACGGACGGACGCAACGGGTTTCTCGATGCCCTGCGTGGAAGTCACAGCGAGCGGGTGTTACGGGAGTCTCGCTGTCCCGTTCTCGCAATTCCGGCGAGCGGCTTCATGGCCTCGGTCCTGTAGCTGCGGTCTCACAGGCGCTCGGCCGGTTCGAACAGGCAATCATGGACAGGTGTTTTTCTACGTTGACCAGCTCTCGCACATTCAGTATAAGTGTTCTGTCGGCTCCTCCATCAGGCCGGGACCAACCATGATGTCCAATTCCGGCTTTATGGTGTTCCGTAGCATCATCGCGATGTTAGGTAGCCGACCGGTTTAGAGATTCCTGTCAGGAGTCCTTCCCGAACTATTCCCAATCAACCCCTATTTCAAAGGAGAGTTTCGCATGAGCGTCGTCACACCGATCGTGCTAACCCTTGCCGTTTTCATTGCCGCGCCGGCCTTTGCCCAGACCGCAGCGGACACCAACATGGAAATCCTGATGGAGAAGCTGAAGGCGGATAAAAAGTTTCTCGTCGCTTCGAACATGGATCTCACCGAAGCGGAAGAGAAAGCCTTCTGGCCTTTGTACGACCAATACCAGAAGGAACTCGACAAGCTCAATCAGAAGCTGGGGAACACGATCAAGGAGTATGCGGATGCGTTCAACAAGGGTCCGGTCGAGAACAATACGGCGAAGAAGCTCTTGAACGAGGCCCTGACGATCCAGGAATCAGAGGTGAAACTGAGACGCACCTATGCCAACAAAGTCAGCAAGGTGCTGTCCTGGTCCAAGGCGGCACGCTACATTCAGATCGAGACCAAAGTTCGGTCGATCGTGAACGTGGAGTTGGCCAAGCAAATTCCGTTGACCTACTAGCCCAGTGGACGGCGTCCTGCCAGTCCGAACTGCATGAGGTGGAGAGCCGGGCGCAGACAATGGCGCCCGGCTTCTTGTTGGTTGAATTGGAATCCTTAATAGCCCATCATAGCCATTCGTTCGAACCTCCACGGTGGACATGTATGCAGCCTCACATTCGGTCCATGCTCGGCGAGCAGTATCGTGGTTTGCTGTTCGGCGCGTTGGAACGTCGGCAGGCGCTCGGCCGGCTGCTTCTTTGACCGCTCCCGCAAGGAGAACAGACCCTGACTATAGCTGAAAAATCGAGCGGCGCCGTCCTCTTCTTCGCGCTTCTCTGTTTCGTCGGATGGACTGACAGCACTGTCGCTGAGACGGCCCAGTCCGAGCCGACAGTAAAGAAGGCGTTGCAAACCAGGACGCAGATCGTCGGACCGGCCGCGGAGATTGCCGACGCACCGGAAGACGAGTTGGGCCGCGGCACGCCGCGTACGAGCTTCATAGGATTCCTCCAGGCGACGAGGGACCGAGATTTCGAGCGGGCAGCCCGGTATCTGGATCTCCCGCCCGAGATGCGATCGGACGGACCTGCATTGGCTCGACAACTCAGGATGGTGCTGGGACGAGAGCTCTTTCCGGATCTCGAAGCGCTCAGTGTGAATCCCAATGGCGATCCGAACGACGGATTGGCGGAAGGGCGCGACCGTATCGGGCGGATCACCGGTGAGACAAAAGTTTATGACCTTCTCCTGGAGCGAGTCCTTCGTGAAGACGGGGCCTACATCTGGAAAGTGGCCGCTACGACCGTGGCCCACATTCCAAAGCTCCATGGAGAGTTCGGATATGGCCGGCTGGAGACGATCCTGCCTGCGTGGTTCTTCGATTACCGGATCATAGGAATCGAAATTCTGTGGTGGGTGGCCTGGGTGATCATCAGCGCCGCCGCCTTTCCGGTCGCGATGCTGCTCACGCACGTTGTGCTGTGGCTGCTGCGCCGGTTCCGTCCCGATGTGCCTCCCGAATTGGAACAGTTTTTCACGGGACCGATTCGTTTGTTGTTGTGGGTGCTGTTGGTCCGCTTCCTGATGCAGACACTCCACACGTCGGTCGTCCTCAGGGCGTTCGGGGAAGCAAAGACATTGCTCGTCGTGGCGCTGGCCTGGATGGTCCTGCGGGCGCTGGATCTCGCGGCGCAGCGGATCGCCGACCGGCTTCAGGCAGCCGGACTGGGCGGCGCGAAGGTGTTTGTCCGTCCGATCAGCAGACTGGCGAAACTGGCGACGCTGGTCGCAGCGTTGCTGCTCTGGCTTGAGAACCTCGGGTATGAAGTCACCACGCTGCTGGCAGGACTCAGCATCAGCGGAGTGGCCGTCGCGCTGGCCTCCCAGAAAACGCTGGAAAACGTCTTCGGCGCCGTCACCCTCTACACGGCACAGCCGGTTCGCGTGGGGGATTTCTGCCGGTTCGGCGACCAACTCGGCACGGTCGAGGAGATCGGTCTGCGGGCCACGCTGATCCGTACGCTGGATCGCAGCCTCATCAGCGTGCCCAACGCCGAATTTGCCACCATGCATCTGGACAATCTTTCTCGGCGCGACCGCTTCTGGTACCATCCTCGTCTCAAGCTCCGGCCGGAAACCACGCCGGACCAAATCCGGTTTGTGTCGGTGGAGGTCAGGAAATTGCTGTATGCCCATCCCAAAGTGCTTCCGGAGCCGCTTTGGGTAAGGTTCACGGAATTCGGCGACTGCTCGCGGGATCTTGACGTGTTCGCGTACATCGGCGTGACCGACTGGTTCGAATCGCTCGAGATCGCAGAAGACCTTAATCTCAGGATTATGGATATTGTGGCACAGGCCGGCACCGAACTGACGGTTCCTTCTCAAATCCAATACGGTAATCCTGCGAAGGAGATGGATAAGGACCGAGCCCGTCTGGCTGAGTCAAAGGTCAACGAGTGGCGATCGCAGCAGTCCTTGTATCTGCCGAATTTTCCGGTTGACAAGATCACGGAGTTGAAGGGCACAGTACAGTATCCGCCGGCCGGATCGCCGGAGGCGCTGACACAGAGCAGTGGTGTATCGCAACCTTAACACGCAACCCTAAACAGAGGAGGTTTCAATGTCTGCTCCAATCCACAACCATCAGGGAACACGAACAACAGGGACGTTGGTAGCGGCGGCCCTGACCGTCTTCGTTTCGCTCCTGCCCGTCACCGCCCGCTCTGAGGATTTCACCCAGCAGCAACAGCTCGTGGACAGGGCGAAGATGACGTTGGAGGCATTTGCGGCCGAGCCCGGGCTGAAAGGATCGCTCAAACAACTCGGCGAAGATGCGAAAGGGCTGTTCATCATCCCGCAGTTCATGCGCGGCGCTTTCATGTTCGGCGGCGCGGGCGGCAGCGGCATCCTGATCGCGCGGGATGAGAAAACCGGGCATTGGTCCGATCCGCTCTTCTACAACATCGGATCGGCAAGTTTCGGCCTGCAGGTCGGAGCCGATGTTTCCGAAATGGTCCTGGTGGTGAGGACGAAGAAAGGGCTGGAGCAGTTCTACACCAACGACTTCAAGCTGGGGGCCAACGTCGGAGTGGCCGTCGGTCCGGTCGGCGCCGGCACATCGGCGAAAGGTATTACGGCTGATATCGTATCCTACGCGAAAAAGAAAGGGGCCTTTGCGGGGATTGCCCTGGACGGATCGATGGTGACCGTCTCCAACGACAGCAATAAGGCCTACTACGGCAAGGACGTGCGGCCGACGGACGTCATTGTGACGAAAGAAGTCGGCAATCCCAAATCGCTCGAGCTTCGAGAGGCGGCGGAGAAGTTACTGAAGTAGAACAACCGGATCATCGCTATCACAGGTTGAGAGGCGGCGCATGACAACAGGACCATCGAGAACAGGCGGTGCAAAAGTGAAACGCGCGAGTAAAACCAAACAAGATGAGCAGGTCATCGGTGGCGAGCGAAAGGGACCGGCGGTCGAACAGACCAGGTTGCTGACGGACGGACCGGCGTGGAAACGTTGGGGACCCTACTTGAGCGAACGCCAGTGGGGGACGGTCCGCGAGGATTACAGCGAGGGAGGCGATGCGTGGAATTATTTTACCCACGACCATGCTCGCTCCCGAGCCTACCGGTGGGGTGAAGACGGACTGGGCGGGATCTCCGACGAGCAGCAGCGGCTCTGCTTCGCGCTGGCCCTCTGGAACGGGAAGGATCCCATCCTCAAGGAGCGATTGTTCGGCCTGACCAACAGCGAGGGCAACCACGGCGAGGATGTCAAAGAGTATTACTTTTACCTCGACAGCACGCCGACTCATTCCTACATGAAGTATCTCTATAAGTACCCACAGGCGGCGTTTCCCTATGCCGACCTGGTCCACCAGAACAGGAGCCGAAGCAGAGAGACCATAGAGTATGAGTTGCTCGATACCGGTATCTTCAACGAAGACCGGTACTTCGACGTATTCGTCGAATACGCCAAAGCCTCGCCTGAGGACATTCTCATCCGAATCACGGTAGCCAACCGGGGACCGCAGGAGGCAGAGTTGCACCTGCTGCCCACCTTGTGGTTCCGAAACGACTGGGCCACCTGGCTCGTGAGCCCTGCGAAGAAACCGGTACTCAAGCAGATCACGGTAGGACAGGGGATCGGAGCGGTGGAGGCTTCGCACGCGGAACTGGGCGAGTACGTGTTGTATTGCGAAGGCGACGTGCCGTTTCTCTTCACAGAAAATGATACGAACAACGATCGGTTGTTCCCCGACCATCCGAACGCCAGCCCCTATGTGAAAGACGGGATTAACGAGTATGTCGTGCATGGACGCCGGAACGCCGTGAACCCGAACAAGACCGGAACGAAAGTCTCGCCTCATTACCAGCTCACAGTCGGTCCAGGCAAGTCGGGAACCATTCGACTCCGCCTGTGCGCCAAGACGTCGATCCCCACCGGCGCAAAAGAAAAAGGCGAGGCAGCTCCGTTTGGGGCAGCCTTCGACGAGATCCTGAGCACTCGCACGAACGAGGCCGATGAGTTCTACCGAGTCGTGACGCCGCCCTCCGTATCCCCGGATGAGGCGAATGTCATGCGCCAGGCCCTTGCCGGCATGCTCTGGAGCAAGCAATTCTACTTCCTGGATGCGGATCAGTGGCTCGATGAACACCATGCCCATCCTCTTCATCCAGAGAGCCGCGATTTCCGCAATCGCGACTGGTTCCACATGGTCAATCGGGACATCATCTCGATGCCGGACAAGTGGGAATATCCTTGGTACGCAGCCTGGGATCTCGCTTTCCACACCTTGCCGCTCTCGATCGTCGATCCCGACTTTGCCAAGCGGCAGATGCACCTCATGTTTCAGAGAATGTATCTACACCCAAGCGGACAGATCCCCGCCTATGAGTGGAACTTCAGCGACGTGAACCCACCGGTCCACGCCTGGGCGACGCTCTTCCTCTATCGTGCCGAACAGGCCATGCGCGGCGAAGGCGATCTCGATTTTATCAAGTCGGCGTTCAACAAACTGTTGCTCAATTTCACCTGGTGGGTGAATCGGAAGGACCGATTCGGGAAGAACGTGTTCGAGGGCGGCTTTCTCGGTCTCGACAATATCGGCGTGTTCGATCGGAGCGCTCCCCTGCCCACCGGCGGGCATCTGGAGCAGGCGGACGGCACGGCCTGGATGGCGCTGTTCACGCAGAATATGTGCGAGCTCGCGGTCGAACTCACCTCCCATGACCGTACCTATGAAGACATGGTCGCGAAATTCGTCGAACATTTCCTGTATATCGCCGCGGCCATGAACAAACGGGGGGAGGGCGGGATGTGGGACGAGGAGGACGGATTCTATTACGACGTCCTTCGGTTGCCGGACGGAAGCGCCACCAGACTCAAGGTCCGCTCCATGGTGGGACTCTTGCCCCTGTGCGCGACGACGGTCATCGAAGCCTGGCAGCGCGACCGGGTGCCTGAGACGACCGTCTCATTTCGAGAGCGCATCCGTCAGATGCCGGAGCTGATCGAATATATCCATAAGACGGGGCCTGGTCATTTGGGCGTGGCCGATCGCGGCATTTTCGCGTTAGTCAACGAGGAGCGACTGCGCCGGATTCTCTCCAAGATGTTGGACGAGAACGAATTCCTGAGCCCCTACGGCATCCGCTCCCTGTCGAAATATCACGGAGAGCACCCCTATGTCTTCCACGTCGGTGGGCAGGTCTACCAAGTGGACTACCTGCCGGCTGAGTCGAACAACGGCATGTTCGGCGGGAACTCGAACTGGCGTGGACCAGTCTGGATGCCGGTGAACGCCCTGATCATTCGGGCATTGCTGGCCTACTACCTCTATTACGGGGACAACTTCAAAATCGAGTGTCCCACCGGGTCCGGTCGCATGATGAACCTGTTTGAAGTCAGCAAGGAAATCGCCGACCGGCTGACAGGCATCTTTCTGCGCGACGTCCAGGGCAAACGGGCGCTGTACGGCGGCACCAAGAAGTTCCAGGAAGACCAGCACTGGCGCGACCATATCCTGTTCTATGAATACTTCCACGGCGACAACGGAGCCGGCCTCGGGGCCAGTCATCAGACCGGCTGGACCGGCCTGGTTGCGACGATGATTGAGCTGTACGGCAGGCTCGATCCGAAAAAGTTCCTGGAGCAGGGAAAAGGCGGCGCGTTCAAGCCTGGAACGTAATGAGAAGTGAGGTCGACATGAAACCATGGCAGAACCATCCGCTGATCTATGAGATCAACACCTGGGTCTGGCTGCATGAACTGAGCGGGAGGTATCGGAAGCAGGTGACGCTCGGCACGGTGCCCGATGAGGAATGGGATGAGATCGCCTCCTATAGGTTCGATGCGGTCTGGCTCATGGGTGTGTGGGAGCGCAGCCCTGCCGGCCTGGCGATTTCGATGAAGAATGAGGGCCTCTTGACTGATTTCCGACGGGCGCTCCCTGATTTTGGTCCGGATGACAACGTCGGCTCCCCCTATTGCGTGCGTCGCTATGTGGTGGACGGACAACTGGGAGGACCGGAAGGACTGGCCCGAGCGCGAAAGCAATTGGCCGCCCGCGGCCTGAAGCTGATGTTGGATTTCGTTCCCAATCATGTTGCGCCGGATCATCCCTGGGCGACGGAGCATCCGGAGTACTTCATCCAGGGGAATGCGGAGGATCTGGCGCAAAAACCGGCAGATTTTGTCCGTGCCGGAGACAAGGTGCTGGCTTGCGGACGCGATCCCTACTTTCCTCCCTGGCAGGACGTCCTCCAACTGAATGCGTTCAATGCCGGATTGCGTCAGGCGGTGATTGAGACCGTCACCTCCGTCGCAAACCAATGCGACGGCATGCGCTGCGACATGGCGATGCTGCTCATCAATGACATCTTCGAGCGGACTTGGGGGGCGAGGGCGGGAGCCAGGCCTCGGATGGAATACTGGCCTGAGGTGATCGCCGGGGTCAAGAAGCGGCACCCCAACGTGTTGTTCATGGCCGAGGCCTACTGGGACCTGGAGTGGGAGCTGCAACAGGAGGGGTTCGACTACTGTTACGACAAGCGGCTGTACGATCGCCTGGAACACGACTCGGCTGAAAGCGTGAGGCTCCATCTCTGCGCCGCACTGCCCTATCAGAAGAAGCTGGTGCGGTTCATCGAAAATCATGACGAGCCGAGGGCCGCCGCGACATTTGATCCGGCGAAGGCCCGCACCGCAGCCGTAACCGTCTCGACTTTGCCGGGAGCCAAACTGCTCCATGAAGGGCAATTCGAAGGCCGCCGAGTTAGGCCGCCTGTGTTTTTGCGCCGCCGGCCTGATGAGCGTTCGGACTCGGAACTGCAGAAGTTTTACAAAACTCTCCTCAAGTCGCTGCAGGAAAGAGATTTTAAGGAAGGCGAGTGGCGGCTCTGCGAGAGGACCGGCTGGCCGGACAACCAGAGCTTCCAGAACGTCGTGGCCTGGTGCTGGCGGAAGGATGACGCACGTCACCTTGTCGTGGTCAACCTCTCCGACAAACAGTCGCAGGCAGAGGTCCGGCTCCCTTGGGACGATGTCCGTGGGCGATCCTGGACACTCACCGACTCGTTCACCGGCCAGGTCTATGAGCGCGACGGGACGCAGATGCGGGATATCGGTCTCTATGTGGATCTCGGCCCTTGGGGGTATCACCTCTTGAAATTCTAACAGGGCCGGATTCGTCTCGTTGCAGCCGGACGCCTTCAGGCCTTGTGCGCTTCCATGTAGGCGCGGAGCAGAGCGTTGATCCTGGTCTGATACCCCGGTCCTTTGGCTTTGAACCAATTCAAAACCTGGCGATCCAAACGAATGGTTACTTTTTTACAGCTTCTAAACGAATTCCTCGACCGGCGCGCAGATGGTCGCGAGCCTTGGCGATTCGTTCCTGGAATCTGGGGTCGTTTTCGAGTCGAAAATCGAACCAATCCTCCTCGGATTCAAAGCCGATCAGAATCCCGGCCGGTTTTCCGTGACGAGTAATCACAACCTCTTCCTTGGCGGCAAGCCGCAGATATTTCGATAAATCATCCTTCACGTCCGAGAGCGCAATCTTTTTCATGACCGTTCCCCTTTTCCTTCGAGCCACGATGAGGCCTCTGATTTGTCGATGATCGCCAGCACCTCAACCGTGTCCTCAGTGACGTCGTAATAGACTCGTATTTCATCGATGCGAAGCCGGTACTGTGGCCGCTTCATTCCACGGAGTCCCTTAATTCGACTCTTGCTGACTTTTGTCGGTTCATGTCGGAGGTGCGTTTCCATAGCATAGACGTTGAAACTGCTCGATCGCTTCAGGTGCAAGGATAATCTCATGACGCATTCTGGCCAGATTCTAGCTAGAATTTTTGTGTGAGGCAAGTTGGTGATTGGAAACAAAGGGTTATATCTGCTCCACTTCCGAAATGATCGTATGGTACCCGCTTGCGCCGGCCGGTTGCGGACGGACGATTTCAGCGATCTGAAGCTGTCCCTTCGTGTCGGTTGCGCGGACGACGGTTTGAAACTTTCCCGGCTTCGGGGATCGCCACGTGTAGTTCCAAATCACCCAAGAATAGGGCGACATGGGCGGTTCGATCTTGCACTCGTTCCAAGTCCGGCCTGCATCGAAGCTGATTTCCACTTTGCCGATGCTGTTCGGTCCGCCGAAGGCGATGCCTCGAAATGTATGCTCCGGTCCGCGTAAAGCTTGGTAATGTCCCGGCGAATCGATACGAGAGAAAATCTTGATCGTGCCGTCGTCGGTCCAGCCCTTGCGCTGCCAGTAGCCCTTATAGTCGCCGGGGTAGACTTCGATCTCGACGATCCATTTGACGTTCTTGATGCCGTAGAGGCCCGGCACCAGCAGTCGGAGCGGGAAACCATGTTCTCTGGGCAGCTTTTCACCATTCATCAGGAAGGCAAGCATCACGTCGTCCTGCATCGCGCGTGTGAACGGAATGCTGTCGTCGTAGCCGTCGATGCCGCGAAAGACCACGTCGCGCGCCGTCTCACTGTCGGCGCCGCAGTCGATCAGCAGTTGCTTGAGGGAGATACCGCGCCACGCCGCCGTGCCGATGCTGTCGCCGCCGGGAAGCGTGTCGATACACATCAAGGTGGAGATCTGATCGTAGGAATCGCGGTTCAGAATATCGCGCCAACCAAGCGACATCGGGCGGTTCACGGCGCCTTTGACATGGAGCTTCCACTGTTCGACAGTGAGATCGCGCGAGACGGAGACGGCTCCGTCGGCATAATTGACCACGTAAAATTTCGAGTTTGGTGTGAAATAGGTAGTGTCACGGGGAGGAACGGCGAACATGCGTCCGAACAGGCCTCCGACGGCATCGCAGCCGCCGGTCGCGGCGATCAGGGCTCCGAGCCCGGTTGCCTTTAAGATTGTTCGTCGTGAGAAGCGCATTCCTCGTTCCGATGGCTCGCTGTATTATCATACAGGGAGAAGGTCCGACACAACGACGTCGATCAAGATAAGCATAGAGAGCGGAGGTGAGCAGGCATAACCTCACATGGAGCGGCAGCATGGAGGCCTTCACGGGACCTTCTTAAATTCGCCGTGATACCGATCCCCTGTCTCGTGATTGGTCGCCTCCACTAGGAGAACCGAAACGCCCATGTGATCATAGAGCGACAGCTTGACGGCGCGCCGGTCCGATGAGCTGACCAGGTGCCCGCCGTCAGGCTGGAGCATGCCGGCTCCAACCGCGACTTTGGAAAAGGTCTCTCCGGCAAAGAGGTAGGATCCATTCTCCCGGATCATTAAGCGGACTGATCCGGACGGCATCATGGCCCGATTCTTCTTGACGGGACCTTCCCATTCACCCACCAACTGGCTGACCTGGGTAATCGGAACCGAGGTCCAGGACTGATCGCCATGCCCGGGACCGCTAGAACAGGCAGTGACCAAGCCCAGTGTGAGCAGGCAGGCCCAACCGTGAGCCATACCGACCGCGATGACTGCCGGTCTCATGTGACCTCCCTATCAGCGCTGCGTGGTAGCGGCTAATTCCTTTTAGGTGGATAGTTTTGAAACGCCTTCGCGATAGCCTTATTCCCGATCTCGATATTGTCCCTCGGTGTATCCTGCAAGGTGCCGACAATCGTCGCGCGCCAGACCAGTTCCTTGTTGGTTGGTTCGACCAGATCAAGCGTCAAGGTTCCTTCCGTATATTCATAAGTGGTGACAGTGCCCCCGTAGCCGGCACGCCACCCATATCCGTATCGGCCGCCATAGGCACCGGCGGTCGGTCCGCTGCTCTGGATTTGCTGCTTCTCTTTTGTGCTGAACCAATAGTAGACCAGGAGGTCTGGTCGTTGATTTAGATCGACTTGCTGAAGCCCCTTCCCGGTCAGCTCCCGTGCGACGGCTGATTCAATCCGCTTGTGCGTCAACGAATTGTCGTAGATCCCACCTTTTTCGGCCTCCGCCAATCCCACAAACGTAAATGTTCTGAAGGTGGTGAAATCAGCCGTGGGATCATGGTCGGTCTTCACGTCGAACGTCGTGCAGGCGCCCAGGCCCAGGATCAACAGCAGTAGGGCTGACACTATTCCTCGTCGCTTCATCAGTACCTCCATCGAACACAATCCTCAAGAGCCGCTCGGTTGAAGTCGCTGACCCCAAAGCTCGCTGGTTCATCCCGCACATCGAGAACGCCTGTTCCGAATGGGTTTCTCGGGCTTCAGATGTGGGCTGGATGATTCGTCGCTCTGCCCGGTCGCCTTTTCCTCGGCCTGCCGGCCTATTTTCCATTCTGTTCCTTCGGCATAGCCTCTTTGATCAAATCGTCGAGGACTTTATTGACCGGCGTATACTTCGACGCAGTCCTTCTGTTCAGGAAATCGGCCATCATGCCGATCAACGTGGCGCGAGCGATATCTTCCAGATACACCGGATCTTGGGAGAGCCCTTCGCCCTGCATGCTCGTTTCAGCGGCGGAAACCCAGACCAACCCTCCGGTATTCGCATCCCACAGTTGCAACACGAGCCGCATATCACCCCAACGAGTCTGCGTGAGGCGTACGTCAAGGGCCTTCCAACGTTCGGTCATGGTTTGTGTAAAGGAGGCCAAGCGCAGCTGGAACAGGTATCGCGCGCCGATCGCGGCACCGATTTTGCGCAGGGAATCACGATCGAGGATGTTGCTTTCCTCATAACCAGCTCTCATGCGCATATACTCCCCGGCCAACCCTGCCCCGTTGATGCGTGCCACCGTCTCTTGCGGAGACACGACCTTCCATTCGGGCGTGACCTTGTGCAGAATCTCATGGAGGTAATAGGCCAATGCGACCTCGTTTCCCCGCAAACCCGGGACGGTTACGGCCGAGAGCAGCGCGACCGGTTCCTGCTGAAAGACGGCAGGCTCGCCCGATGCAGAAAAGGGAGTCGAAGTGGTTCGCACCTGCCACCCATAGATCGAACTCGCGCAGCCGCTCAGGATAAAAAAAGACGACAGCAGGCTTGCACAGAGAGCGGCTGTCGCAGGCCGTGACTTCATCTCAATCCAGCCCCCTATACAAAACCGGTGTTCTCTCGTTATCCATATCAGGTTACGAAACAGTCCGTGCCTCCGACCCGTATCATTCGTGGACAGTTCCGCTGCAACCAAGCACCCACTGCTGCCACGGTACACATCCATACGTGTATTGTCGCTTCCTTATACCCAGATCGACGGTGGAACTCAACGGAATGACACAACAGCGGCGCTCCTGCCCGACAACAGATTGACAACGGCTGATACACCTGTCAATTGTCTTGGAACGATCCAACCGATAGGCTGTCGTTTCGACGGCATTCAGGAACCAATCAGCCGCGCCTCATCGATCCCGACGATTGCTAGTTGTCGAGGCCTCACGATGAGCGGGGCGTGACCGAGTGGAGGGAGAGAAGAATGGAAGACTGGGAGACGATTCGTCGGCTGCTGCAGAGAACAACCCTATGCGCTGGTCTGGCGCTCATGCCCCTGCTGGTCGCAGGCTGTTCCAGTTCACTCCATGGCTGGCAAGTACAAACGGTTTCGACGCCACGTTTGCCGTTGTTTGATCACGCCCTGCTCGAAAAGGAACCAGTCGCAATATTCGGGGCTCCGGCGCTCATACCACTCTTGGGGAACGAAGCAGGAATTGAGACCTTTCTGGCCGACGTATTGGCCAAAGTGGCTCCAAGCATCATGGTCGTGGAGCCGAGGGAAATGTTTACCCGCATCAATAGACAGGGCTTGACGGGAGACTATGCGAGGATGAGAAGCATTGCGGAGCAGGCGAATATTCTGGATCATGAGCCGCTGCACAAAATCGGAGTTGCCGTGGGTGCGCGCTACATCTTTCAACCCCGCTTGATGTTGTTCACACAACACATGACCGATCGTATGTCGTCACCCCTCTTCAGTGTGAGGCTCTCTCAAACTCGCGCCACCGTCATGCGGCTCTCGTTGCAATTGTGGGATTCCGAAACCGGGGCGCTGCTCTGGTCCTCGATCGCCGAAGGGACCATGCAGGGTGAAGCGATATCCCAGGATCCGGTCTACTTCAAAGATATCGTGCGGGTCGTCCTGGGAAGCATCATTACCGATTTCGTCAACGACAGGACCGGCACGAAGTACACTCCGATCTATAAACTGCTTGACGATTTGCTCCAGACATCCCCGCCGGAGAAGGAACCCAAGCCCGATAAATCGAGTCCCGGCAAATCGACCTAGCCCAATTCATGTGAAGGCATGGATCGGCGCACAGGCGGTTTGCGAGACCGTCATGGTTTGGCCAGCGCTCGTAACATCCGTTCGGCCTCCGGCTTGTGTTTCCGTTCCCAGGCGTAGCGATAGTGCGGGCGTTCGGCTTGGACCACGGCGGTCAACTGTTTTCTTGCCTCTTCGACCCTACCCTGTTTTTTGTAGACGGTCGCCAGCATCATGCGCGCATTCGCAAAGTTTCCATCGGCGGCGACCGCCCGTTCCAAATATTCTTGGGCTTTCTTCTTGCTTCCACCGAGAATTCGGGGAAGCTCCATCATCAGACCGCCCATCATCTGTAACGCGAGGGAATGATCGGGATCCAATTCAATCGCGCGCAATGCGCAATGTTT
>PHGD01000120.1 GCA_011090425.1 Nitrospira sp. LK70 | reverse complement strand
GGCCTCGGCAGAGCCCATCGCGTCAAGCTCCTCACACCAAATCACGCGATGAAGGGTACGGACCTCGGCGGTTTCCCGTGCGCTGTGGGGCTACGTGGTTGGTGGCTTGGTCGATATATCCATCTGGCGAATGAGCTTCGTCAAATAGGTTCGCTGCAGCCCCAGAAGTTCCGCTGCCTTGGTCTGATTCCATCCCGCTCGGCGCAACCCTTCTTCAATGACTTTCCGGCTGTACTGCTCCACCACCGCATGGTAGTTCAGACTATCGTCTTCCGCAAAGTCCGCTTCCATCTGCAGTTTTCGCCTGACCTTGATCCCGAGATGTTCCGGTTCAATACAGTCTTCGGGGCAGAGTGCGATGGCCCGCACCAGAGCGTTTTCCAACTCGCGCACGTTTCCAGGCCAGTGATATTTACGAATCAACTCCAGGGCATCTTCGCTCACCACGAAAGGACGACGACCCATAGTAGCCCCATGTCGCCGAACGAAATGATCCACCAATCCCGGCAGATCCTCCGGTCGTTTCCGCAAAGGAGGCAACGTAAGTGAGATGACATTCAGGCGATAGAACAAATCCTGCCGGAACAGTCCCTCCTGAATGGCCTCTTTCAGATCCTTGTTCGTCGCCGCGACAAAACGCACATTGGTGCGTATGGGTTGAACGCCGCCGACACGGTAGAATTCCTGATCCTGCAGCAGGCGGAGCAGACGGGTCTGCAGTCCCGCCGGCATGTCGCCGATCTCATCGAGAAACACGGTGCCGCCTTCCGCCGATTCGATTTTGCCTGGTTCGCGCCTCACCGCTCCGGTGTAGGCGCCTTTCTCGTGTCCGAATAGCTCGTTTTCCACTAAGCTCTCGGGTAAAGCCCCGCAATGTACGACGACAAACGGCTTCGAGGCTCGTGGACTCCACCGATGCAATGCGCGTGCAATCACCTCTTTGCCCACCCCTGTTTCACCCAGTAACAGCACCGTGGCGGAAGAGTCGGCTACTCGCCGCGCTATGTCAAGTAATTCAACCATGCGTGGGCTCTGTCCGATCACATGCTCATACCGTCCTCCCACTTCCGTTTGGAGGAGACCAATCTGACGCGTGAGAGCCATCTGTGCCATGGCCTTTTCAATCACGACGGAGAGGTAATCGGGATCAAACGGCTTCGCCAGAAAATCCCATGCCCCAAGCCGCATCGCCTCCACAGCCCGATCGATCGTCCCGAACGCCGTGAGGACGATCACTTCCGGGACAATCTGAGGTGGAAGGCCGGAACGTTTCTCAGCAAGCTGTTTGAGGACATCGAGTCCGCTGAGGTCCGGCAGTTCGATGTCGAGCAGCATCAGATCAGGAGCCTCCTCCGTCGCCAGTCTGAGCGCCCGTTCGCCATCCTCGGCCGTGAGCACCTCATGCCCCATCCAGGTCAAACGCTTCTTGAGGGCGTTGAGAATATCTTGATCATCATCGACAATGAGGATACGTGCCTGCATCAGACACCCTGAGGGAGGATTCGTGACTGGTAATTGTAGTGGAAGACGGGACTGAAGCGAAAGTGCGCTGGTTACCGGCCTCAAACAAACATCATTGAGGCTCGTAATTCAAATTGGGTGAGAGCCAGCGTTCGACGGTGCGGAGGTCCATTCCTTTACGTGTGGCGTAGTCTTCGACTTGATCTTTGCCGATCTTGCCCACGGCAAAGTACTTGGCGTCCGGATAAGCGAAATAGAATCCGCTCACTGCCGCGCAGGCAGCAACCCGCGAGGCGCCACCTACGAACTGAAAGATTCCGTCTAAAGAATTGGAACCAGCTACATCATCACTTTCACGGACAATTTCAAGCATATGCTGCGCCGGACGTGTTGGAGTTTCGTTACTGACGAGTCAAGCACAGCAAAGTGGCTTGTCGGCAAGCAAGGTCGTCATGTCAATGAGCTTGAAAACTTTTGGAGTCAAACCAAGCAGTCCTGCCGCTTCATCGTGATCCCCAAGTGTAGTTTCTATCCGCTTCTCAGAGTTTGACCTGCGTTTCAACAAGGCGACCATGCCCACTTGTTGCATCGACTCAAATCTTGATATCGTGCCGCAGTCAATCGCTCTTGCTCAGAAGTCAGTAATTTGAACAACAGGCATATCCAGCATCCATGCCGGTTTCAGGCCGGTTTGTGTCGCCTAGGTTGCTGACTTCTGAGTAAGTGCTCCGGTTCCGGTTAAGAGTGAGGTATAAACAATAGGTGTGGAAATTAGGAAGAGGGCGGTGGCAACCTCGCGGGTGACCAAACCCGGCCGGGTGGATCCCGGCACAAACAGGAGGAGACACCACCATGAAGGAGCAGAACACAGGAGTGGGAGCCCCGTCAAGGTGTGCGTGGTGAGATCATCCGGAGGACTTTGTCCGTGGGCACATCAAGTGATGGATCCAGTCGTTGATGGAGGAAGAAGTAACCGGGCGGTTAGGGCGTAAGAAATCGGAGTGCCGGGCGGCGGTGGATGCCCTGGACGGGTACCGTAATGGGTACGGCAAGCCGCAGAAGCTGACGCTCACCTGCGGGGCGATCACCGTCCGGCATCCCCGGGTGCGAGGACTGACTGACCGGTTCGTCAGTCGCCTGCTGCCGTTGTTTCAGCGCCGGACCAAGCAGGTCAGTGCCCTGTTGCCACAGTTGTATCTGCATGGACTGGCGCTGGGGGATTTCGCACTGGCGTTGCGGGGCCTCTTAGGCGACGGGGCCTCGTTGTCCACGACGTCACTCCAGCGACTCACGGTCCAGTGGGAGGAGGAGTATGCGATCTGGAAGCGGCGGCTCGATGACTTGGAGATCGTGTACGTCTGGGCGGATGGCTTGTATGGGAAAGCCGGCCTGGAACAGACCAAGGCGGCGCTTCTCGTGGTGATCGGAGCGTTAACGGATGGCCGCAAGGTGATCTTGGCCGTGGAGAGCGAGCAGCGCGAATCGGCGGAGTCCTGGGGTGCGGTGTTGCGAGATCTGCGGTCCCGGGGGCTGACGCCCTGGCGCTGCACCATCGCGGATGGGCATCTCAGGATCTGGGCCGCGTTGGCGGAGCAGCAGCCCACGGCCGCCGAACAGCGGTGCTGGAACCACCGGCTCGTCAACGTGCTCGATGCCATGCCCAAGACCCACCCGGTCGAGGCACGCACCTGGCTGAAGACCCTGCCCTATGCGGAGACGCGCGTGGAGTGCGAACGGCTCCGAGTCCAGTTCAGCCGCCGGTATCGCACCCTGGCCCCAAAAGCCGTGGAGCGGTTACACCACGACTGGACGCGACTCGTCACGTTTTATCAGTTCCCGAAAGAACACTGGCGCCATTTGCGCACCACCAATGTGGCCGAGTCTCCATTTGCAGCCGTGCGGCTGCGGACCACGGCAGGGAAGCGATTCAAGCGAGTGGAGTCCGCAACGACGTTGATCTGGAGAGTCCTGCAGGTCGCCGAGCAGAATTTTCGGCGCCGCAATGCGCCGGAGGTATTGCCCCTGGTTTATGCCAGAGTCCCCTTCGTCGCTGGAAAGAAGCAGGCATCCGAAACCATCCAACAGGTGGTTGCCGCCTGATTCCATTTACACACCTCTTGACAGGACCTCTTAGGAGTCGTCCCGAAATGGGACCGCGTCAAAAGGGCGCGCGATCACTATAGTCGTTATCAATATGATTGGATACAGGCGAGAGATCGACGGCTTACGGGCGCTGGCAGTCTTGCCTGTCATGCTTTTCCACGCAGGTTTTAAGACATTTAGCGGCGGCTTTGTCGGCGTAGATGTATTTTTTGTGATTAGCGGCTACCTGATTACCTCAATCATTCTTTCAGAACAAGAGGCAGGAACTTTCTCGCTCATTCACTTTTATGAGCGACGTGCTCGACGCATATTGCCGGCGTTGTTTTTGGTCATGGCTGCCTGCATACCGTTTGCTTGGTTTTGGCTCTCGCTGAGCGATATGGAAGACTTCTCGCGGAGCCTCTCGGCAGTATCCGTATTCGCCTCAAACATTTTGTTTTGGCGAGAGAGCGGCTACTTTGATACAGCCGCAGAGCTGAAGTCATTGCTCCATACATGGAGTCTCGCCGTCGAAGAGCAATATTACGTATTGTTTCCGCTCTTTCTGATAGTAATGTGGAGATTTGCGAGGCGATGGACGGCAGCGACCCTTGCGGTCATCGCACTGACCAGCTTGGCTGTTGCGCAATGGGGTGCATACTACAACCCGACTGCTGCTTTCTTTCTGTTGCCGACACGTGGGTGGGAGTTGGCGATTGGGGCCATTATTGCATTGTACCTTTCTCGTCACGGAAACATCGAGGTCACTACCTTCACACGGCAGATCGGCAGCGTACTGGGTCTTGCGCTGATTCTTTATGCCGTATTTTCGTTCAGCAAGAAGACGCCGGTTCCGAGTCTCTATACTCTTGCACCGACAATCGGCGCTGCACTGACTATCTTGTATGCAACGCCGAATACGTTTGTAGGCAAGGTATTGGCTACAAAAGTGCTTGTTGGCATCGGATTAATCAGCTACAGCGCATATTTGTGGCATTATCCCCTGTTTTCATTTGCCAGACATCGCAGCGTCGCAGAGGTTTCGGAAACGCTATATCTTTTGCTATCGGTAGCGGCGTTCTTGCTTGCATATGGGACCTGGCGGTTTATTGAGAATCCTTTCAGAAATAGAAGCGTTTTCACAGGAAAGCAAATCGCCGTTTTTTCGTTTAGCCTCTCAGTTCTATTCATCGCATTTGGAATGGTCGGTCAAATTACCCACGGCAAGTACATGGGCCGAGATGATGCCGTACGGCTTGAATCAGTCGAAGAACGATTGCGAGTCAATCATGGGTTAAGCGATGATTGTGACGGTCCTTTTACATTATCCGATCACTGCCGAACGAGTGATTCGCCGACAGTGTTGGTTTGGGGGGATTCTTATGCGATGCATCTCGTTCAAGGATTGCTCGCGTCAAAGCCGGATCTAAAATTGATTCAGACAACTGCGACCTCATGCGGACCGTTCTTTGATATCGCACACATAAACACAAAATATGGAAGGAGTCGGGCGGAGAAATGCATCTCGTCAAACGACAAGGTTTACGAGTTGTTGCGCGATTCACCGAGCATTAGATATGTCGTAATGAGCTCTCTATTTTGGCCGTATATTGAAGAGGAAGCGAATCTTCTGACAAGAGACGGCGCGGTCTTAAATGGACCGGATGCGACCTACGACTACATGGTTAAGACGTTGGATCGCATTAAGACATTGGGGAAGATCCCTGTTGTCTTCTCTCCGACGCCTCAAACCGGCCGGAATCTCGGTCGTTGTGCGTTGAAAGCCGTACAGTTTGGCGAGGACGGAAGTGTTTGCAATTTCGCTTTGCTGGAGGCAAAGAGCAACCAGAAACCCGTTTATGATTTCCTCCAAAAGATTGCTTCAATAAACCCCGTTATTTTTCTGGACCATGGAATATGTGACGGCGAAAGCTGCAAGGCTGTAAAGAATGGGGTCTTTATATACAGAGATGACGGACACTTGACGCACGAAGGCAGTGCATACGTCGGAAAGCAGATGAAGTATTACGCGCTTATTGAAAAAGCCGGCGAGTTGCAGCTCCGAAAGGATTAGATACAACCAACGAATGCCGACTCTTTATTCAGGCTCGTAATTCAAATTCGGCGAGAGCCAGCGTTCGACGGTGCGGAGGTCCATTCCTTTACGTTTGGCGTAATCTTCGACTTGATCTTTGCCGATCTTGCCCACGGCAAAGTACTTGGCGTCCGGATGGGCGAAATAGAATCCGCTCACGGTCGCAGCAGGCAACATGGCGAAGCTTTCCGTGAGGGTGATACCGGCGTTCTTCTCCACTTGTAGGAGATCAAAGAGCAGCTTTTTCTCCGTGTGGTCCGGACAAGCGGGATATCCCGGCGCGGGACGGATCCCACGATAGCGCTCACGGATCAGATCGTCATTCGTCAATTGTTCCTGCTTGCCGTACCCCCACTCTTCCCGTACTCGTTTATGGAGAAATTCGGCAAAGGCTTCGGCCAGCCGGTCAGCAAGGGCCTTGGCCATGATCGAATTATAGTCGTCATGGTCCCTATCGAATTGCTTACAGAGTTCGTCCTGCCCGATACCGGCTGTAACGGCAAACGCTCCGATGTAATCCTGCCGATCCGATTCTTTCGGAACAACGTAGTCGGCCAGTGAGAGGTTCGGCTGGCCCGCCGGTTTCTCCGATTGCTGCCGCAGATAATGAATCGTCGTGAGCACAGCCTTTCGAGAAACATCTTGATAGAGATCAATGTCGTCAGCAACGCTCGATGCGGGAAAGAATCCGTAGACCCCCTTGGCCAAGAGCTGCCGCTTCTGGACGATCTCATCGAGCAAACGTCGCGCATCGTCATACAGTTCCTTGGCCTTGGGTCCCACGGTTGGATCATTGAAAATTGTCGGATAGCGTCCTCGTAATTCCCATGTATGAAAGAAGGGCGACCAGTCAATATAGGGAATCAGTTCGACCAACGACTGATCGGGGATCGTCTGAACGCCTAATGTCGTCGGTGCGGGAATATCAATCTTCTCCCAGTCCGGCATGAACCGATTGGCGCGCGCTTGAGCGATCGAGAGGAGCGGCTTGGCGCCTCGCTCCTGGTGCGACTGTCTCATCCGCTCGTAATCGTCCCTCACTTGCTTGACGAAGCCTTGCTTCTGCGTTTGGCTGACCAGACTTCCCACGACACCCACGGCACGTGAGGCATCCAATACGTGGACCACGCCCGGCTGGTAAGAGGGTGCGATCTTGACGGCCGTATGAGCCTTGCTGGTCGTGGCGCCACCGATCAAGAGCGGTAGGTCGAAACCCTCGCGCGTCATTTCCTTGGCCACATGGACCATCTCGTCCAGTGACGGAGTGATGAGCCCGCTCAAGCCGATGATGTCCGGTTTGTTCTCTCGAGCAGCGGCCAGAATCTTCTCGCAGGGTACCATCACGCCCAGATCGATGACTTCATAGTTGTTGCAGCCGAGCACGACCCCGACGATGTTTTTTCCGATGTCATGGACATCACCTTTGACGGTCGCGAGCAGGACCTTCCCCTGTGCTTGGAAATTGCCGGACCGCTGCTTCTCTTCTTCCATGAAGGGCATGAGATAGGCCACGGCCTTCTTCATCACGCGGGCACTCTTCACGACCTGCGGCAAGAACATCTTGCCTGAGCCGAACAGGTCACCGACGATGTTCATGCCGTCCATCAACGGCCCCTCGATCACCTCCAGAGGTTTGGAATATTTCCGACGCGCTTCCTCGGTATCCTGATCGATATAGTCCGTGATGCCCTTGATGAGCGCGTGGGATAACCGTTCCTCCACCGCCCCCGTGCGCCACTCATCATCCTTGACCACCGCTTTCCCCTTCGCCTTCACTGTCTCAGCGAAAGTCACCAGACGTTCGGTCGCGTCCGGTCGTCGGTTGAGCAAGACATCCTCTACAAGCTCGAGCAAGTCTTTGGGAACCTCTTCGTAGACTGCGAGCTGACCGGCATTGACAATGCCCATATCCAGACCGGCCTTGATGGCATGATAGAGGAAGGCCGCGTGCATGGCTTCTCGAACCACATTGTTCCCTCGGAACGAAAAAGAAATATTGCTGATCCCCCCGCTGACCTTCGCACCGGGCAGGTTCTGTTTGATCCATCGCGTCGCTTCGATGAAATTGACCGCGTAATTATTGTGCTCATCGATCCCCGTCGCCACGGTCAAGATGTTCGGATCGAAGATAATATCTTCTGGGGGAAACCCGACTTTCTCCGTGAGCAGCTTGTAGGAGCGCGCACAGATCTCCTTCTTTCGTTCCAGTGTGTCGGCCTGGCCTTTTTCATCAAACGCCATGACGACCACCGCTGCCCCGTAGTGACGGACGAGCGTCGCCTGGTCGATGAATTTCTGCTCGCCTTCCTTGAGACTGATGCTGTTGACCACGGCCTTGCCTTGAATATTTCTGAGGCCGGTCTCCAGCACCTCCCACTTGGAACTGTCCACCATCAGGGGCACTTTGCAGATATCCGGCTCCGACGCAACAAGGCGAAGAAACTTCTCCATCGCGGCCTTGGAATCCAACATGCCCTCGTCCATGTTCACGTCGACAATCTGGGCGCCCCCCTCGACCTGTTGCCGCGCCACCGACAGTGCCGCCTCATAATCGCCGGCCAGAATCAGCTTCGCAAAGGCAGGTGAGCCGGTCACGTTCGTCCGTTCGCCGATATTGACGAAGTTCGAATCGGGCCAGATGGTGACGGCTTCAAGACCGCTCAATCTGGTGTATGGCTCGACCTTCGAAAGCACATGCGGCTTCACACCGCGCACGGCTTCGGCAATGCGCTTGATATGTGCCGGCGTCGTGCCGCAACAGCCGCCGACGATATTCAACCACCCGTTTTCCGCCCATTCGCGTAGTTGAGGCGCTAAGGTTTCCGGCGTCTCAGGAAACCCGGTCGGCAACAGCGGATTCGGCAGGCCGGCATTGGGATGGGCGCTGATGTAGATCGGCGCGATCTGCGACAATTCCTCGATCAACGGACGCATTTCTTTTGGACCGAGCGCGCAGTTCATCCCGACGCTTAACAGCGGCACATGGGAGATGGAATTCCAGAAGGCTTCGACGGTCTGCCCGGTCACTCCACGATTGCTGCCGGCCTGAATGAACGTGACCGACGCCATGATCGGAACTCGGCGCGCGCCGGACGCAAACGCCTGTTGGATCGCAAAGAATGCCGCTTTCGCATTCAACGTGTCGAAGATCGTCTCCACCAGCAGAAGATCGACGCCGCCGTCGAGCAAGCCCTGAACTTGCTCACCATAGGCCTTGACCAGCTCTTCATAGGTCGTCCCGCGAGCTGCGGGGCTGTTGACATCGGTGGAAATCGACGAGGTCTTGGTCGTCGGTCCGATTGCCCCCGCTACAAAACATCTCCGTCCCGACTGCGCCTGCTGTACCGCAACCACCGCCCGCTTGGCACATTCCGCCCCGGCTTTGGACAGTTCATAGCCCAGAGTCTCCATCTTGTAATCGGCGAGCGAAATCGCCTGCGAATTGAAGGTGTTAGTTTCAATGATGTCCGCACCGGCTTCAAGATACTGCCGATGAATTTCTTCGATGATCGCCGGCTGTGTGACATTCAACAGATCGTTATGGCCTTTGAGGTCCTTCGACCAGTCCTTGAACTGTTGCCCCCGAAATGCAGCCTCATCCAGCTTTCGCTGCTGGATCATTGTACCCATGGCACCGTCAAGGATAAGGATGCGTTCGTGCAAAAGCGCCGCGATGGAACTCTCATGCGAGATCGTCATAATCACCCTATGGATCAGCGGGATATTGCGTTTACTGTTTGATGATCATACTGGAAGGCTTTCGGATCGGGCAAGCCTGCGACCCTTCCTTGACATAAAATTCTGGCTCTGATTACGATGAAACATGAGACAGGTTTCGGTCCTTTTGCGAATCACGGCATTGATCCCGCTGCTCTACGTTGTCTTATTTTTTACCGAACCTTCGCTCGCTTTCGCTGGCCCATATTTTGAGGACGGCTTTTTAGGACTTTCCCAGAAAGAACTCCATGAGAAGCTCGGCATAGGCCGTGCGGGACCGAAAATCTGCGTTGCGTGTCTTCACCTATTATCCGATCAACGATTGGCTGAGGTACTTCAGCAAACTCGTGTCGCCAGAAAACGGCGAAGATGTCTATACGTTTAGACGCGAGGGCATCGATGTCCGCTATTCCTTCGGCTACACAGTCGACCCGAATGATCACAATGAAAACCGACCACTGACCGTACGGCTGGTAGACATCGAATTTTCCCAAGCAATGCCGATCAGTCGGCTTCCGACTTTGATTCCTGAATTTCGCCCTTCGACTGATCCGACCAGCCCCACTTTTCGATCCAACCTCTGGGTGCTGTTGTTCAAAGGCCCCCCTTCACCCGATGCCCGTTTCATCGTGAGAGAAAAGGGAAAAGAACAGCTCGATTGGAGTCTTTGCTACCAACTCTTCTCGTTGCAAGGTCTTCCCGACCGCCTCACAACCGACGCCCTGATCGACCGTGTGGAGATCAGCACGCAGAGCCTTGCACTGGTGACCCAGCGCCAGCGGCACACCCATGAACCAATCGTCAATCCCTACTCCGACCAACTCGATCGGCAACTTGCTCCTGCCAAGCCACGCGTCAAGACCATTCCAGTTCCACAATATGCGGAGTGATCGAGAGAATTCTGCGCGAGGAACGAGACTTACTGCGGAACTTGCTGAAGGCGATCTTGCTGAGCTTGTCCGGAAGCAGCGGCTTTTTTCTTCATGTTGTCCATCGGGCCACCAGCACTCGTATACAAGAGCACGGGAGTCCCGATCGCAAGGACAATCAGCAGCCCCATGGCCAACAACCGGATCATGGGACTGTCTTTGCTGAAATACATAATAAACAACAGGACAATCGCTGCGATGCCGGCATAGGTCAGAATGGGTGACTGTGTCGAATTGAAATTCTTCATGTCGATTTGAACCGACGGCATCTGAAACCCGAAACTCTTGGCCTGTTCTTTAACTGTATCACGAACCCTGTCCGCCACCGAAGGCGACTTTTGCGCCGCATCGGGACGTTCGTGTGTCTTGACCTTGGCTCGATACTTTTCAGGAATCGTCTCCGGTGAGTCGGTCAAGACCGGGTTCCCTTGATCGTCGATGTAGGAATACGCGGTTGTTGCGTGAGCCTCGACAGTGCCCCCTTGCCAGGCAGCCATGACGCCGACGATCAAACAGAGCGGAACGATCGTTCTGCATTCGCGATAAGACATGGGTGTAAGTATATCGTGACGCTTGTTATTTGGAATTGATTACTGAAAACAGGCCGTTCCTTGACTCCATCACAGTCCGTTGTTAGCATGCGCGCCTTCGTACGTTGCACCATGACCACCGATCTTCAGCAAGCTTCGCCGGAATCACAGCCCGAAGAGCCGTCGTTCATTCGCCGCCGACCGGTCAGGATCATCATTTATACGGGACTTGCACTGTTTGTCCTCATGATGGTGGTATGGCCGATGGTCGTTCAGCTTGACGATCCGGACTTTCAAAAACACATCGAACAACATCGTGTCATGGTGGGGATGACCAAAGAACAGGTTCTGAAATCCTGGGGAGGTCCGCAGACGATCAACACCACATTCACCAAAGACGGCATCAGGCAAGAGGAATGGATTTTCGAAGATTGGGAAAGCTCGGCGGTTGTCCGCCACCGCTACCTCTATTTCGAGGAAGGGATACTGACGGGAGGATGGTACGAAGGATCACGCGAGCGCCGAGCAGGCGACTTCCCCGCAGATAAACCTCACCCAAAACTTCAGCCGTAATGATGGCTTTCGCCGTCGTTGAACGGAAAATTTAGGCTGATGCTTCCCGGATCGAGAGCCTGAGTCGGCTCAGAAGCACTTCGGCACGAACGTGATCGGACACGTCGACCATGACGCGGCTGACAAAGAAGGGCACACCAGGATAGAGGCTGCTGACATGTTCTCCGTGGACGACGTAGGCGATGCGGTTGCCCTCGAGCAAGCTCTTGATCATCGCGAGCTCGCCGACATCTTGCGCATTGGTAAGATGAATCATCCGCATGAGCCGTCCACCTATCGATCGTTCACGCGTGAAACGTGTCTCTTGATTGCACTTTGCAGTCTATCGCTTTACACTCGAACACGAGTTACGGTGTTTCCGTAATTCGCGCACGCCGTTCCTGGCCCGGACCGCCCGAGATGGTGAGCACGCGCTTCCACTCACGGACCTGGTAAACGGCCCATGCATTCGGCTGGCCCTTGAAGAACGCGGTGGGGTCCTCGCCACTTGCATTGAGGAAGATTGGTTCGGTAAATCCCTCTTCTAACACGTAATCGAGTAACGATTCGGTCGTTAAGCCAGCCCCACGCAGGGTCACGTCGGCCAGCACATTGAGGATTTCGTCAGGATTCTGAATCGTTATTGGATTCATCGGCTGTTCCTCTGTATTCCGAATTGTAACGAGGCTTCACCCGAGAAGGCAAGATATCATGCCCGCTTACATGAAGAAATCCGCGTTTCTTGAAGCGCTCCTCCGGATCATGGACGACAAGCATCACTGGGCTTGGGAACATTTTTCTTCCGGCCAACTCAGCAAACCCCAGCTCAAAATTCACTTCCAGCACGAGTACGCCGTCTACGTACGAGACTTTCCCGTTTTCTTATCACGGATCCTCGGAACCAACCCTCCACCTTCAGTCCGTCATATGTTGGCTGAGAATATCTACGAGGAAGAAACCGGAGGACTTTCGTTGGGCAAATCCCATCCCGAGCTTTTTTTGACGATGATGGAAGGGTTGGGCTTCCGCCGACGGGATTTCGAACGTGCTCATCTGTTGCCTGCGGCCCAAACCTATCGTGCCTGGCTTGAGCGCATGTCGCGCCACCGCCATTGGGTGATGGCTGCTGCCAGTTTGACCATCTTCGTTGAAGGCAGCGTAAAGGATCGCATGGAGATCCTTGCACCTCCTGAGAAGAAACGCCCGGAGGAGATCGAATCCATCATCAGCCTTCATCCCTTGGTCCGGTATCATGGGGTTTCACCAAGCCGAATGGACTTGATTCGAGCCCACCAGCTGGTCGAAGCAGGCCATCGGCACGATGCCTATGACATGGTCGTCAATTACACCGCGCCCGCGCTTCGGCAATCGGTTCTGACATGCGTAAGGAAGAGCTTGTCCCTGTGGCTGAACTATCGCGATGCGGTCACCAGGGCTTGTGGTATCAAGAAGACCTGATGGCGCGCCACCTCTTTTTTCCGTTGTGCCTGTACTTGGCCTTCAGCTATCCGCCATCCGCCATCGGCTCCGACGTCTCGGCAGAGATGGTTCTCGTCCCTGCGGGGGAGTTCACGATGGGAAGTCCTGAGGGAGGCGACGGCTTCCCTGACGAACATCCCGAACGACGTGTCTACCTGAGTGGATACTTTCTTGACCGTTTTGAGGTGAGCAACCAGACCTATGTCGCCTTCGTCCAGGCAACAGGTCATCGCTCTCCAGCGAATGCAAGCCAAGCTGCAACCCTCTGGACGAACAATCGACCCATTCAAGGCATCGAACAGCATCCCGTCGTCAATGTGAGCTGGGAGGATGCCGACGCCTACTGCCGTTGGGCTGGAAAACGACTCCCGACTGAAGCGGAGTGGGAAAAGGCCGCACGCGGAACCGATGGCCGGCGGTACCCCTGGGGAAACACCTGGGACTTTACCATGGCGAATAGCGCCAGCTACTGGGCGCAACGAACAATTGAGTTCCATAGCGGAGCGGATTGGGATGCCTTCTGGGTCAGAGGCGAAGGCGCTCGTCTGGCCAAGGAAAACGGAATACAGGGAGAAGTTTTAACCATGCCGGTCGACAGTTTTCCGCAAGCAGTCAGTCCGTATGGTCTATTCGGAATGGCCGGCAATGCCGCGGAATGGGTACAGGATTGGTACGATCCGAATTACTATAAGCATGCTCCACTGACAGATCCCACTGGACCGAATCGAGGTGCGATCAAAGCCATGCGCGGCGGGTCATGGCTCAAACCGGCAACCAGCCTCCGCACAACTGATCGCGATTGGGGCACGATGGACAGCCGTCCCAGCGGCACCGGCTTTCGCTGCGCAAAAGACGCCTATTAACCAGAGGCAGCGTTGTAATCCCTCGAACCGCGCCAACTCATACCTGAGCAATGGACTCCCGCTTCAGCGAAATCCCGGGGCTTACGGCACTCTGACAAGAATCTCCACCTGTTCAACCCTCACGACTGGCATGATGAGCCCGACCCCTTCTTCCTCATGCGAAAAATCATAGATGATCGACTCGGAAGGGATCAGCACACCGGCCATCACGACCAATACGTGCGCCTTTTCACCTTTGGCGAGATTCAGACTGATCCGATCGGTAAGTTTCTTGTCCGGCCTCACGCGCAGATTGCTTGGGAACTCCTCGGGCTTGAATCGGACCATCCCCCAACTGGTTGAATGGAACTCCGGCCCGACCGCCACCGCAAAGCTCTTGGTTTCGGGATCAAATTGCGACAATTCTCCAGGCCAGACGAAGGCCACACGCCGGTTCAGAACGGGGTTCCCCTCACGTGCAGTATCCCGCTCGCGGTTCAGACTGAATAGCCGCTCATCATGTTCGGGATCATGATGACCGTGACCATAGACGGTAGCCCAATCGGGAGGCGTCCCCTCCAGTGCCTTCAGAAACGCTTCGATGGCGCTCCGCTCGATCAGGACATCCGTATCAGAGGGAAGAATCGAGGCAAGCTCGGCTGGTGGAATCGATCTCAGAGGCCTAAGTCCGACTTCATCCTCCGCCTGTATGATGGCCGGCAAGATGATCAGACCAACCAGGCATAAGGGAGAAACGAGGGGTGCGAGCAACCTATTCAGCGGGAACCCGGGCCTGCAGTTCATCGTAAACGGCCCTCAGGCCTGTCACGCCCGAGTGATCGTCGGTGAGCACTCCGATCTCGATAAGGACCGCTAGCCGAGGGGCGGGATTCAGTCGCCGAAGCCCGGACTGCGTCAAACCGTCCATGGCCAAGGCTTTCTCGTAGGTGCCAAGCCAGGACTCCGTCACAGCGCGCAAGCCTGTATCAGTCGGCTTCATGCGGCCCAATCGCACCTGCTGCAGCAGCTTGATCAGCGGATCGGATTGAGCGATGCTCGAGATCGCGCGTTGCACTGCCTGTTCATCCTGGGTGCCCATAGGCTATTCAATTCATCGAGCAAGCGCCCGGCCCGCGAGGATCGCCGCAGCTGCCGCAAGCGCCGGGACCGGCAGAGGGCGCCCAGCCGGTCGTGGCCCCCACTCCAAAGGCGGAGAATTGCTTATCGAGCTTGGTCGTTTTGCACTGGGGACAAACCGCCTCTGCCGATCCTTGGATCAGCAGCTCAAAACGGTGATTGCATTCACGGCACACATATTCGAAGATAGGCATGGCTGAGGACTCCTTCGGTTGTCGAGAGCATTATAAAATCACCCGGAGTGAATCGCAACGAGAGGGGTTGCATGTACCAGGAAGACAAAACCTTTACCATCCGCTTCACGCTGGAAGCCTCGTTTCCGGACGACTATACAGGGGACGAAGATGAACGAAATTGGCTGCACGAGTGGGAAGCTCGGATCAAACCGCAACTGCTCAAATCCATCTTCGAGTCGCTCCGCAGGCATGACGGATGGGCATCGCACATCCGCAACCGAGGCGTTTCGCCGGCCGACGAAATCGAAATCGTAATGGCCAAGGATTTTTCACAACCCCTTCCTTTCTCGCTGAAACGATGAGCCCTGCGAACGAAGACCTCGGTCTCTATATTCATGTCCCATTTTGTCGCCGCCGTTGTCACTTTTGCGCCTTCTATCTCGAAATCGCGCAACCCGATCCGATGACGCTGTTTCACTCCGCCCTTGTCCAAGAAATTTCACTCTACCAACGAAAAGCAGCTCTGGATGATCGAGCCTTGCAGAGCATCTATTTCGGTGGAGGAACGCCGACCTCCCTCCCCGCCGCTCAGCTGGCCGCACTTCTGACTCTGATTCGCGCCACCTGGCCGATCGAACCCACGGTGGAGGTCACAGTGGAGGCACACCCTTCCTCCGTCACGGCAAGGGATCTCACCGTCTTGGCTGATGCCGGATTCAATCGGATCAGCTTTGGAGCGGAGTCCATGGTGGACAAGGATTTCGCCTCCATTGGGAGATTTGGACGAGTGCGGGATACGGCGAGCGCCGTTCAGGCTGCGCGCCTCGCTGGGTTCAGAAATATCAACCTCGATCTGATGTACGGGCTGCCGGGCCAGTCGTTACGGGATTGGTTACACACCTTGGAATCGATCCTCATGCTCACCCCATCGCATATCTCCTGTTATGCCTTGACCATTGAGGAGGGCACGAGGCTCGCTCAGGACATCGCTCGAAATCTTATCCTGCCACCCGGCGACATGCTTCAACTCGACATGGAATCAGCGGCGGAGCGCTTCCTTGGCGAAGCGGGATTTTCCCGCTATGAAATTTCCAACTATGCCGAGCCCGGCTATGTTTGTCGCCATAATCTCCTCTACTGGACCGGCGGTGAGTATCTTGGATTGGGTCCAAGCGCCCAGTCCTATCTTGATGGAACCAGGTTCGGGAATGTCGCAGACCTCACCACCTATGCGGCGGAAATCCTGAACGAGTCCCATCTGCCTATCAGGGATCAGGTGACGCTTTCGACATCCGAGCGCCAGCGCGATGCCCTCGTGTTCGGCTTGCGTCTTCTTCGCGGTGTCCCCAGAAAAACCATCGCCGCCGCGGAACGAGATCATCAGATCGATGGACTTGTCGCGAAGGGCCTGCTCGATGCCGATCACGATCTGGTACGACTGACTTCCTTAGGTCGACGTTACGCTGATACGGTGGCAGAGCAGCTGTTTTGAGGGGGCTACGAGACCCAGCACATCGAACAGGTAACCAGGCGATACTACTCATCCTGATTTCATCCACCAAGCGTATTTCGCCGATTGACAAGAGGATTACAATTAGAGAAGACTACAATAGTTCTTGGGAGGACCCTCATGCCGGTCAACATGGATCCGTCAAAGAAACGGCGCCGCCCTCAGACTACCACCGCATCAGCCGCCGAGGACAGGCGCACGGAGGCCACATCGACAGCGCCACGACAGTCGTTTGGAGAAGAAACGGACGAGGATCGTGAAAAGGATTTGGCTGATGCCGAGTCGAAAAACTTATGGGATGCGACCGAAGTGATTGATATGGATAGAGTGTAAGCCTTGCATGACATCCAGCGACCCAGAGTTGAACTCTTTTCGCCGGATCTCCTTAGAAGCCCCGCTCCATGCCGACCCCTTCCACGCCACAGATAATTCCCGAAACTACCGAAGACGTGCAAATCGGTTCGGGAGACGGATTTGAGTCTCGTGTTGTGGTGTACAACTGCGACTGTCATACCTACCAACAAGTGATCGAGCTATTCTGCAGGTTTATTCCCGCAATGACCTCGGCCAGAGCATTTGAGTTGGCCTGGCGCATCGATCATGATGGGGAAGCCATCGTCTTCACCGGATCGACGGAACAGGCGGATGATATCGCAGCAAAACTCGCCGGAGGTGGGCTAAGAGTGGCGGTGCAGTGACCTAGCCTTACGACGACTTCTGTTTGGATTTCCTCTTTGTCGTCCCTGAAGGCTTCATGGCGGAAGACTCGACCGGAGGTTTGGGCGATTTTTTCGCACCCTTTGAAGTGGCTCCCTTAGTTCCTTTTTCCTGTGCTTTCGACTTTCCACTCTGCGACGGCTTCACAGGAGTCAGGTAGGTGGAAGTTCGGTTAACCTTGGCCAACTGCTCTCCGCTGAGAACACGCACTTGATAGAGCTCAAACAGTTTGCTGATGGCTTTCGTATCACCGCGTCTCGCCGCATTCAAAAGTTTGCGGCGTTGATTCATCTCTTCTTCTTCGGTATGCGAAGCGGCTCGTCGTTCCATGCCCATCCTTCCTCAACGCAAGCTGACCGGCTGACCAGGGCGGTTTCGGTCCAACACCCCGGCAAAAAATCGGAGAAGTATATCAGAATTATGATGATTTTTGGAACATCGAATGTTGCCCGACCGTGCGATGCAACGGGAAGCTCTCGCAGAAGAGGCCGTCGGCCAGGGGATTTCACTATTGAGTGTCATCGAACACACCCGGTATAAGTATGGAACAGGCTGTTTTTCTTAGGAGGAGATCCATCATGGAGCACACACAAGCATCTTCGACTGTCACCGATGACCCTCAAGCGCGCGAGTTACTGCGTCGAGCGTTCGAAGGGACTGCTCGGTGGCCAAAAGATTTCAAAGGATTTACTGCCGACCTCACCGTGAACGTGAACGGGAAAGAGACCAGCGGCCCCGTCATCGTCAAGAGCCCCCGCGAAGTATCTGTTCAGCTCGGCGATGGCGAGACCCAAAAATGGGCGCAAGAGCAACTGGGCATGATCGCCGTCCATCGGGGGCCACGGAGCTTCGAAGAATCCGACGGAAAGTATTCCCTGACGATGGAAGAAGACGGTCATCCGTTCGGCACCAAACTGAATATCCATGGCTCTCATTCCTTCTACCGGATCAAGGACAACCGCATCACACAAATCAACCGCAAGATGGCCCATCCCGGCATGAACCCGATCGCCTTTACGATCAACGTCGAGGAGAGCGTCATCACACAGGACCAGAAGAATCTCACGACCAAGTACACGGTCTATTACTATTCGCCGACCGACGGCAAACTGACCAATGTCGAAAGTTTCACCGACACCCATGTCCGTGTCGGCTCATCGGATCTTCCTGCGACCAGGCGAATTATTACCTACGAAGGCGGCCAGGTCGTCGTGAAGAACCTGACATTTAAGAACCACAAACTGCTCTAGTGATGGATTTGCGCAAAGACTATCCCCGCAGCATGCGATTCAAGCTGGGGGGTTATGCCCACCTTGCCCGCATGATCGACAAATGCCGGGCCGTGCTTGCCGGGACAGAGGGAGAATATATCTACCCTTGTCCGATGGACGAACGGCTGATGGAGTTTGCGGGCATCACCAGCGACCAGTTCACAGCAGCAGTGAAGATCAATTCGACCGATGAGGGAGTCGTGAAGTGGCTTGAGCAAACGGCACAACCACGCCAGCCAGTCGAGTTGGAACAATGGAATCAGCAACTGTTGGCACGCGGACCAAGTTCTCCTGAAAGTGCGGCCAAGTTCAACAAATACCTGACCTCCATCGATCCATCACGAACCGACATTACTGCTTGGTCGGATTTGCAAGACTTGGAAGAGGGACGGGTCGTGCCGATACGAGAGCCGACACATCATTGTCAGTAGGTGAGCGTCACGTACTTTCCCAGGTATGTCGGCTGCTCGGCCTGTGCTACCATGAAATGCGCCACATCAGAACGGGAAATGGCGCCCACCCGCATGCCTTCCACAAGGTTGTCCAGCACGCGATAATGGCCCGTCATGGTGCCGTTGGTTAACCGGCCTGGCCGTACGATTTCCCAACATGGATACCCACTGGCGATCACACGTTCCTGCTCACTCTTGTCCGCATAGACTGCCTTGAGGAGCAAGGTAAAGAGGAGCTTCATGGGAAGAGGGTTATAGCTCCAGCTGTCGCCTGCACCGAAACCCGTCAACACGATAAGCGTTGGGGAGGAACCGGTCTCCTGTTGCACCTGTAGCAGGAGGCGTGCAGAGTCGGAAAACAGCGTGGTGGCAAAGGGGCTTTTCACGCCGAGGGTCACAAGAACGGTGTCTGCTCCATCCACTGCGGCTCGCACATCACGTAGGTTTGTCGCACTGCCCTGTACCCTTTTGAGCTTAGCGTGACCTGGAAGAGGAACGCTGCGGCGCGATAGACTGATAACCTCATGCCCCTTTTCAAGGGCGAGCCGCGTGGCCTGGAGTCCCACACCGGCCGAAGCTCCGATAACGGTGATCTTCATGATCTCTGTCTTTGATGTCAGACCCTAACAACGTGTAGCCGGACCGGCTTCACTCACGAATCCTCGACTTGAGGCACATTCTCAACCTGTTCGAAGGCTCCGGTCAAGCGCCGCTGAAGTGGCCATCATTCCACATGGGATTCCCTATCAAATCTGTCGGCGTGGGCCAAGATGAACTGCCTGACTTCTGTCTGAATCGCTGACTGCTCGACCGCCAGCAGAAGGTGGCCTCCCCGATTGAAGGAAACCAAGCTGGCCCCAGGAATGTTGGCCGCCGCATACTCCGCGTTGTGAAAGAGCTGAAGGCTGTCGTCCATCGCATGGAGGATGAGCGTTGGGGCGCGAATGGCCGCTACCCGCTCATTGGGCATCGCAGCCTTATTGTCAAAGGAGACGCCGGCGGAGCGAGGGGATACCGGCGCCATATAGTCGATCAACCGATTGACCAAGGTTCGCTGCTCTGTGGTCAAGCCTGCGATCACACTATCGCTGACACCCATCAACCGCATCAGCTGCTTGCGCAGAAACTTCTTGACAACCCAGTAGAGAATCTCGAACTTGAATATCGTCGTGAGTGTGTCGCCCTTTTGGTTCGCCTCCGCCTGACTTGCATCCGATGGAGTGGCTACCCCGCATGACACAAGCGTCAGCGAGGATACGCGTTCTGGATAGCGTGCTGCAAATAAAAGGGCAGATGGGCCGCCGTGTGATATGGCAACGACGGTCACCTTTGTGAGGTCTAGACGGTCGAGAAGATGGGCATAGACATCCGCCTGGTCATCAAACGTTGCGCCTTGACGGAGAGTCGAGCGGAGATAGCCGAAACGAGAGGGCGCGATCCAGTCGAAACCATCGCCCAATATCGCCGTCGCAATCAGCTCACCTTGGTCGTAGCCTCCTCCACTTCCATGGACCACCAGAACGGGGACACCAGATCCTCCTCGCGTGAATTCAATAGCTCCCAATGGCGAGGAAACGAGCACACTGTTGCCTGTAATCCGCGCGTAGGCTCGCCTGGTATCAATCCCAAACCAGATCGCAATGCCGGCACCAATCACCACAAGGGGTAGCAGCAGGAGAACCAAGGACATGGTAGGTCGGGCAAGAAGGCTTCAAGGACCGAGGTCGTTTCGGATCATGCCGGTGAGCTAAGGACCTCGCGCCAAACAGCAGCCAAGTCGTGGAGCGCTTTGCTTCCATCGCCGACATAGACTGATCCGTGCATGGTCGCCAGTCGCCTCGGTTGCAGTGCCGCCAGTCGGCGCAGCGTCGCATCCGTCAACGAACAATAGGGTACATAGTTCGCCAAGGGGCTTTGCTGATAGTCCACCAGCGTCTTTCGACAACGATCGATCACGTCTGATTCCGTCATCGGTTCAACGTCTCCGTTTTGGTGAAAGAGATCCGAGCACAGGAGCGTCCGTTCCGTCTCTTCGAACAGCAGTCCCGCCTCCCAGCAATGGGGGACATGCGGCGTCGACAGAAAGCGAAAGCGAGATCCCCCAGTCTCGATTACCGCGCCGTCGGCCATCCCTTTGGCAGGACGAAGCGCTAGACAGTCATCGACGCTCACCATCTTGCCCACCAGACTACACACCACTTCTGCCTGCGGAGCGAGCTGCTGCCACTCCGGCACCGTCGCACATTCGTCCGACTCAAAATGGCTGAATCCAATCCAGCGTAAACCCTGTGGATCTATGAGCGACGCCACGGCGGCTTTGACCTCGGAAAACAATGCCCGGGGACCGGTATGGAACAGCAACGGCTGATCGTCGCGCTTCAAGAACTGACTGAATTGAATATTGAACGGTTCAACGAAGGTTGCGATGCGGAATAGATCCGGAGCGATCTCGGTGATCTTCGTCATAGAACCTCCTCAAGAATTGAACCGTGAGATCATACGCACAGCCAGATCAAGGTGCAATACGGACAAATCTTATCACGGCCTTTTGCCTCCTCTCTTTGGATCGGGATGTAATCCCAACATGATAATGTCCGCTTTGGCCAAGATAGAAATGTCCTCTTCGTTGCTAGACTGGCCGCTCTCACAAGGAGGGCGGGATGGTCGGAGAGGACAGGGTACTCATGAGTGGGAAGGAACTGCGGCGGGTCCATG
>PHGD01000119.1 GCA_011090425.1 Nitrospira sp. LK70 | reverse complement strand
GGCTGGTGGCCGATCGGCGATATTCGGGTGCCTCAAGGCGCACCTATCCACGCGGTGTCTCGCAGCGCCGACAAGCTCGATATCTTCGTCACGGACGTGAACGGAGTCATCATGACGGCGGCATGGGAACCGGCGTTTACGGATTGGTGGCACGGCTGGTGGGAGCTCAACGGAGGCCGTGCGGCGCCTGGAGCTCCAGTGACGGCTGTATCACGAAGCGCAGACAAGCTTGACGTGTTCGTTGTGGGGAATGATAACCGAGTCTGGACAGCGGCGTGGGAGCCAAGTTTTCCTGATTGGTGGCATGGCTGGTGGCCGATCGGAAAATAATGTGAGACCAGTATCCTGGGACCCCACACAAGAAGCCATTTGCTATCGAGCACCTAAAGGAGCTTGATAGCAAAGCGGCATGAAAGAGGGTCTCTTTAACTTACAGGGGAAACACTGCCGCTTCGTCAAATAAAGGGAGGTTTCGATTATGGCCAAAAAACCAATGCCAAAAAGCGAATTGAGAGGTGACGTTGCTCAGACACAGTCTATACCTAGGCCATCGCGGATGCCTGTCCAGGGGACCGCATCGTTGGCTAACCCACAGAGGCCACCAACGAACGAATCAACAAGAGTGAGTCCGATGGAGGATTATCCAAGCGGCCGCGGTGGTATGCTGATGGTGCCGATATCACCGGCTGAGCCGTCGGCGCAACTTGCCCCTCGCCCTAGTTCATCGATAGGTGCCAGACCACCCGCTGGAAAGATGCCGACGAATTCATAGTGAGGTGTGTCCCTTGATGGCGCGGCTGGTACGGCAAATTTTGGGGGAAGAGATGCGAGTACCTCGCAGCAAATTGCTGTCAACGGCAAGCGATCAAGTGACTTCTATTGCCCTAGCGAACCTCACTCGCAAACTGTTGCGAGGAACTGTCCGGTGTGGGATGCCGTGATTTTGGCAACTTGCTCCGGACGCCCTTCTGCCACGATCTGGCCGCCTGCGGCCCCGCCTTCGGGGCCCAGGTCGATGATCCAGTCGGCCGCCTTGATGATGTCCAGATTGTGTTCAACGACGACCAGCGTGTTGCCGGCGTTGACGAGCTTGTGAAGGACCGCGAGGAGCTTCTTGATGTCTTCAAAATGTAAACCGGTGGTCGGCTCATCCATGATATAGAGCATGTTGTTAGGGGACTGGCTCGCGGAGCTTGACGAGGGGTGCCAGTCCCTCTTCCGGCTACGAAAGGGGACCGTCCCTTTGCGGGACAGCCCCCCACCGGAAAGCAGCTCGGCGGCAATCTTTAGCCGTTGGGCTTCACCGCCGGATAGGGTGGTGGCTGATTGGCCCAGGCGTAAATAGCCAAGGCCGATGGAGCTAAGTAGGTGTAGCCGTTCCTGGAGTTTCAGCGTCCCAGTGAAGAAGGAGAGCGCTTCCTCCACTGTCATGTTGAGGACTTCAGAGACATTCTTGCCGCGGTAGCGAATCTTCAGAATCTCCGGTTTGAAGCGTCTGCCTTCGCAGATTTCACAGGGCGCGTAAATATCCTCGAAGAAATACATTTCCAACTTTTCCACCCCACTGCCTTCGCAGCGTTCGCAGCGACCACCGGCGGCATTGAACGAAAAGTGTCCCGGCGTGAGTCCCCGGTGAAGCGCCGCTTGTTCGGACGCGAACAGCCGGCGAATCTCATCGAACGCTTTCAGGTACGTGATCGGGTTGGAGCGAGGTGTACGCCCAATCGGCTGTTGGTTGATCAAGCGGATACCGCTGAGATGCTCGATGCCCTTGATGGCCTTGAACCGCCCCATGGGAAGGGATTCCACGCGGAAGGCTCGGGCGACGGATCGGTAGAGGGTATCTTCAACCAGCGTACTCTTGCCTGACCCTGACACGCCGGTTACGCAGACGAGCATGCCGAGGGGGATGCGAACGAAGAGGTCTTTCAGATTATGTTCAGTCGCGCCGGCGATCACCAGCATCTTGCCGTTGCCGGATCGTCGCTTGGTGGGCAGGGGAATCTGTTCTTCGCCGCGCAGGTATCGGGCGGTGGTTGCTCGACGGTCCTGGATGAATGCCTGCGTGGATGCCGCACAGACGATTTCGCCGCCTTTTTCGCCCGAGTGCGGACCGAGTTCGACCAGGTAATCGGCCGATTCAATCATGCGGCGGTCATGTTCGACGACGACCACCGTATTGCCTGTGTCGGCCAGATCGTGGAGGATTCCGGCCAAGAGATCAGTATCCCTGGCATGAAGGCCGATGGTCGGTTCATCGAGGACGTAGAGTGTGCCGACCAACTGAGATCCCAGCTGATTGGCAAGCGCGACCCGTTGCGCCTCGCCGCCGGAGAGGGTCTTGGTTTGCCGATTGAGCGTCAGGTACCCGAGGCCGACTCGTTGGAGAAAGCCGAGTTTTGCTTTGAGTTGTCGCAGAATATCAGCGGCGATTTCTCGTTCAAAGGACGATAGGGGTAGAGATTCTGCCCATTCTGAAAAGCTCTCTACGGTCCGCTCCATCACTTGGTGGATGTCGGCACCGGCAATTTTGACGAACAGCGCATCCGGCTTAAGGCGACTGCCATGGCAACTAGGACAGTCGAATGGCGTGCGGTAGCGGCTGAGGAAGACACGGACATGGAGCTTGTAGCGCTTGCCTTCCAGGTACTCGAAGAAATCGTTGATCCCATCGAACGACTTGTCGCCTTCCCAGAGTAATCGCTGCTGGTCATTGGGTAGCGACTTGAACGGAGCCTCGACGTCGACCCCGCGCCGTTTCATGGCGGACAACATCTGTTTCTGCCACCAGGCGGAGCTGGGTTTGCTCCAGGGCTCGACGACTCCTTGGGCGAGTGACTTGGTTGGATCAGGGATGACCAGCTCCGGATCATACCGCAGCACATTGCCGAATCCCTTGCATTCGGGACAGGCCCCGAGCGGATGGTTGAACGAAAAGAGAATCGGCTTCAGGGGTTCGAAGGTACGCCCGCAACTCTGGCAGAGAAATTTCGTGCTGTAGGATTGGCGTCCATGGTCGATGATGTCGATCGAACAGTACCCGTCTCCTTCGCGAAACGCCGTTTCGATTGCTTCGACCAGACGAGTGCGGTTGTCCTCCCGGATCACCAGGCGATCGAAAACGATGAAGAGCGAGGGGAACCTATGGAGCGAGGGCGGTTCGACCTCATGCAGGTCGAGCACATCGTCGCTGGTCTTAACACGAGTGAAGCCTCGTGTGAGCAATGATTGGACGAACGCAGGTTCGTCTTTGGAGGAAGGAGTCGCAATGGGGAATAGTATCATCGCTCGGGCATCGAGCCATCGCTTCAGCAGCTCATCGGCTACGGCATCAGGCTGAAAGGAACGGGCTTCCTGCTTGCAGTCTGGGCAGGTGGGTTTGCCGATCTTCGCGAAGAGCAGGCGGAGCAGGTCGGCGATTTCTGTCGTCGTCCCGACCGTCGAGCGAGCCGTCCGCACCTGATTCTTCTGTTCGATGGCAATCGCCGGCCGGACGTTGAGCAGACGATCCACATCCGGACGGGCCACCTTGTCTAGGAACATTCTGGCGTAGGTCGAGAGTGACTCGACATACCGCCACTGGCCTTCGGCAAAGATCGTGTCAAAGGCCAGCGAGGATTTGCCCGACCCAGACACACCGGTAATGGCCGTCACTTGGTTGTGGGGAATCTGCAGCGAGATGTTCTTGAGATTATTCTGCCGGGCCCCTTCGATAATGAGGGCTGCAGATTGGTTCTGGGGTTGAGGGCTAGATTTCAACGTGGAGCTCCAGACAAGAAAAACAAACAATCGTAGCGTGGATTCTTCATGAATATCTACTCCGGCAGCTGATTCTTCGGCAGATGGGGACAGTGACATTCACATTGCTTCGGAGAGAGGATTCGGTACCCCAGGGGAAGAAATCCATAGTGTCGAATAGGTGCTCCCATGCTAGAATTCGCCCGTTCTCACTGGGGGGCGCCAGTAAGGACTGGTGAAGGGAGGAAATCCGGTAATCATGAAGACTCGTGAAGAAGTCCTTCAGGTCATTGAACAGAATCAGGTAGCGCTGAAAAAGTTGGGGGTGCGTCGGCTCGGCCTGTTCGGATCCTGTGCGCGGGGCGAGGCCACGGTAGGGAGCGATCTCGATTTCGTTGTGGAGTTTTCGGACAAGTCCTTCGACGCCTACATGGATCTCAAGAGCTTTCTCGAAGACCTGTTTCACTCCCGCATAGACCTGGTTACCATCAGCGGAATCAAACCGCGTCTCTTGCCGATCATTCAAAGCGAAACGGTCTATGCCTCGGGATTCTAAGGTCTATCTGGAGGACATTCTCGAGGCCACTCGAAAGATTACGGCGTATACCGGCGCTCTGTCCAAAACCGAGTTCATGGAGGATGAGAAAACGATCGACGCAGTCGTCCGGAATCTTGAAGTCATTGGTGAGGCCGTCAAAAAGCTCCCTGAGGATTTGCGCGCGCAGCATTCCGCCGTGGAATGGAAGAAAATCGCGGGTCTTCGAGATATTCTGATTCATGAATACTTCGGTCTTGATGCGGAGATTGTGTGGGATATCGTGCAACACAAAGTGCCGGCGCTCGATCGGGAGGTTCGCACGATGCTCCACGAATAGAATCGGTTGTCGCTGTGCGAGGATGTCACTCAGAATCTTTCTGAAAGCCCCCAACCCTCCCCGCCTCTCGCTGTGGAAGCCAGTTCAAGACACTTTGTTCATCCGGTTCGATAAACTCACCGCAGGCTTCGACCGGCGTGTCCTGAGTCAATCGAAGGGCTCACCATGAACCCAACTACCAAAACCCCGTTCGTGCTGAGCCGGTCGAAGCACGATCATAGGGTCTTGAAGGGTGTCTTGGCTGGAGAGGAATGTCTCGCGCGGCAGATGACGAAGCTCGTCGAGGCGGATCAACGACGCGTCGATTTCAGCGCAACGTGCCCGGATGAGGTCCGGATTGAGGCTCATGCGGCGAAGGCATCCTTCGTGCTGCTGCGGAGGAGTGGAGCGAGATCAAGATAGCGGCGTGCAACGTCTTCGATCATGTCCGTCAAGAAGGCCTCGTCTTGACACAGGAGGAGTTGTCCCCGCAACACATGATACAGAAACGAGAGCGGCGCTCCATTGAGCACGCGGACATCGACCGGTAATCCGACTGCCGCAGTGAGCTTCGTGGAGACACCGTCGACGATTGCCGCTTTCTGTGGCACAGCCCTGTCATCGAGAAAGAGTCCCACATCCACATCATGGACCCTGTCGGACTCAAGCACGGATCCGTAGAGATACGCGAACCGCACCCCCGGTTCCCGCTGTAGTTGTTCACGGAGTTGGTGGGACAGAGCTTCTCGCTGTTCCGGAGAAATTTTGTAGACAACGGCTTTCATCCAGCCCTCGACCATGCCGATGGAGTAAGGAGTAACCGGTTCCATCTTACATCGTCAGGAAGAGCAGAACAAGAAAGGGCGAGCTACGCGAGAGGACACGTCAGTCAAATGGCCTGATAATAGATCTGGTCAGGGCTGCCGCTTCAGGTCCTTGTCTTTGTCACCCGAAAGCGTAGAATGTGCTCCATACGTAGCCACCCTTGAGAATTCGAAGATGGCTAAAATTCGCCGCGTGTTCATCAGCCACACGTCAGAATTCGCGAAGTATCCTGAGAAGAGATCGTTTATCGATGCCGCGATCGCGGCGGTGAATCGCGTCGGAAGTGTTCCGTCCGATATGGGGTATTTCACAGCACGTGATGAAAAGCCAGCTGAGTACTGTAAGCAATGTGTTCGCGAATGTGATGTCTATATTGGTGTGATCGGATTACGCTACGGCTCCCCGGTTCGTGACCGGTCCGATGTCTCTTATACCGAGCTGGAATTTGAAGCGGCTACGGAAGCACCCGCCCAAAAGCGTTTCATTTTTCTGCTCGATCCTGAAGCGTCGGTGCCGCTAGGGCGATTCATGGATGTGAAGTATGGCGATCGGCAGGAACAGTTTCGCAAACGATTGAGTGATGCGGGAGTGATGTGCAAGCCGTTTAGCGATGTTCACGAGCTTGAAAAGCTCATTTATCAGGCGCTGAAAGAAGACGAAAAGGAGAGGGCAGAGCCAAGCACACGACAAGTTCGGATCGATTGGCCGGATGGCAAGTCGCCCTATCGAGGGTTGCTGTGGTTCAACCAGGAGTATGCGCCCCTGTTCTTCGGGCGTGATCGTGAGGTGGACGAGCTGATCGGCAAGATGAGCGAGCCAGGAGGACGCGCGCTGCTGGTCATCGGAGCGTCTGGGTCGGGGAAATCGTCCGTGGTTGCGGCAGGAGTCTGGCAGGCCGTCATCAAACAGGGGAGACTGCCTGAAAGTGCACAATGGGTCTGGCTTCGCATCCAGCCCAGTGACGGCGACACACCCTCTGATGCACTTGCCCGTGGACTGAAGGACATCTTCCAACTCTCCGTACGACCGCGATTGACGACCAGGGGTTCCACGTTGTGCGATGTCCTCGCCCACCAGCTCAGCCAAGGCCAGGAATTGATCCTGTTCATCGATCAATTCGAAGAGTTGTTCACGAGCGGCTTCAACGAGCCGGACATTCAGGGCTTTCTTGAGTTGTTGATCGGCACGGCCAAGGAAACAATCTACCGACTCAGGGTCGTGGCCACGATCCGCAGTGAATTTCTTGGAAAACTGGAAGCGTATGAATCAACCCTGAACCTGCTCAACAGCCCTTACCGGCATCACTTGGGTCCCGTTTCGCCACGGATGTTGCAGGACATGATTGAGAAGCCGGCTGAGGCCACCGGATACAGGTTTGAGCCGGGGCTTGTCGAGCGGATCTTGCAAGAGACCGGGCAAGAGCCGGGGAACCTGGCGCTCGTGGAGTATGCTCTCAAGCAACTCTTTGAGCGGCGCAGGGGCAGGACGTTTACGGTAGAGGCCTATAAAGCCATTGGGGGCGTGGTCGGCGCGATCTCGACAAAGGCCAATGAAGTTTTGTCAGGTTCGGAGGAAGAGGTGCGTGGGGCGTTCGACCGCGTCTTTGCCGAGCTGGTGCACGTCGAACGGGAACGACCTCCGACACGAAGCCGTGCCGCTGTCTCTGCGTTCAGTGCAGATCCGAATGCGGTGCAGCTCATTGAAGCCCTGGCGGGACAAGGTTGCCGCGTCCTGGTCACGAGTGGCAGTGGACAAGAGGCTATTGTGGAAGTCGCCCATGAGAGGCTGTTTACCGCCTGGCCCAAGCTTAAGGGCTGGATTGACGAGAGCGGGGCCGACTTACGGCTGATCGACTACGAAGAGGAGGCGGCGCGGCGCTGGCACGAAACCGGTTGCCATCTCGAAGAGCTATGGCGCAAAGAGAGGGCCGAAGCAGTCGAACGTGCGTTGACACGATTCAAGAAAATGCCTTCTGCTCAGCTGGATACAATGATCCATCCACAGAAAATGTTGATCGAGCGACTCAATGATGCGGCACTGTCACATGAAGACCGGCTGCTGATTGGCCAAAAGTTGGCGGAGTTTGGCGATCGTCGACCAAGCGTCGGAGTGAAGGACGATCTACCCGACATTGCCTGGGCGGATATTCCTGGAGGACGGGTGAAACTGGAGAGTGTCGATCGTGTCTTCGAAGTCAAGCCGTTTCGTATGGCCAAATACCTGGTGACCAATGCACAGTTCGAGGCGTTTCTCAACGCAGAAGATGGCTATGGAAACAAGGAGTGGTGGACGGACATCGAACAGAGCAATCAGGCCGATCAGCCGAGATGGCCGGATGCCAATGCCCCTCGTGAGACGGTTTCCTGGGATGAGGCCGTCGCCTTTTGCCGCTGGCTCAGTGCCAAGACCGGAACCAACATTCGTCTCCCCGTCGAATGGGAATGGCAGCAGGCAGCCAGGGGAGGAGATCCACAGCGCGAGTATCCGTGGGAAGGTGAATGGGATGGGTCTCGGTGTAACAGCGGCGAAAACAGATTGGGACGGACAACAGCCGTGGGCATGTACCCGAACGGAGTCACGACGCAGGGCGTTTACGACATGGCTGGCAATGTATGGGAGTGGTGCCTGAACCAGTACGACAATCCTGATCAACTGGAGACAATGCGTAACGACGAAGAGAACCCCAGCCACGTGAGCCGTGGCGGTTCCTGGGGCGACGACCCGGAGGGCTTGCGCACATGGTCCCGGCACTGGAACTTCGTCGACTCCCGGAACTTCAATATCGGCTTCCGTCTGGCCCAGGACATCGACCAATAAGCCCGTGCCCTTTGCTCTCTGACCCGTTGCCCTTGGCTCTGCCTGGCGAATATCGGCTTTCAGAAATCATGGAGTTGAGTGATGTCTCCAACGGTACCCCAAGCGGTGCAGTCGTGCCACGAGCTGCTGCTGTGGCTAATCCCGCAGCTCGATAAGTTCCCGCGCTCGCGTCGCTTCACGTTGGGAGAGCGTCTCGAAGATGGAGTGCTCGAGGTGCTGGAATTGTTGGTCGAGGCGGTCTACCAGCGCAACAAGGAGACCCCATTTCCTCCCTTGAGACCGACCTGCCGCGCTCCACCACCCTCGTCGCCACGCGTCCTGTGGCCTCGCTCCTCAGGACCAGGATCGTGAGGCACTCCATGAAGTTGTTGCTCTTAATAGCACGTAACGGTCCGTGTCTGGACCGTAAACGAATACATCTCCGGTGGTCTCAATTGGCCGCTCCCACTGAAAAATCCTAGAGAGTAGCAAGTGTCCTACTAGGTACAAAAGGACCTATGCCAAAGAGAATTTGAAAACTTTGAGCGCAAGCACTACCGTGCGCGCAGGAATTGGAGGCGATATGATGCGTCGACATTTCCTCTCACCCGAATTAACAACCCACCTCCACTCACCAATCTGTGAGCTCGGAAGTGAGCCGGCTAGCGCGAAGCCTGGTCTTTCACATCGCGCTAAAGCAACCAGCAAGCAGCACGCCGTCAGCACCGAGGCGGTCTCACGAGACCTGACGTCGTACCTCTGTCGCCAAATCGGCGAGGAACATTGTCAAGTAATTGAACAGCCGGAAGAATCATACGGAAGTGCGCGGACGACCGGTGCGTATTATGCCGGTTAGTTTACTCAACATGGGTCGTTGGCCCTCGGCGGCGACTGAAGAGTGATGCGTAGCCCGATCCGTATGGGTAGGCGGGTCGCAGCTTTTGAATCGCCTTACCACAACCCCTTATCCGAAAGGAGATGTGACATGGCTGAAGTAGCAAGTTACCACGTTCTTGTTTATGGTGGTCCCGACGGTTATCAATCTAATCGCGCTCAAATTCAATTGAGCGATGCTGCCGGCAGAACATTAGCTTGGATACGTTTTAACGATCCAGGCATGTTCTATGAGGCTGACTCGGATAGCGGAGGCATTATTAAGATGCATTTGCCATCGGCAATGTTCCAAAGCATTCTGGATGTGCTCAGAAACGAGAAGCCAATCAACATCTACTTCGCTCAGGGACGGGGATTCTTTGGGACATCCACAACGGAGCCTGTGGGCGAGGGTGAGAATTGATCGGTCGGGGAGATAGGTAACCAAACAGTCTGAGTACATGGGATGTTTCAGGTGAGTTGCGCGTGGGCAATCATTGGAAAAATGAACTCAAAGTGGTTAGCGCCTAGCGAAAGCCCAGCTAATGCCTTGTGGAGTCATGTCTCATGGCTGCGCCAGTGTCCAGCCTAGCAGAAGAGGTGTCCCATGCCTGTGGTTCGTGAGCAAGATCTCCAAAGATTGCTGGATCAGATCCCGAATCTATTAAAATCGTTGGCGGCGAAGCGAAAGCCTGAAGCGGGACCACACCAGGCCCAACCATTCGTGATGCCGGACGTACTGCGAACTCAAAAGGACCTACAACTCGGCGACGACTTCAAACTCCAAACAGGAGTGTGGGATAAGATTCCGGAGGAATCGGTCGAGTTGATCTACCAACGTGTAATGTCGGTAGTCGAGCGCCTCACTAAAGCTCTCGTTCCTGATCCCGATGGCCCAACAGAACCAACCAGCATCATGTATTACCAGCATGCGTCCAATACAGTAATCTGGCTGATCTTTGTGGGGGCCATTGTGCTTACCGTTCTCGATCTTCACCAGATTGCTCTGCGATGGGAACAGGCAACTTACATCCCTCCAGCGAAGACAAGCGCTGCCACGCCGCCGAGTGAGGGGGCTCCACCGGAGGCTCCTGTGAAGACTGGTGAGGGATCAGGTCGAGGTAGTGGGTCCGGTGGATCACCGCCTACATCCCAAGCGGACTCATCCAAGACAAATGCACCTCCGCCTTCGAACAGCGGGCAATCCGCCCCGGCGATCGGTGGTAAATCAGAATCTGTCGGAAGTCTGCCGGCAAAGTGCGAGAAGCTGGATTGTCCTCCGACTCAACGAGACGTGCTGATTATGGTAATTCTCATGGGCACATTGGGTGGGCTTCTTCGGCTGGTGAGCTCGTTTGCCAAGTACATCGGGAACCGCCAGCTCCTCAGAAGCTGGATCCCATATTACATGGTGATGCCGATAGAGGGAGGGGCTCTGGCGCCACTGATCTACTTACTGCTCCGGGTCGGGTTGCTCTCCCCCGTGGCCTCGAACAACGACGCAGGTAACCTTAACGTCTTCGGAGTCTATGCGATCGCAGGACTCACGGGACTATTTTCTTCGCAAGCCATGGAAAAACTGGCGGAGGTATTCGCTGTCATTTTCAACAAGGTGCAGGCAAAGGACTCCATTGAGTCGAAAGGACAAGCGAAACCAACACCCGGGACCGATGTTGCGAAAACTTGATCAACAGGTGTGGATCAGCGGCGCTCCTTGCCCGCGCGACTTTCGCGGCATGCGTCAGGCTTGACGGCCGCTATGAATCGGACTGCGATCGGCAGCGACACGACCGTTCCGCGCGGGGGGTGCTCCATGCCCTGGACAAGCCCATTTTCTGCCTCGGCCTGTTGCGGAGGCGACAGTAGCGGTGCTCGTTTACGGCTAAAGGCTGAGGTGCATGAGCACTCAAGGTGTATTGACCGTGGATCGGAAACGCATGTATCCAGACCTGACTGTCATGATGCCCCTTCAAGATAGGTGAGGAGATTAGAGGGGGAGATCTATCAATTTACAGGAGGCAAGTAGGATGTGACCATTCGAAGAATACGATCGGTATGTAGATCTGACTGGGGGTAAACGACCGGACGATCGCAGTGGGGGCGCGGCAGGCGGCCGATCATCAACGTGTCCTGGCGAGACGCTATGGACTATACGGACTCGCTGCCTCGATAAACCGGCAAACGTTATCGGCTGCCTACCGAAGCCGAGTGGGAATATGCGGCACGGGCAGGGACCACTACGCTCTACTGGTGGGGAGATGAGATCGGGGAGAATCAGGCGAACTGTAATGGGTGCTGCAGTGAATGGGATAATAAGCAGACGGCTCCGGTGGGCTCCTTCCAACCCAACAAGTTTGGCCTCTATGATACGGCCGGTAATGTGTGGGAATGGGTGGAAGATTGCTGGCACGGGAATTATGAGGGTGCTCCTGGGGATGGTTCGGCCTGGCTAGAGGCGAAGAGAGGTGACTGCGGCGAGCGCGTGATCCGCGGCGGTTCCTGGTTCAACGGTCCGGGGGATTTGCGTGCGTCGCCCCGGAACAGGCTCAACGCCGACTCCCGGAACTTCGGCATCGGCTTCCGTCTTGCCCAGGACCTTGAGCCCTAACCCTTTGCCCTTTGTTCTTTGACCCTTTGCGTCTTCACGTTTCTTGTGCTTCCATTCTGGACCGATGAGCGTTCTTCTGAGCAACCCTTTCAGCGAGGAGGTGGCATGTGACCACTCCCACCATCCCACAGGTTGTGCAATCATGCCATGAGCTGCTGCTGTGGTTGATTCCGCAGCTTGATAAGTTTCCACGTTCCCGTCGCTTCACGTTGGGCGAGCAGTTGAAAATGCGGCCTGGAGAATCCGTTCATGCTGAGACCTGTATGATGGATGTCTGGTGTCAGTACAAGTCCTCTTTCGTGAGTATGATGGTGCATGGAATCGCCATTGTGCGAAGGAGGACTTCCGATGAAGCGCCAACCCTTTGTGCCGCGTGACTATGAGGTGTTTGCCGGA
>PHGD01000021.1 GCA_011090425.1 Nitrospira sp. LK70 | reverse complement strand
CGTCGTGAGCAAAAAACTCGTTCTCGATAGCTTCGCGCTGGTCAGTCTGTTTCATAAGGAGCCGGGGTGGGAGAAAGTCCGAGCTGCGTTGTATGATCAGCAACGAGCAGGAACTAAGGCTTTGCTGAACTGGATCAATTGGGGCGAGTTCTTTTACATCGTCAAACGCAAGGTTGGGGCCGGTCAAGCCGTGGAAGCCCTCCATCTATTGGAACAGTTACCCATCGAACTGGTGCCGGTGGACCTTCCTTTGGTGCGAGAGGCAGCGGAAATCAAAAGTGCCTATGCGGTCTCTTATGCCGATGCCTTTTGCATCGCAACCGCCCATCGCCTGTCAGGAACCGTCTTAACAAGCGATCCTGAATTCCACGCGGTCGAGCATCTGATCACCGTCCGATGGCTGACCACCTAACTGGGTAGCACGATCATAGCGCTGCCCGGCTGCGGACAAACCTCTCGTCAGAACGACTTATACTCGAGCCATTTGCCGTTCAGTGTGATTTTGCAGCGGGTTTCTCCCTGGCTGCCGGTGACCTTTTCCATGTCCACCGTGAAATCGATCGCGCTCATGATGCCGTCACCGAACATCTCGTTCGCCATCTCGCGCAAGGAATCGCCGTACACACCGACAATTTCGAGCAACCGGTACTTGAACGGGTCCGTCATGTTGGGCAGATCCGTACGTACCGGAAAGCGGCTCAAGGCCTGGACAATCTCATTGTCCAAATCCAAAAGCTTGCCGACCTTCACCGCTTCGTCCGGGGTAAATCGGTGATTACCATTCAACGCCGCCGCCACAAACGCGGGGTTCTTGCCGAGAGCTTTCGCGACGTCGGCAATCGTGAGTTCCTTCTCGAGTCGAGCGGCATTGACCTTGCTGCGTATCGCTTCTTTCTCCATGTCGGCCTCCCATGAATAGGGGTTTCAGTCAACAATCGACACGAGATCCTGTGGAAGTAGATGAACCGCTAACCTCTCATGTGGCCTAGGACGAAACCGAAAAGAGATATTCGCACCAAAAGCAAGTCACCTAGCACAAGGGAGCTTCACCCCCACCCCACCCCAGAACCCATACAGGTTGATGGACCTAACGATTCGAGGGTCGTCTACCGGCCAGTTCCAGATGCAGATTAGCCTGTCGGTCCTGTTCGCGCGCCGCATCTTCATAAAACTGCGTGAGCATTTGCGCACCGGCCACCCAATCCGAATCATGTCCGAAGAGCTGTTCGTAGGTCAAGGCGCGATTGGCTTGTTCCGCTGCCTTTTTGCGGGAAATCACGGCCTGTCGAGAGTAATAGGAAGCGATTTTCAAATGGTCCTGATTTGAGTTGGGCGAGTCGGCATCAAGCTGGGCCGACAGGCCCCGGCCGCACCCGGTTGCGAACAGGAGGCTCGCTAAGAACAGGAACGTGGCGATCTTCATGCTATGGAGACCTTCCTTTACTGACATTATGCTACTGTGCGTCAGCTCGATCAACAAGGGTGCCGTTCATCTCATCACATCTCCTCTTCCGACATATATTTCCAGGTTCCATAGGCCCTCTAGCTCAGATGCCGCAGTCCAGCGTACAATAAATTTCAGGCGAGTGGGAGGACGGTACTGGACCAGAGGAGCCACCATGAAACGGACTGTGACCGCTCTGCTGTCGGTTCTGTTGGTGGGAGGGTGCGGCGTCCTCGTTCCTTATATCTACGATGCTCAAACGCTACAAGATCGGTTGGTCCTGTCGATGCCGAAGGAACAAGTCCTGAAGCAGTTGGGAAAACCGAATCGTGTCGTTCAGGACGAGGGGCGGCAGACCATTTGGGAGTATCGGCTCTATCCAGCGGGCGATTGGACTGCCTATGTGATCCATTGTCCGTTTTTCCCAAACTGCTACTTCCCGGGCGAAGCTGGGCACCCGTACTATGTCGTGTTGCAGGACAATCAATTGTGCCTCTGGGGAACGCCTGAGGTCGTCCGGCCCCTCCTGGGGCTCGTCTGTGGGCCTTCTTCTCCGCTCGATCGAAAGGAGCATGTCCATGGAGGCCTTCGCATTTCGGTGATCCCGGTATTCATGCCTCCTCCCATTGTGCCCCTACCGCAACGTTTGGCTATCATGCCTATCGACGGGTCGTCTGATGTCGAAATCAGCTCATGGCTCGATCTGACCTTGAATTTCCTGCGCACACGCCATCCAGACTTGGTGCTGGTGGAACGAGAGGATCTGAAGGCTGTGCTGAAGGAGATGGGTATTCAATACGGCGGCCATGTCGATGACGAAACGTCGATCCACATCGGGAGACTGGTCGGCGCGGACAGTTTGCTGATCTATCGAATGATCCTACCGGAGGGCCTGCCATTGTCGGCAGCGTTCGAACTCCGCCTCTTCCAGGTTGAAAGCGGCACCACTCTGTTCCGCCAAATGGTTTCGGGAAGCCAAACGTCGCCCGTACCGGTCGCGGCCAGGATACAACGTTCCGCCAAGCCCGAGTCTCTCGCCAGTCATCTCTTGCTCCAAGAAACCGCCACCTATGGATTGGCTGCGCTCACGGCTGCCTTCGGCGATAATCCATTAGGACTGGTGCCGGACTACACTTGGTCGGGGGAGGGCATAAAAGTGCTGGACGTCCTTCAAGGTGGGCCGGGCTTCCGTGCCGGGATCAAGTCGGGTGATCAAATCGTGGAGTCCGGAGATCGATCGGTCGGAAGCTGGTCGGATCCGGTCACCCTCCCAGCGCAATTGACCGTCAGGCATAACGGGGTCCCACTCGAGATGTCCGTCAGATGACCGGTAAAACCGAGTGGTGTCAGGTGTCGAGCAGGATGGGAGGTAGATTCGTGAGCTTTCAATCGCTCAGCTTCAGAAAACCTGTTAAAACGCCTGCACGATGAAACATTTCAGATACCGAGTCTCCGGCATACTGGCTAAGATGGGATGGTCGGCGCTTTGGCCTCGTTGTTCGATCAAGCGAATGTCTCGCCTTGCATCACGGGCGGCGAGGCGAATGCTGTTCCAGAGATCCGCTTCTGTTACTGGGTGAGAACAGCTACATGTAACCAGAAACCCGTCCGGCTTCAACAATTTCAAACCCAATAGATTAATGTCCTTGTATCCAGCCAGCGCGCCAGGTACGGCCTGTTTGCTGCGAGCGAATGCCGGGGGATCGAGGATGACGAGATCATAGTGTCGCCCGGCTTTCACCAGGTGGCGCATTTCCTCGAACGCATCGGCTTGGCGATAGGTGCAACGATTCTCTGCCCTATTCATCATCGCATGTTGTCGAGCAATCGTCAGCGTATCTTGGCTGACATCGAGACTCTCCACAGAGACCGCCCCAGCAAGGGCAGCATGAATGCCGAAGGCGCCGGTATGGCAAAATACTTCCAACACTTCGGCTCCGGCTGCGAACTTCGCTGCAGCCAGCCGATTCTCTCGTTGGTCGCAAAACCAACCGGTCTTTTGCCCCCGTTCCACATCGACGAGAAACTTAGCGGCACCTTCCTGAATCTCGACTTGCGTCGGACCGCTGCCGCGAAGAAATCCTCCTTCAAGCGGCAGTCCTTCGAGTTGCCGACTTTTGGCATCGTTCCGAAGATAGATGCCGACGCCGTTCAATTCCTTCATCAGTACATCGGCCAACAGCTCTTTTCTACAATCCATCCCAACGGATAGGGTCTGCATGACCAGCAACTGATCATACCGATCGACGATCAGCCCCGGCAGTCGATCCCCTTCTCCATAAATCAAACGATACGCATTGGACTGAGCGACGGCACGTTGCCGTAAGTGGATCGCCTGTTGAATTCTCTCCAGCCAGAACGCCTCGTCGATCGGTTCATCCTGGAACGTCAGCAGGCGGACTCTGATTTTTGAAGCAGGGCTATAGAGGCCGCGCCCATAGAATCGGCCGTCTGGGGTGAGGACATCGATCAGGCCGCCGGCTATTGGTTCACCGACCACTGGTCCCAACTGGCCGCCATAGATCCAGAGATGCCGACTCTCTGACCCACGTGATGCGGTGAGGCGAATCTGTGCGGTCTGCGTCATATCTTTTCTCATGCCATGTTGTACCCGACGAGACGAGTGATCGGTCAAGTGCTGGATGAAAGAAATCAGACACCGCTTGGTTGTTCTTGACGAAGTGTCGTCAGTATGTTTTCCTGAAGCCAGAACATTGAGTCACGATCGAATGGACACCATTGAGAGCACACACATGAGCGACCACGCTACGATCGGATCGGCTGCATTAGATCGTCTGCATCGCCTTGGCGTCCGTCATATCTTCGGTATTCCAGGCGACTATGTCTTGTCTCTCTACCAGCTGATCGAAGCCTCGCCGATCAAGCAGATCGGGACGACCAGGGAAGATTGCGCCGGCTTTGCAGCTGACGCCTATGCCAGGATTAACGGTATCGGGGCCCTGTGCGTGACCTATTGCGTGGGCGGATTGAATACTGTCAACGCGATTGCCTGCGCCTATGCGGAACGATCGCCGGTGGTCCTGCTCACCGGTTCTCCCGGGCTCTCGGAACGAACCCGCACACCGTACTTGCATCATATGGTTCGCGATTTCTCCACGCAACGAGAAGTCTTTGAACGGATGACGGTTGCCGCGGTCACGTTGGACGATCCATTGACCGCCGAGCGAGAGATGGATCAGGCCTTTGCTGCCCTGCTTCGCTACCGTCGCCCCATTTACATCGAAATTCCCAGAGACATGGTTCACTGCCCGCTGACAGGAGGCATGAAGCCATTCCGCATTGAAGATACGCCAAGTGACCAGGCTGCCATGGAAGAAGCGATCGGTGAAGTACGACTTATGCTTGCGTCAGCCAAGAAACCCGCCATGCTCGTCGGTGCGGAAGTCGGACGGTTCGGGCTTCAGGACGATTTGGCTCGTTTGGTAGAACGGCTCAACATTCCCGTCGCTTCGACGTTGCTCGGCAAATCGATCATCCGCGAGGATCATCCGCTCTATGTCGGGGTCTACGGAGGGCTGATCGGCCGAGATGAGGTGCAACGGTTCATCAACGATTCCGACTGCCTGTTGATTCTGGGGTCCATTCTGTCTGATGTTGAAGATCTTGATGTCACGTCGCCCTTACTCTCCGAGGGACGAACCATCCACGCCACCGCCGACCGTGTCGCGATCAAGCATCATCGGTATGAATCCATCAAGTTCCAGGACTTCGTCCAGGGCCTGGTGAAATCTCCCCTTCCTTCTTTTTCCCATTCCCAACGATCGCTCCCATCCCAGACCGGCGTAGCATCCTCACCATTGAACTTGGACGCCCCGGTGACGCTGAAAGGACTCTTCCGGCATTTGGATACGGTGTTGACCGAAAAGACGGTCGTAATCGCGGACGTCGGCGAGTCGCTCTTTGCAGCGGCTGACCTGCACGTGCGCCATCGATTCGAGTTTCTGTCGCCGGCCTACTACACCTCGATGGGATTCGCCGTTCCCGCTGCCTTAGGCGCCTCCTTCGCCGACCCCAGCCTGCGACCTATCGTCCTGGTAGGAGACGGCGCTTTTCAGATGACCGGCACTGAGTTAGCGAGCTGCGTCCGTTACGGACAGGCTCCGATTGTGATCCTGCTTAATAATCACGGCTATTCAACCGAACGAGAGATCTTGGACGGTCCCTTCAACGATGTCCATGAATGGCAATATGACAAGGTGTGCGATCTGATTGGAGGTGGACAGGGCTCGCGGGTAAGCACCCAGAGAGAGTTCGAACAGAGCCTCGCCGCTGCCTTCGCGGACCAACATCAGTTGCATCTCCTCAATGTTCTCTTGAGCCCCAGCGATCGATCGCCCGGCATGGTGCGCTTGGCAAGACGCTTGGGCAAAAGCCTTTCTACTGATAAACCATAGGGACAACCCTCCACTCCTGCCTGCTTTCCCCTACAGCTCCATTAGATATTTCCAGTAGCTCCCCTGAAAATCATGCGTGAAGCAACGACAATCGAGGGTTTTTTCCACTAAGTCAGAATGGTATACTCCCTGCACTTTTTCGCCTGTTTGTATTTCGCTTAACCGGGGTATAATTTACCCCTCCCCGTCTATCTGACTTTACGCGAGACCGACTTTCAGCAATAATTAGGGATCCGTAAAAGAGGATACCGTGTCTGACTTTTATCAAAATGGCGTCGTGACTGTTCTCCACCGTCTCGGCCAGTCCAACATCGAACAACTCGAGCAAGAGCTCGAACGGTATGCGAGAACGACTCCGATCGCCTTGGTTCTCCCCTCCCTCTATTCGGAGCTGGAACGGCCGGCCCTCAAGCGAATCGTCGGAATCCTCGGCGAAGTTCGATATGTCAACGAAATCGTCATCTCCCTGGATCAGGCCTCCGCGTTGGAATTCAGACTGGCCAAGCAATTTTTTTCCCAGCTGCCCCAACGAGTCCGCGTGATCTGGAACGACGGCGCCCGAATCCAGGCATTATTGAACACTCTCGTCTCGCATGAAATCGACATCGGGCTCCAGGGAAAAGGACGAGGATGTTGGACGGCCTACGGCTATGTGCTGGCCCGAGGCCAGAGCCAGGTGATCGCCATTCATGACTGCGATATCGTGAGTTACGACCGCCAGTACCTCGCGCGCCTCTGTTATCCTGTCGCCAATCCGAACCTCGCCTACGAATTTTGTAAAGGATATTACAGCCGCGTGACGGACCGGATGCATGGACGGGTGACGCGTCTCTTCATCACTCCGCTGATCCGTAGCCTACAACTGTTGGTCGGGCCGCATCCCATGCTCTCGTTTCTGGATAGTTTTCGGTACCCGCTGGCCGGTGAATTTGCGATGGTGCGTGATCTGGCCTGGATCAACCGTATTCCAGGCGATTGGGGATTAGAGGTCGGCATGCTGGCGGAGGTATACCGTAATTGCGCGCTCCGGCGGATCTGCCAGGCGGACATCGCCGATGCCTATGAGCACAAGCATCAAACGCTGTCGACGCACAATCCGGATGCGGGTTTGTTGAAAATGTGCATCGACATCACGAAGTCCTTGTTTCGAAACTTGGCAAGCGAAGGTCTGGTCCTCTCGGAAAGCATCCTCAAAACATTGCGGGCCACGTATCTCCAGGCTGCGCAAGAAGCGATCAGCCGGTATGAAAATGACGCGGCGATCAACAGCTTGCAGTTTGACCGCCATGAGGAGCGGCGCGCCGTCGAAGTGTTTCTGCGGGGCATGACCTTGGCGACAGACAGTTTCCTCGGAGACCCGTTGGGCGTCCCGATGATCTCGAATTGGAGCCGGGTCGCCCATGCCGTACCCGATATTTTTCACCGGCTCATGGACGCCGTAGAACAAGACCATGCCTGGGATCCCACAGCGGAAACAAGGCAACCTGTCTCATGAACACCGGCCTGATCCCACTCACTCCTGAAACCGAAGCGCTGCTGGAAGCGGTGCGCAGCGCCGATATTCTGGTCGGCATTCCCAGCTTCAATAATGCGGGCACCGTGGGACATGTTGTTCGCGCCGTCGGAGCCGGTCTCGCAAAATACTTTCATGGCCATCGTGCCGTCCTGGTGAATGCCGACGGCGGCTCCACCGACGACACCGCAGCGATCGTCGCCCATACCATGGTCGATCTGGAACCCCTCTTTATCAGCGATCGGCAGAGCACGCTGCACCGAATCATCACGCCCTATTACGGTATCCCAGGCAAGGGCAGCGCGTTTCGTACGATTTTCGAGGTCGCTCGGCGACTCAAAGTCACGGCCTGTGCCGTCGTCGATTCGGACGTCCGCAGCATCACACCAGAGTGGATGGAACTGCTCCTTCATCCGATCATCAAAGAAGGCTACGACTATGTGGCTCCGTACTATCGACGCCACAAGTATGACGGCACCATCACCAACAGCATCGCCTACCCTCTTACCAGAGCCCTCTATGGACAGGAAGTCCGTCAGCCGATCGGCGGAGATTTCGGGTTTACCGGAGAGCTGGCTCAACACTATCTCGAGAAGCATGTCTGGGAGTCTGATGTCGCACGCTTCGGGATCGACATTTGGATGACGACCGAAGCCATTACGAGCGGGGCCAAGGTGTGTCAGAGTTTTCTCGGGGCCAAGATTCATGACCCCAAGGATCCTGCCGCCGATCTCTCCTCCATGTTGCGACAGGTGGTAGGCGCCTTGTTCGCCTTGATGGAAGCCCATGCCCCCAGCTGGCTTCCCGTCACAGGCTCGCGAAAGATACCTCTCTTCGGCTTCCAGTATGAGGTGGGAGTTGAGCCGGTGAACGTCAATGTCGAACGGATGGTAGATTTGTTTCATCTCGGACTGACGGACCTCTACGATATTTGGGCGCGCATTCTCTCCGAAGACGCACTGGATCACCTGTCCCGTCTTCGGGATGTCCCCATACGGGACTTCCGCATTCCTGATTCGCTCTGGGCCCAGGTTATTTATGATGCGGCCCTCGCGCATCATCGGAACGTGCTCCCACAAGAACATCTCTTGAAAGCGTTGACCCCTCTCTATTTAGGGAAGACTGCGTCATTCGTGATGGATAGTCAGGGGTTGACGACGGCAGAAGCCGAACACCTCATCGAAGCGCTCTGCCGAACGTTCGAGAAACAGAAAGAATACCTTGTCTCACGTTGGCCTCAGCCTCAAGACGCGCGGGAAGTCATCGGTGCCGCCCACGCGAGGCCTGAAAGGAGTCAGCCATGACTTCAAACTGGGAACATACGTTACTCGGACCGGTCGCGGCTCTCGGTGAACGCGTGCTCGCCATTCTTCCTAATGTGTTGGCCATGATGATTCTCTTGCTGGTCGGTCTGGGCGCTGCCTGGGGCATGGGGCATTTGATGGAACGGTTGCTTCGCGTCATCGGTTTGGATCGACTCTGCGATCGGATCGGTATCGCGGCAGCCCTGCTGAGAGGAGGCCTCAAAGCCGATCCGTCCTACATCATCGGTCGCATTACATACTGGCTGATCGTGATCTTCGCCACCACGGCATCGTTGGGCGCGCTCGACGTGGCTCCGATCAATCAGGCGGTTCAGTCGCTCTTGTCGTACATTCCTCATTTAGTCACCGCGGCCGTGATCGGGATCATCGGCTATCTCGTCTCGAATTTTGTGTCACAGGCCGTCCTCATCGCTGCCGTGAACGCGGGGTTGCCTCCGGCCCGCTGGATCGCGGCCGGGACCCGATGGGGCATTCAACTTTTGACGGTAGCCATGGCGCTCGAACAGTTAGGGATTGCTCAGCACATCGTCGTCGTTGGATTCGGCATCACCTGGGGAGGTCTCGTCCTCGCCGCTGCACTGGCGCTTGGATTGGGCGGTAAGGATCTGGCGAAGGATTTCCTGGAGCGACGGCTGGCCGGACATTCCCGGTCGCAGATCAACGAAGACCTACGGCATCTCTAAATCCATGGCACGCTATATCCTCTTCACGGATCTGGACGGCTCTCTGTTGGACAACGACACGTATTCCTTTGGCGAGGCGAGACCGGCCCTCGATGCCCTTCGTTCAGAGAACATTCCGATCATTCTCGTCTCCGGAAAGACCCGCGCGGAAATCGAGCCGCTTCGAGAGCGCCTTGATCACCACCATCCCTTCATCGCTGAGAACGGCGCGGCGGTGTTTGTGCCCCTCCATACCTTCGACTTCCCCCTGGAGCGGTCGCGGCGCCGCTTCAGCTATCAGATCATCGAACTCGGCACTCCCTATGCGCTCCTCCGGGATGTGCTCCGGCAAATCGAAGAAGCGGTGGGCACACCGCTCCGAGGGTTCGGCGACCTGTCGGTCGACGAAGTCATGGAGAACACAGGGCTCTCCCGAGAAGATGCGCTGCGGGCTATGCTGCGGGAATTCGATGAGCCGTTTCTGGTGAACGGCCCTCCCAAGTTGATCGAGGAAATCTGCCGCCAGATCGTGAGGCGAGATCTGAATTGGACAAGAGGCGGGCGGTTCTTTCACCTGACGGGAAACAACGACAAAGGTCGGGCCGCAGAAATTCTGCTCCGCTGCTACAAACGGCAGGGTCGACTGGCTAACCTGCCGGACGACATAGAAACCATCGGCATCGGCGATAGCCTCAATGATCTCCCGCTCTTACTGACGGTCGACCATCCGGTGTTGGTGCAAAAACCAGACGGCTCGTACGACCCCGATATCAACCTGCCGAACCTCATTCGCGCACCCGGCATCGGCCCTGCCGGTTGGAATCGTGCCGTCTTGGAACTGCTACGACAGGCCTCGGAAGAAACATCTCATGGCAGAACAGTCAACATCCGAGCCACATGATCGCCCTCAGTTCCAAACCTGTCGGGTCAGTCTTCTATCGGATTAATGATATGGAGTCCTGCGGTTTTTGATGCCGCCAAGAGTTGAGAATCCGCGCTCACGACGGTCAATCGCAACGGCTTCAGCTCCAATGCCAACGCCAGATGCATCACCTGAGGTGATCGAAGAGACGGATACTCCAAGACCAATTCTTTCGTGGCCAGGTAGGTTTCCATTCTCGGTGCGATAAACCGGTAGAGCCCCTGCTTGGACTCGATTTCGAACTTATAGAGCACCGAGTAGCAATCATCCCGTGTGATCTGTCCCTCGTGAGCACGTGCGCAGAGAACCGAATAGAAGTCCGTCACGCTCCAGGTCGGGACGATCGCAACCTTCCCACGCTTCACCATCAGTTTATTCACGATCCTGGTGCCTCGCTCCATGCTGTAGCGCTTAATGAGTGCGGTTGAGTCGAAATAGTAGTATGGCATCCCCTTACGCCCTCCCCTTCAGAATGATTTCCGCGAGCGGCCCTTGAAGCTTGGAGAGCCTATCTTGTAGTTCATCGAGCGGCGCCTCTTCGTACCCTTCTTTTCGCAAGGTGTCGGCCAGATTACCTCTATTGAAGGACACGGTGTCTTCCTTCAGTCGGTCATTCAATCGCCGCTTGGCCAGGCGGCTTGAAATCTTTTGTCCTGGCTTGGTCAGCCCCCGTCCCCTACTGCGTGGTGCTCGACTGACGGATGGTTCATCTGTCTTTTCCACGATGGACGCCTCCTTCTGAAAGCACGTTCAGTTACCGCCTCACCCCTGATTCTTCTCGAGGGCAGCCCGCCGGCCTCGTCACCGTCTCGGGCAACGTGCCCTCGCCCAAAACATGCGCGACGATCGCCTTCGCGACATCCGACGACAGCTCTTGTTGGATTACACGCAACGTCTTCGCCGTGGCTTCACGTTCTGTCAGATGTCCTTCCTTTCCACCCTGCGCCACCGTCCCAAGGACGCGCCCCGTCTCCGGCTCCACGATCTCGAAATCGCTGCACCACCGAACGTACTTGAAATTTGGGTCGCGCACCTCAATAGGAAACAGACGGACCGTGCCTCGGACGATCAATTCCGGAGCACCCACCTCTTCACCTTCCGTCTTCGTGGTCACGTGAAGTCCTTCCCGAATCAGCCCTTCTGCCAGCGCACGTCCAACCGGTTCCGCATGATCTCCGGACATTTGTACCGCAATCAGCAGATTCGTGGCAAGAAATTGCTCCAACTCATCTGATAATTCGTTTACCTGATAGCTGGATGGGGTGCCGTTCCCGCTGGGACGGATCACTCGCAAATCCCTGTTGTATGCCTCGCGCAGAACGAGATTTCTGCAGGCCCGCCGAAGAGCGCGAACCTTGGCAAGTTTGTCCGTCGATTGCCGTGACTCGGCGACATCCGCGTCGATCGCGCGATCCAGCGCCGACATCTTCTCCAGCAACACGGCCTCGGCCTGACCACGATTCATCACGCCCAGAGCGTAGTACGACCGGCTGTCCGAGTCGTACCAGACATCCGCAATCCTGACGTTTTCGAGCACTTTGTCGGTTGAGACTTTCGTCACATTGTCGATCGTGAGCCGCCGCTCGGCGTTGGAGACGCCGCGATTCTCAACGATCAAATACGATTCCCGGTCCTTCGCCTGCGCCGCGACTTCCGCCTTGAAGATGCGGGCCACTGCCGCATACGCCTGGTCTTCCGCATTGCTTCGCAGGTCTGCTTGGCCGACTCCGGTCAGGTACTGATCCGGCGGATACTCCGAACCTCGACCATCGACCCACCCCGGCTTCCCCTTTTCAGCAAACCAGCTGCAGGCGGTCGATGCGGATACCATCAACCACAAAGACAGGAAAACGGCAACTCCTTGTCCGAAAGAAGACTCGCCGGCGCGCATCATTGCATCACACGCTGGATGATGAACACCGTCTGACCTGCAGTGAGTGCGATCGTTTGTCCATCTTTCACCGCCGTCACCCCTTGCCCAGGCGGTTGAATAGACACCTGGTACTGACCTGGTCGTACCCACGTCCGAGCCATGTGAATCTCGTCGGGCAAGGTCTGCCAACTTCGCTTGTCGGCTTCTTCGGACGCCACAGCAATCCCCTTCGTCAGCACCTCGACAAGAAGTCCCACCCACGGACCGGCATCTCTGCCGGCAGCATGCCGAGCTCCCCTGGTGATCCCCTCCGCCAGCGCGAATTTTGTCGCCGCCCGGGCGAGAGCTTTCGCAGTGATCGCCGGTAAACGTTCCGCAAGACTCTTCTCTGCGAGGGCGGTTACATTCTGCACCGGCTCCGATCCTACGGTGACAGAATGGCCGAACGAATCGGTCAGCGTCATATTTTCCGACCCTACCTGCGTCTTCTGCGCAACTAACCGTGGAAGCGCAACGCGGGCCACTTCTCCATTAAGTCCGTACAGTATGCTGTCCGCCACTCGATCTCGTCGAAAGGACGACTGGAAGACTGCTCGATTCAGCAAGACTAACTGTGCGGCATCCAGACTAATAGGTAAGTCCAAGAACAGATCCTCTTTGCGCGGAGCCCGACCATTATAGCTGATCATCACGACGTGAGCGAGTTGCTCTTGGGATGATCGAGACTGCCACTCAACATCCGGGAAAGCCTGCCGATACTCGGCAAATTCGGTTGTTAAGCCGAGCGCCTCCGCTGTGCGCAAGAGATCGGAGCGCAAGGAGAGAGGAACGGACACCTTCGACCACCCGCTCATCGATCCATACGCTTCATAGGCGTTGCGATAGGCAATGAAGGCGTTATTGAGATCACCAGATACCTCGTACAGGATACCGCTCACATACCGCGCAAACCCGTCATTCCGGTACCTATCGGCACTCTTTACCCTGTCACTGAGCACATTTAGACGATGGTCGATACGTCGCGCCTCTACCAGTGCTTCTTGGAGTTGTCCCTGCGCCGCATAATTCAAGGCCTTGATTACGTTGATCATGACGTGTTCGTAGGCATCGCCCTCATACGGCAAGACATTGTCGTTGGTGACAAATGCGGCGGTCTCCGAGCGGATGGTCCTGGTATAGAGCCGCTCAACCTCCTCCTCCGCTCGTTCCAATGCCTCACTGCTTTGCTGGTATTGGCCTGCCAGCTGCAGCATCATTCCTCGATCCATTTCATACAGTAACCGCCCCTTTGCCCCATACTCGTTCTCGGTCTGCTCGACGATCGCTGCGGCCCGCTGCGGATCACCGGCAAAGAGGCTTTGCTCAATGAGGAGGTAGCGATTACCGGAAGGACTACACCCGGTCAGGAGCAGGAGCACGGCAAGAAACCGCAGCAACGAGATCGGCCCGTGGGCAAAGCGTGGAAGGATTTGGCTCAACAGCGTCCGCGGAACCTAAAAGACGGTGCGTTTCCTTTCAACCACCTTCTTGATCTTCTTCTGCCCGTACCAGATTTTCGCATTGTTCTCCAGATCGATCATCTGGAGGTCCACTTGATAGAAGACCGCTTTGGTTCCATCGGCTTCGTCAAGAATGGTGGCGATCGTACCCTTCATCATGAAATCGGCGCCGGTCTCTTTTCCTGGGGCTTTCTGGGTTTCTTCGCGCGCGTAGATGGCTTGCTCTTTTCGCTCGGCACGAACCTCATCGCGCTCGCCTTTGCCGGCCACGAACGTGACTTTCTGAGAATTGGTGAGTTCTCGCTCTAAATCCGTAATAAAGGTCTGCACGTTGATATGTTCGTGACTGCTGTTCAGAACCGTTCCCACGACGACGACAGGCTGACGTTGGTTCGCCCGTTCGAAATTCCCTAGCCACGGATATTGTAACGCATCCCTGACCATCGCTTCGGCGACCATTCTGGAATCCGTGTCGTTCCACCGGCCGCTCAAATCAGTCACGACCCCGGTATCGACACGAGTCACCTTCGTTTCTTGTCCACATCCTGACAACGCGAGGACGACACTCACTGTGGCGACAAGCGAAAGAGGATGTTTCCGAATCACCATGAACCTCCGAGAAGGGGTGAACTCTCATTCACCGTAAGGGTTAACGAACGCCTCGCTTTTCCTCTTCCTTCTCCAACCGTTCGAACAGACGGTCGGCATTCTTCCGAACGAAGTCCCGTACTTCTGCATTAAGCTCTTTGGCCTGTTCCAAGTTATTCTTCATGTCCTCCAGACTCAACTTGGTCAACACGTAATAGGTCTCGGTCTTGGGATCCTTGTACTGATCAATTCTCCGAACTCCGCTCAGTGTCGTCATCGTGAGGGTCTTGATGGCTCGCTCGACATTCTGTTCTTCCGTATTCCGGGTAAAATCTCCAGCGGTCGTCGAAGCCGCATAGTCTCTCATCAGATACCCGGTGTAGGTATCGAATGTCTTGGCGATCTCGGCCCTCCCGCGATTTTCGGCCGTATCCCAAGCAAGCGGCGCATTCCGAACCCCCACGACCGCCCCCACGCCATAAAAAGCTTTACTGTCCTTTTCATTAAAGGCTCCGGAACCCTTTTCAACCCATTTAGGAGGACCGCCGCAAGCCGCAAGTCCCATCACGAAAAGGACGACAAGACCGGAGCCGACCAGCCTTGAACGCATCGTTTGTGACCAGATCATACAATCCTCCTTGGGGTAACTATGCCCATTGCCGCGCGTATAATATCAGGCTAAAAACCTTGAAATTATGCTAACATGCGTCATTTTATCAGTCAACGCAACGCTCGTTTCGAGCGGGGATCGTCATAGACAAGGAGGAAGCTCTGTGGCGGACATCCAGATTGAAGACGGTATGATCAGAATTCTGAACTTGGAGATCCAGGATCCCAAAGCTGCGGCGGTACTCGCCGCCTACCCGCAGGCACGTTGGGCGGAAATCACCCGGCGAGCGGTCAAGATCGGCCTTGGATACTTGAAAGGTGGCGAGAGCGGTTAGGGCACGAATGCACAATCAGCTTGCCTGGCGGTTGCTCGGGCGAGAGTAGCGCAACAGCACGTTTGTATTAAGCCTTCGCCTACTCTTGCCGTTCAGAAGGGGTTTGAGGATCGGCGCCAAGCGTAAATGCCGACCTCCGTCCTTCGACCAACGCCGTGTCTCCATCACCATCGATCCGTAGACTCGATGGTCGTTGTGTACCATTGGAAGCCGTCTCGATCTGTCGCACGAGGTAGCCCCCCAACTCTGAAGCCATGAGCCAGCCGTTTCCGTCCAGATCGGCATCACCGGACAGCCCGATCAATAGTGTTTCAACAAAGCGACTACTCTTCTCGAGACGAACGCTGGCTTCTCCCTTACTTGCCGCACTGATGACTTGCACCGCACGTCGATCGGTCTCCGATTCCGGGGCCGTCCGTCCTTCCATTGACAGCTCCGGTGGCACAGTGATCTCCCATCCGAATACCGGCGCATCGAAGATCAGGAGCGTGTGCTTGGAAGCCGTCCGCCTCGTAAATTCCTTCAAATGTTCAACCGTGATCGACTTCGTTGCGTGGTTGAGCTGTGCGTCAAACGGCACAAGATACCCTCGCTCTTGTCCATCGGAGTCCTGCATAAACCCGGCATGGCCCGCGTAGAAGATGACGAGCCGGTCCATGCGGCCGACTTTTCTGGGCAACATATCGTCCAAAAGCTGATGGAGACGTCGCGAGCTAGCGTCCTTGTCGTAGAGCTCAATCACCTCATCGAAGCCCAACCGCCGAAACGCTTCGGCCACCTTCTTGGCATCGCTGATCGCTCCAGGGATGGGAGGAGCCAAGACATAGTTTTCGATCCCAATAATGATCGCCCAGGACTTGTAGTACAGGCCCTCCGGCTTTCCCACTTGAGCCTCAGCAGTCGACAGAGCGACAACCGAAACCATGCCGATCATATGAGCGCCCAGTAAGAGTAGGATTAAAAACATGAGTGACAGGGGTTGTCCAAACTGCCTTGCGCCGTTCATCGAGTCACCCTATCTTCGGCCTAGACAGGTGTCAAGCAACGGAATTGAGATGAACGGCGGCGCCACCATAAGACGGTCTCGCAGCAACTGAACGGTTGCAGGCATCCTCCACTTTCTCCATAATGACGGGTCCGCAAGGGACTGCTCTGAAGAAGGAGAGGCAGCCGCCATGAGCGAAAAGATTGAGACCCTGTTGAAGGAAAGTCGGACATACCAGCCGACCGCGAAAACGATAGCCGCTGCCTATATCAAAGACTACGAGACCGAGTACAAACAATCCGTCGCAGACCCTGAAACATTTTGGAGTAATGCCGCCAAAGAGTTGGAGTGGTTCTCTCCTTGGGAGAAAGTCCTAGAGTGGAATTATCCATGGGCGAAATGGTTTGTCGGCGCACGATGTAATATCGCCTACAATTGCCTGGACCGCCACGTCAAAACTTGGCGCAAGAACAAAGTCGCACTGGTCTGGGTAGGCGAAAACGATCAGGAACGCATCTTCACCTACGGTGAACTGTACCGACAAGTGAACCGATGCGCCAACGCTCTCAAAAAGCTGGGCGTCCAAAAAGGCGATCGCGTCACCATCTATCTGCCCAAAATTCCCGAGCAAGTTGTCGCCATGCTGGCTTGCGCCAGGATCGGCGTGATCCACAGCGTCATCTATTCAGGGTTCAGCGCTCCTGCCCTCGCCAGCCGTATCAACGATGCAGAAGCCAAAGTGGTGATCACAGCTGACGTCGGGTTCGACCGCAGTAAAGCTATCCCCTTGAAACCGGTCGTGGACGAGGCCATCAAAACCTGCCCGACGATCGACCATGTGGTTGTCGTACGCCGCCAGATTACAGGTCCTCCTCTTTCCGCTCCAAAGGAAATCGACTGGACGGAGTGGATCGAGGGTGAACGACCGGTCTGCGAAGCGGAACAGTTGGACGCTGAAGCACCGCTCTATATTCTCTATACGTCCGGAACGACCGGTCGGCCGAAGGGCGTTGTCCATGTCCACGGAGGGTACATGGTCGGCACCTATACGACGACGAAGTATGTGTTCGACCTGAAGGATGATGACGTGTACTTCTGCGTCGCTGATCCGGGGTGGGTCACAGGCCACAGCTATATCGTCTATGGTCCTCTCCTCAATGGTGCAACGATTCTGACTGCAGAAGGAAAACCCGATTATCCGGATCCTGGACGCTGGTGGAATCTCATCGAACGGTACGGGGTCTCGATTTTCTATACGACTCCGACCGCTATCCGGCTACTCATGCGCTACGGCGAAGATTGGCCGAAGAAATTCGATCTCTCGACGCTCCGTATTCTCGGGAGCGTCGGAGAGCCGATCAACCCGGAAGCGTGGGAATGGTTTCATCGTGTGACCGGCGAGGACAAACCCATCATGGACACCTGGTGGCAGACGGAAACGGGATCGATCTTGGTCACTCCACTCCCTACCGTGCCGCTCAAGCCAGGCTCGGCCACGCGCCCGTTTCTCGGCATTGAAGCCGACGTTGTCGATCGTGAAGGGAACAGTCTCCCAGCAGACGCCGGTGGCTTTGCCGTCATCAAAAAACCATGGCCGGCTATGATGCGCACCATTTACAAGGATCCCGAGCGGTATACAGCCTACTGGTCCACCATCCCCAATTGCTACACAGCCGGGGACGTCTGCCATAAAGACTCAGACGGCTATTTCTGGTTCATGGGGCGAGCGGATGACGTGATCAAAGTCGCCGGCAATCGGCTCGGCACTGCTGAAGTCGAAAGCGCCTTGGTCAGTCACCCTGCCGTCGCGGAGGCTGCCGTCATCGGCAAACCCCACAAGACGGTCGGCGAATCCATTAAGGCTTTCATCATCTTGAAACAGGGGGAGCAGGAAAGCCCAGCGCTGATTCAGTCGATTAAGGATCAAGTCCTTAAAGAATTGGGCAAGATCGGCGTCCCGGCTGAGATTGATATCGTCTCCTCTCTCCCCAAAACTCGGTCTGGAAAAATCATGCGGCGCGTCCTCAAAGCAAAAGAGCTAGGACAAGATCCAGGGGATATCTCGACGATCGAAGAGTAGCGTACAGAGAAGTTCGGCCTGATATGGGTCTAATTGAGCAAAGGGAAAGGCATATGGAGAAACCAACGGCTTTCGTTGCGGCAATTTCGATTGGGATCATGACCCTGTTCTTACAGATAACCGATCCAGGACTCGCACCTGCAGCGGAACAGCAACCAAAGGCCAAATCACACTCCAAGACCGTCAAACCAAAAACCGTCAAGCCCAAGGCTGTCAAACCAAAAAGCGTCAAACCCAAGATTGAGAAACCCGAGGTCGCCACACCCAAAACCGTCCAACCCGAGATCGTCAAACCCGAGACGGTTCAACCCAAGACTGTCCAACCCGAGATCACCAAACCGGAGACCATTCAACCCGAGACCACCAAACCCAAGATCGAACCGAAGTTTCAAACAGTTGAAACTGCGGCGGATGGCAACGCCTGTTTCGGCGTTGCGCCACAGATCGAACGGCTTGTTCCTGATGAAGGAGAACCCGGTGTGAAAGTCACGATCACAGGGGCCGAGTTCGGCTCACCAGACTGCTTGCGCGGTGTGTCCTTCGGACCAGGCCAGGCTTCCACCTTTACAATGGAAAACGAATCCACCATCGTAACAACAGTCCCGATCGATGGTCGCAAGGGTCTCGTCATGGTCACCGTCACAACGGCGTCCGGAGAAGATTCCAAAGCCTTCCTGGTGAAATAGGAGAATCCTACTCTTGGCTTTTGGTATGAAATGGACGAGAAAACCAGGTGAGCCGATCTATCAGAGACGACACATGATAAGCCTTGCCCTGGCGGTGGGCCTGCCGGTTGTTCTGTTACAACTGTACAAGATCTACGTGGGTCCAGTGAGCTTCGAGGCACAGATGGGATTTGGGATTCTCGTTTCAATCCTGACAGGAATCATCCTCTACTACACCTACCGATCGTCCGCTCAGAATCAGCAGTAGCAGCTTCTAACCGGCTGCTGCAGGTTGCGCCCAGCCATCTCAGCCTTCAGCCACTCAGTCTCCTGTCAGGCCTCGGTTCGGAGAGCATTCGATCATTCGCGCGAGCGTGAACGTGAAGCAATATCCAGAATGTCCCTGATCTCTTTTCCATCGTCGACGGCTCACCTCATGTTGAGCGGCTCGCGAAGTGAGTGTGCTCCAACGAGTGGTTAGGTGTCTCCCCCTCAAGCCGACTCAAACTGGTTTATTACGCGACTCAGCATTTCTTTGTCGGTCTTTTCTATTTTCCTAAGAAGCGAAACAGCCGCCTGTTCCATTTCGGCCTTCTTCTCTGACTTCACCTTCTCAATCTCTTCGTAAACATGCTTCAAATCGGCTACAGCCTTCTTCGCCTTCTCTGAATCCATGGAACCTTCACCAACCAGAGGAAGCAACACATCCAATATCAGACCCAGCTGTCTTCCATACGAAGCTTTCTCAAATACTTCCTTTTCGATACTTCCTACACCGGCCTCAGGCTTGATTGCCCCAAAGAACCAACCTAGATCGGGCGAAATATCCTGAAGGACACTTCCGCTTAAGGGATAATGGACTTGAGGGGACCACATCCAATACCAAGGTAACATGTTGACCTCCGTTTCAGTTCAACCACCGACCTAAAGACACTTAACTATGTTTAGGCCGATCCACACAAGCACGGCATCCGGCACGGCTAACCCGCATAACCTGCGACGAACGTTCGCACACCATACGCCATCTGTTTCGTTCTTTCCACAAGCGGCAACCATCTGACCATTGTTCACCGGTTCTTATGCGGATCGGCATGTCACCCGTCCCGTGGAGCTGCGCAGCTTGTCAGCCGTGGCTTGCTGCGTAGGCAACGGAACAACCCCACCGATGGCTAACGTTTCCGGGGAGAGACGCGGCGTGACGCGTCCTTCTCACCTCGATGGTTAGGCCTGTTGTGTATCAATGATCCACTGAATGATACGTTTCAGCTCTTGAAGTTTCTCGGACCCCACGTCCGATACGAGCTGATAATCCACCCCAAAGTAACCGTGGATCAGACAGCCGTGCATCGAGCAATCGGACGGCGCCCAACCTCGCGATGCGCTGCGCGGAACCCCTCTGGCAGGTTCTTCGCGGTTTCGCCGATAATTTCCAGGTTGCGCACGAACGCACGTCGCAACTTTTCGTCCACCGCGAAACACTCAGAGGTCAGTGTCTGACTCTACTCGAGGAGGTACTCGACTTCCACAAGAATATGCCGCAGATAGTCACGCGGCTCGAAGGACGTTTGTTGCCTCGGCCAAGATGTGCAGCCCAATAAACGGTGAGAGGGACTCAGTGGTGAGCACTTCAACCCGGTGCTTCAGCCTGTCGTCGAGCAGATCCGCCGGCACCATGAAGCGATTGAGGATCTTCTCTCTCGGAGCGAACTCGACAAACACGTCAACATCAGTCTCACAGCGAGCCTCGTTACGAAGCACGGATCCGAAGAGCACCAGCCAACGAACACCGAGGCATCAAATCTCGGTCTCAACGGCCTGCAGCTGCCGGATCGCCTCGTCACGGGTGAGGAAACTTGTGCTCATGCGGAGAAGATACACGAAACATGCAACTGCTGCGAGGCGGAAGGCCTGGCGGCCCAGCGGCTCACCGGCCGGCGCGGAGCAACGGGAGGTTGTGCCGCGACTGGTTTGGGACGCGCTTCACGTTCCTAACCACGCGCGACAGCCGCGGGGCCTGTTCGGGTGACGTGAAGCGCCGCCGGATTCATCGCGATGTTAGGCACTTCGTCGTCGCCCCACCGCCCGACGTTGCTGTCGAAGCACCGGTGCCAGAGCCTGGAGTGCCTTGTTCACAGACGCGCCGGTCGGAAACACGTCCAGAATGTCCGGATCGATGACCACCACATTCGCACCCTGCGCATACCGAGCAACCGTAACCCCGCGCACAGCACGGGAAAAGTCGTACTCTGGGCGCATCGTGTCGCGGTCGTCCGTCCGTCCTTTTCGTCTACCGCTCTTCTTCATATCGCCTCCGCTCTTGCCGAGTGGCTCGTCGTGCGGAAATGAGACGGGTACGGGGTGGTCGCTCGCCAAACGCTACCACCAGGAGCCTCCGTCGGTTTGACACGCCGAGCAACAAATACCGTTCCTCATCAAGTGAGTGGTCAGGGTCTGCCATCAAGAGGTTAAGTGGATCCCCAAAGACCGTCGCGCCTTCGTCAAATGTCACACCGTGCTTGCGGACATTCGCTTCCGCTTTCACCGGGTCCCATTCGAAGAGGTAACCCACTCCCACTCCTCACGCTGTATGGCATCTCCTAGTCCGGCACGCCTAACTTGGTCTAGACCAATCCGCATAAGTGCCGGATCTGCCGGTTCCTCTCCGTATAACACGCCACGAATCTTCGCGAACAATACACAACAGCCGCTGCTGTTTCAAGGAGTTGCGACTGTGTGGCTATTTATCATGGATTCTTATGCAGATCAGCATAACATTCTTCCTTTCTTATGCTCACATCTGGCCCAGCAGACTGCGGACACGCTCGGACTCTCGATGACGGACGTGCGTGTAGATCATCGATGAGTTCTGGTTCTCTCACACCTCGAACGCACACGCATAACCAACCACTGCATATTCTCCGCCGATCTACAGACTCCGTCAGGTCTCAACGAACTGGAACCCTTGAGAATTGGCTACATTTTTCGGCAAGGTTGATGACCCAGGTACCGGAGAGGTTTCAGTTCATCCAGAAATAACAAAATGGGGAGCATGGATACTCCCGCTACAAGGTCGTGACGAGATGATGGGAAAGATTCTGATTGAAGAGCAGCTTTACGACGGGGGAATTGACACCAATTTCCGCTCCCGGTCAGCCGCAAAAGCAAGACAGGCGCGGATGTCTTCGCTTGTGAGATCGGGGAAGTCTTTGAGAATGTCTTCTTCGCTCATTCCGGAGGCAAGATACTCCAACACATCGTATACGGTCATGCGGAGGCCACGGATGCAGGGCTTGCCGCCACGCTTCTCGGGGTCGATGGCGATTCGATTTTTCCAATCCATCCGTTGAAGAGTAGCCTGGGAAACCGCAAAGAGCAAGGCTGCAATCGGATCCCGAGGCTTATTCGAGACCGCCATTAAGCCGACGCAATGCTTCGGCAAGTACCACGGAAGGTTTGACACAACGTCGCTCATCATGAGGGCCTCGCCGTCGCTTTCTTCCAAGTATCCAGTAAGAGCCATAGAATTCCGAGCCTGCGATAATCAGCCGGTCTTCGGGCCGTAAACGACCGGCGTTCCGGCTCTCCTGGACGTTTGTGAAAAGTTGCGAGACCAAACCAAAGCACTCATTCGCTGCCCTTGTTGTCTCGTCCGGATTCATATACGCGCCACCCCATCCCAATTGAAGGAAAAGCCGTAGCTGACCACTCACAAGGTAGTAGTGCCAGGCATGGGAGTTTGCCCCATGACCGGCATGACTCAGAAGCATATAGTCTTGAGCATCGCTCTTCGTCCCTTCGCGAACATAGTCATCGAAGCAGTATGGTGAGACAGTGACGGGCTTGGTTGAGAAACACCAGCGATCACGCTGCTTGAAGCTCGGTTCTAGATCGGGAGGCATAAAAGGAAAATCCAGACCAACACTGTTCAATACTGACTTTGCATTCGTCACTTCGTCGCATTCGGTCAAGATAAACCCACTGTTCTTATTTTGCCTGGCCCTTCGCCGATGCCCAACGAGGCTGCGCTCTCCTCGTTTTGTTCTTCCCTGCCCATGATCGAGGCATAGCGAGCACGCCGTCTGCCTCGCACTCAAGCCTCTTGGCTTCGTTTCGCCATTGTTGTCCGATGGCTTCTACCCTGCTTCGGTCTTTGAGGGCTTTTATTATGAGCGCTTCATCTGGAATGCTTTTTTCGAAAGAACAGTCCCACGGAAATGCCTGAAACTGGAAGTCCATCGTATAGCTTTCAGGCTCTATGAATCGCCTCAGTCCGTCCGTGATTTCCCCCTCGAGCCAGTCAAATTGGTAGCCGTCGTAGTATTTATAAGGGGCAAGCACAACTAAATGGATAGCCTTTGCTTGTAATAAAGGTTGCATTGTTAGGTCGTATTTCAATTCTTTGAAGTGTCGTCGAGAAAAAATGTACAGCATGCCATAGAGAAGCACCTCTATCGCTGCATAAAGGGGATAGCCGCTCTCCCTGTTCACTTTGAGTTCTATAAATTCCACAGCATCGTAGCGATTCTGACCGGGAAGCACATGAACGAGATCAATGGCGCGCCGTCTGTCGTACTTGTGATCCCATAATCCGGATGCAGTCGGCACCTGGTTCGTCCAATTGACGGCATCCGGCCACATGTTCTGGTTGATGTTGACGATCGCGCGTTCAAGCTGAACCTCCAAGCTCGGATTCGTCTTGGCTATATATTTCTTCGGCTCAAAGTGCCAATTTTCTTTAGAGGGTTGTTTATTGTGCAGTCTCCCTTTCCAATTGTCTTCAATCTTGTCGGAGACCTGTTTCAGAAGATCGGCGGCGGCAAAGCTTTGAGGGGGAAAGTGATGAAGTCGATCACAGGCCTCCTTGTTGCGATAATGTGGCAACGTTTTACCGATTGACGTGACTCCGAGTATGTCATCGATAATTTCGTCCACACCTTTCAGAATTCCTTTCTGCATTATCGCCCTCCTTCCGATACTACCCGACCTCCCACCACTTGCCGTCTTCTTTCTGTTCAACGCGATCGAAGAATTCCTTGAACCGCCTTGTCTCGAATGAGTGAATCGGCACCAGCATCTTGGGATTCAGCGCTCGAGCCAAAGCTTGCAAGTCCGATATGGAGGCATGACCGGAGGTATGACACTCAGTCAGGGGAATGTGCTGGCTGTCCAGCCATTCGCGAAACGGATGCTGTTCCTTTCGGTCTAAATAACCATGCCATAACGAGTAGATCATGCGCACACCCTTGAGGCATGCTGCCTTTTCCAAATCCCGTCTCATCGACGGACGAAACAGCATGACCGACCGGGAGGCCTGCTCTGCCAGTTGCTCGGGATAGATGCGAGCGGCCTTGTATCGTTCAGCAAGGGCGAATAGCTTTGCCTTGATGACCTGGCGCTTCTGTGACTGCGGAAGAAAAACCTTGATGCTCTCCCAAGTGGCTTGTGGAAGCTTGGGATTGCCGGTTGCTCGTAGGATCTCGGCCGTGTACATATCGAGCACCAATTGCCGCCCACTTCTCTTGCAGGCTTTGAACATTGTGACGAGCCGATCGATGTTCTGAGCCGATGCCCAGACCAAGACCAGGCCCGGAGCTTGCCGCATCTGTTCAAGAAAGCACGATTCGAGTTCTCGTTCGGTAGGAAATCGCTCGGCGACACCGACACGCCCGATGGTGGTGCCTTCCATAAGCAAAACGTCGATATCGATCGGCGGACTCTTCAGGAATTGTTGAAAGATCCTTGCCTTCCGTCCATGCCCGCGCAGATCTCCAGAATAGAATAACCGCCGTCCGTCCGCTTCAATGAGGAGAGAATAGGCGTCGTACGCGGAATGATCGTTCAGGAAAGGGGTCAGCGTAAAAGGCCCAACCGAAAGCGGGATTCGATGTTCGAGATGGCGAAGGCGCTGAAACGCGACGCCGGCTGGAGTAAATAAGCACGCCGCTTTGAGGATTCGTTCGGCAGCGGCTCCCATGATCATCAGCATGTCCGGCAAGAGATACTTCGCCAAACCATAGTGATCCTGATGCGGGTGTGAGATGACAACCGCCAGTAATGATGGCTTGTGGTCACGAAATCCTTTTACATGGGGTAAGCTGACCTTAGAGTCTTCGGCTTCTAACGGGAGACCGACATCCAAGACGATGCGCTTGCCCGCAGACTCGATTTCAATGCAGGTGCCACCGACCTCCTGAGTTCCCCTATGAATGCATACCCGCATGACAAAACTGAGGTTATCATTGACGATAAGGAAAGCCACTCTTCGGCTATCTTTCACCCTGAACCGGTTGGAGCATCGATAGGTCTGCGCGGAATTGGCGTCTCAGCGTGTCAGCGGGTTCGCTGGATTGTCTGGACCATAGCGAGAACAGGATTTCAGCCGCAAACCGTTTATTCGGCGCCAATGGTTTATCGGGCACTGCGGGTTAGAGGAGTTCCAAATCTTGTATTCACGGAGTGAACTGAGGGTCTTGCTTTGTGCCTAAACCTCTTGGGAAGGATTCACGATCGGAGTACTGTGATGGTAGGTCAAATCAGCCCGCGTTTTTGCAGGTAGTCTGTATCGATGCTGATGGTGGGCTTGGGAAGTTGACCACGCTCTTGGAGCAGGCGTTCGACGTACTTGCCGATGAGGTCTGATTCAAGGTTGACGGGATCATTCACCCCCTTCAAACCAAGCGTCGTGGCCTTCGCCGTGTGCGGAATGATGGCGACGGAAAACCCCTTCTCGCTCAGGTCATTAACGGTCAAGCTGATCCCATCGACGGTAATTGAGCCCTTTGCGACACAATAGCGCAGAATCTCCGGAGGCGCTCCGATGGTGAACATGATGGCATTGCCGTCCTGATGCCGACTGCGAATGACCCCGATCCCATCCACATGCCCGGCCACCAGATGCCCGCCGATGCGTTCGTTGAGCCTCATGGCCCTTTCTAGATTGACCGGCAGTCCCACAGCAAAGTTGCCGAGCGTCGTCACCGAGAGTGTTTCGGGAGAAACTTCTACGGAAAAGTCACGCTCGCTTCTCGATACGACCGTAAGACAGATTCCATCCACGCTCACGCTGTCACCGATCTTCAGGTCGCTCATCACCGTCGATGCCAGAATCGTGAGCCTGGTCCCCGCAAGCGTTTTTCTCAGGACGGTAATCGCGCCTATTTCTTCGACAATACCGGTGAACATGTTCTAATTCCCGACTTTCAAAGCTCAAGTACCGGTTGATGATTCAATGCCGCCACATAGTATAGCGACTTTTTGTTATTTCTTCTTCATGGCCAGCCAGAAGACGACAGCTGCTGTGATCTGCAAGCCTGCAATGACCATGAAGGCGCCTCCATAACTCATGTGCGCGATCAGCAGGCCGGCCAACAGAGGTCCGCTGGCATGCCCGATATCCATGATCGTCCCCTGCATTCCCATACCGGCTCCGAGCGTCTTGAACTCGGAGCTGTCAGCAACAAGAGCTGATGAGGATGAAGAAACGACCGCCTCACCGAAGCCGAACCCGGCCGACAGCAGGAGCAAGACAGGCAACATCGTTACATATGGGATACAGACAAAGGTTCCGGCGCAAATGAAGAGACCAAGGACAATCAACGGCTGACGACCGACTCGGTCTGATATCCGCCCCATAATCGGCTTGGAGAAAAACGACGTAAAGGCTTGGACGGTAAACAAGAGACCGACTTCGCCGGGATTCAAACCTACTGCAACTCCGTACAACGGCAGAAACGCCATCAAGGCTCCGTTCGCGATCATCTTGGCTGCGTCGGTCATGCTGGTGATCAGCACCTTGTTGTTTTTGGCGACGACGGCAAACCCCTTCCACATTTCGGACAACACCACAGTCAGCCCCTGTTCCCTCCTCTCCGGCACCGAGACGTCGAGATGAAGGCTATAGAACAACAGCATGGCGATGCAGCCGAAGACGCCGGCCGTGACAAACGCTGTGGGAAAGCCCGCCGCATGGACGAGATATCCTCCGAGAAAGGGGCCCAAGAGAGAACCGGACTGGGTGCATGCCGTATAGGTCCCGAGCGCCGCACCGCGCCGTTCCCGATAGAGCTCCGCCACAGTGGCCAGAGCGCTCGGAGCGAAGATGGCTGTTGCGAAACCGTGCAGAAACCGTAGTGCCGTCAGCGCATCCAAGTTCGTAATGAAGGGATAGAGAAACGGCGGTAGCCCGAACGCCACTACGCCGATCCGCAGCAAGAACCGCCTTCCATAGATATCGGAGAGGGCGCCGGACGGCAGTTTCAGGAAGACGCCCGTCAAGGTCGAAACGGACACGATCAGACCGATCCGCTCCGGACCAGCGCCGAGCGATTCGGCGAACAAGGAGAGCGCGGGCATCCGCACCATGTTGTAGCTGATGAAGCAAAAGATGCCGACCGTGCAGATCAGCACGAAACTGCGCGATGTCGTCATGGGATCGATCCACCGTCCGAGCTACCTTCGCCGGTGCTCTGTGGACCCATCAGTGTCTGTTTCAGAAACGCCACGTGATGCTCCGGTAAAGACGGCGGGCCAGCCAGTGCGGACATCACCCGTTGGGGATCCTGCTTTATCATCGCTCCCAATCGGTCGACAGTCTCTACTCCTTTTTGCAACCGGCTTGTAACAACGCTGGAAACAAGCGGTTGCAGGAGGGAAACCAAACCGGAAAGAAAACGATTATCCAACTTGGTGTACGCAACCAATGTGCTGTCCGTCGCTTCATTGTTGTTCGCGTCTCGCATGGCACCTGTCCTGAGAAAGACGACCGCTGTCCCGGTCACGTGAGGAAGCCATCGGCCTTCATGAGTTCCCTCAAGAAAGTAGATGCGGCTCGTAGGATCCTCGTACACCAGCTGAACGATGCCCTTCGTCCCCTCGCCGTCATCGCCCCAGAAACGACCAGGGCCTCGCGCTTCCGACCGGTAACGACCGAGATGCAGGCGCCGGATCATATCTGCTGTAAAGGGAGGATGATCCAACAGATGCCGATACAGCGGTTCGGATAGAGCGGTTCGGATCGGGCCGAGCCTGCTCTCGGTCGTATGATTCTGAAGGATGGCTTGCAGTCTACAGGTCCAGACGGGATCCACTCGTTCGACGGGAAATATGAGCCCGGCATGATCGGGGGGCAATGTGCAGGCTTGCGCCCGGCCATATCCGGCAGACACCAGTATCCCCATGCCGATCCACACAACAAGCATGTGGGTCACAGGGCCAGGCCGGAACCGCCATGCGGAATTCATGAAGCCTGCTTCGTGATGTCAATCGTGAGATGAACGGAGAAGAGGCGCTCAGGGTCCTGTCGTAGTCTCGCTTGTCTCAACAAGGTTTCCACTGATGGAGTCACGGTTCCTTCGAACGAGAGACGGCCGTTCGTCACCACCGTGAGCGGTTTGGAGACATCGATCAACTGCTCGTTCAGAAATAGGCTATAGCGCTGAACGTGCTCGGCCTTCACCTCGATACGATTGCTTCCGGCAATCGAGGCGTCAAGCCTGGCATACACCCGACGCTTGATTCGTTCGTCCCGCTTGTCCACCAAATCTTCTGAAAATGCCGCAATCTGATCGGTCGCATCGAGGCGGACCCAGTTGAACGACTGAAAGTGACTCCCGTCACGGACGACGGTCAGGCTGGTCGGCAAGGGATCACGGCGCTGACGATTGAACCAGTCAACAAGGTCCGGTAACTCCTCTCTGGGGAAATAGTGCCCGCCCGCCATCGGATGCTCACGTTCATGCTCGCGATATACATAGGGATAGCCGAGCCTCTCCAGCTCGCGGGCGATCGAGCGACTCAGCTCCACCGGCATCACCTGATCTTTGGCTCCATGAATGATATAGACCGGCGTGTTTCGAAGATTCGCCAAGAACGGCATCAACACATCATCCAATCCGCTCGCCATGGGTGCCAGGCCAGCAAACAACGTCGCATGGTGCATCCCGATCAACCAGGTACCGATCCCGCCGTTCGACATGCCGGTGAGAAACACGCGATCGGGATCCACATGATACCGGTGCGCAACTTGCCGGATCGTCTCCAGCACCAGCTCTTCAGCACGCCTTGTAAACCAGGCACCGGAGGGATAGGAGGGACAGGCCAACAGATAGTCCTCGCCCAACCGTGGTCGCCATCGCTCCAAATATTCCTCGCCGGTAAAACCAAATCCATGCAGACACACGACTAATGCATAGGCCTTCGAAGCTTGGTACGTCGGCGGGATAAACAGGGACAGCGGGTACTGCTGTCCACGGATCACGATCGGTTCTTCCGGAAGACTCCCGACTGGTTGGTTCTGATAGACCCGTTCAGTCCTTATGATATGAGAGACTGTTTCGACAGACGCGCCTTGGTCGAGGAGAATGCGCCGCAACAACCGATCGGTCTCATCACTGTCATGGGCTGCTAGGTATCGGACGACGAGCGAAGTCAGACTCTCGACGGCCGCTACCGGCTCCTCTGCCACGCTGGAGTTAATTCCACCGCCAAGAACCACCGCCAAGCTGATGACTCTTATCCAGGCAGTCACAGATCGCCTTCCACCAGCAGGTCGGCACCGACGGATCGTGTTACCAGATGGCGTAGCTTGGTCGCTCCTGCGAGCCGAGCCGGACTTGCTCCCCCGATCACACCCTTGGCATTCTGGCCACCGAGAAGCAGCGGCGCCATGTAGAGACGAATGTGATCGACCAACTTTGCCTTCAGCATCGCCGCATTGACCTCGCTACCACCCTCCACGAGTAAGGACAGGATACCGCGCCGACCGAGCTGCTTGAGCAGAGCGGGCAACGAAACACGACCCTGTGGAGCAGGCAACGTGAGGATCTCTATGCCCTTCTTTTGCAGGACCGATCGTCGAGTTGTTGGAGCTGCAGCAGTTGTCGCGACAATCGTTTTAGCCTTATCCTGTTGCCCCAGGACCTCTGCGTTGAACGGGGTGCGCAGCCGGCTATCGACCACGATGCGAAGAGGCTGCCGTAGTGTTAATTTATCCAGTCGCGGTCCCGTTCTCGCTGTCAGTGAGGGATCATCAACCAGAACGGTGTCTACTCCGATCAAGATTGCATCGACAGCACAACGAAGTTGATGCACCTCCCGACGAGATGACGTACCCGTAATCCATCGCGATTCCCCAGTTGCCGTCGCCAGCTTGCCGTCAAGCGTCATCCCCGCCTTGAGTATCACATAGGGACGGCTTGTTTTCGTCCAATGGCAATAGAACTTGTTCAGTGCTTCCGCCTCAGACCGGGCAACTCCGACCGTGACTGCGAGTCCGGCATGCCGAAGCGCTGCGGCTCCTCTACCCTTTACCGATGGATTCGGATCCTGCATCGCAATCACCACACGGCGGACGCGTGAGCGAAGGATTTCTGGGACGCAAGGGGGAGTGCGCTTCTTCAGATGGCAGCATGGCTCAAGCGTCACGTACAATGTGGCGCCTTGAGCCTGTTTCCCCGCCTGTCGCAGCGCCAGAATTTCTGCGTGAGGAGTCCCTGGTCGGAGATGAATACCCTCCCCGATGATGTTACCTTGCCGAACCACTAAGGCTCCGACCATCGGATTCGGGCTTGTCGTCCCCTGGCCCTTCGCCGCCAGGCGAAGGGCCAGGGTCATGAAGTGGAGATCTCGTTGACTGCTGGTCACCGTCTCTTGCGACGTGAGGTCGACGGCTTGCGCGCCGTCCGAGCCTTTTTCCCTGCCGGCTTTGCACTCGATTCCGCGATGGCTGCCTGCGCCGCCGCCAACCTCGCGATCGCCACACGAAAGGGGGAACAGCTGACGTAATCCAATCCCAATTGATGGCAGAACTCGACGGAACTGGGATCGCCGCCATGTTCCCCGCAAATGCCGAGCTTGAGATCAGACCTTGTCTTGCGCCCGCCTTCGATCGCCTGTTTCATCAGCAAACCGACGCCTTCGCGGTCGAGCACGGCAAAGGGATCCGAGTCCATGATCTTCTCGGTCTTATAGAAATCGATGAACTTGGCTGCATCGTCGCGTGAAAAGCCGAACGTCGTCTGAGTCAGGTCGTTCGTCCCAAACGAGAAGAACTCCGCCTCCTGCGCAATCCGATCGGCCGTCACCGCCGCGCGCGGCAACTCGATCATCGTGCCGACCAGGTAACTCAACTTGACGCCATACCGCTTCATCGTCTCCTGGGCGACTTCTTTCACGAGATCTTTCTGCGACTTCATTTCAGAGACCATGCCGACAAGCGGGATCATGACCTCCGGCACGATCTTCTTGCCTTCCTTCGCCAATTCGCAAGCCGCCTCCATGATCGCCCTCGCCTGCATACGGGTGATTTCCGGCATTGTGATGCCCAATCGACATCCACGAAGACCCAACATGGGGTTGAATTCATAAAGTTCTTCCACTCGGGCCAGCAAACGGCGCTTCTCCTCAAGATTGGCCCCGTCATGCTCAGTCAATTCCAGCTGCGCAATCTCCACCATCAATTCTTCGCGCTTGGGCAAAAACTCGTGGAGCGGCGGATCAAGCAGACGAATCGTGACCGGGTATCCCTGCATCTCCCGATAGAGCCCGACAAAATCGTGCTTCTGCAGCGGCAGGAGTTGATCCAAGTACTTCTCGCGTTCTTCTTTGGTCCGCGCCAGAATCATCTTCTGCATGATCGGAATACGATCTTCGGCAAAGAACATGTGTTCGGTCCGACAGAGGCCGATGCCTTCCGCTCCGAATCCTCTCGCAATCTTGGCCTGGTCCGGTACGTCGGCGTTGGCCCGGACACGCAACCGGCGTTCACCGTCCGCCCACGAGAGCAACGTCGCGAACAGTTGATACTTCGGCGACTGCTTGGCATCCAGCTTCCCTTGCACCACTTGAATGATTTCCGACTCCACCACCGGCACATCGCCGTCGTAGACGTTCCCCGTCGACCCGTTGACGGAGATATAGTCCCCTTCGTGAAACACCTTCGCGCCGATCCGCACCGATTGAGCGTCGATCACTTGCACTGCTTCGCAGCCGGCCACGCAGACTTTGCCCATCTGCCGTGCCACCACCGCCGCATGCGACGTCATCCCGCCGCGTGCAGTCAAAAAGCCGGTTGCCGCGTTCATGCCGTGAATGTCGTCCGGGCTGGTTTCTTCGCGGACCAGCACGACACGTTGACCGGCTGCTTTCATCTCGACCGCGCGGTCCGGCGTCAACGCGATCTTGCCCGCCGCCGCACCGGGACCGGCCGGCAATCCTTTGCCCAGCGGGGTCGAACCGGACTCCACCTGTGAGTCGAAGATGGGATAGAGATACTGTGCCAGCTGATCGGGGCCGACCCGCTGCACCGCTTCGCGCTTCGTGATCAGTCCTGCTTTCACCATTTCGACGGCGATACGAACCGCCGAGATGCCGGTCCGCTTTCCGACGCGTGTTTGCAGCATATAGAGCTTGCCCTCCTGAATCGTAAATTCCAGGTCGAGCATGTCTCGGTAATGCTTTTCAAGCTTCTTATAGGTCTGTTCGAGCTCCCTGTAGGCGGCCGGGACGTTCTTCGCAAGGGCAGTGACCGGCAGCGGCGTTCTGATGCCGGCCACGACGTCCTCGCCCTGAGCATTCATCAGGCACTCGCCGAAGAATTTGTGCTCGCCGGTATTCGGATCGCGGGTGAACGCCACACCGGTCCCGCTGGTGTCGCCCATGTTGCCGAACACCATCGCCACCACGTTGATTGCGGTGCCCCAATGGTCCGGAATGCCGTTGAGCTTTCGATAGGTAATGGCGCGCGCACCGTTCCACGACGAGAACACCGCGTTGATCGCCATCCGCAGTTGGTCGTTTGGATCATCCGGGAAATCCTTCCCGGTCTCCTCCTTCACCAACGACTTGAATCGTCCGACAAGGTCCCGCAAGACTCCCCCGTCCAATTGTGTCTCGTGGGCCACGCCCATTTCTTCTTTCTTGTGGTTCAGGATGGCTTCAAAGTGTTCGCGAGGCACCCCCATGACGATGTTGCCGAACATCGTGACGAAACGACGATAGCTGTCCTGGGCGAACCGCTCGTTCTTCGTCTTGGCGGCAAGCCCCTCGACCGTCTTCAGCGTGAGGCCCACATTCAGTACCGTGTCCATCATCCCGGGCATCGATGCGCGGGCGCCGGACCGCACGGACACCAGCAACGGCTTCTCAGGATTGCCGAACCCCATCCCCATCGACCGCTCCACGCGCTTCAGGGCGGCTAACGTCGCCTCCCACATTCCAGGCGGATATTTCTTGCCTTGTTTGTAGTATTCGATGCAGGCTTCGGTCGTAATCGTGAAGCCCGGTGGGACGGAGATACCCAAATTGGTCATCTCGGCCAATCCCGCGCCCTTTCCGCCGAGCAGTTCCTTCATGTTCGACGTACCCTCGGCTTTGCCGTCGCCGAAATAGTAGACATATTTCTTTGCCACGTGACTTCTCCTTCCGGGAAGCGTGCGTATCAATGAACGGGCGACGCGCGACGACCCTCGGTTGATTCCAGACGGAGCCGATAGCGGTTCACCAAGAACCACTTCGCCCTTACGCCACCGACGATAATGACGGTGACGAACAAGATCAGCATCAACAATCGGTAGTCGGCTTGAATACCCTGATCGACGTAATACTGGCCGTCAAGTCCCTTCTTGAGCTTCGTGTCCGGCTGAAGATAATGGGGTTTCCCGCTCGGGTCGGAGAGAATAAGCCATTCCGAGCAGAGCCGAACCGGTTCGTTCATGCCAGGGAATGACTGCCACGTCAGCCGAAGACACACGTCCTGTTTTGCGTTGAACAGCTCGGGTGTCTTCACCAAGTCATCCAAATTGATGCCGCTGAGTCTAAGCCCGAGGAGGAGGATTGCATTGCAGAGCACCATCAAGGTCAGCGAGATGCCCAGAGAAAATCGTCGGATCTTGTCCGCCCGACGGCCTACGTCCGTCATCGGCTGATCCATGGCCTCTCCAGTCTTGTTTCACGTCTCGCCGACAGGATGCCTGTCACTCAGTCCGATTTGATCTACCGTACTTGTACCACAATCTGTGAAAAATCTGCGAACTTCCCGAAGAAACCATCCGTCACATGTCTCAGCAACGAAAGCCGATTATGACGCAATGCGGAATCTTCGACATTGACCATCACGGATTCAAAAAAACGATCGATGGACGGCTTCAACTGAACCAGACAATGGAGCGCGTCCTTGTACTGACGCTCCTCGATCAGCCTGTCGTACCGTTCTTCCATGGATTGCAATCGCTGATGGAGCTCCCGCTCCGCATCATCTTTGAACAACGATGAATCCACCGGTGTCGGCTCCGACTTCCTCACTCCCTCTTTCTTGAGGATATTGTTCGCTCGATTGAACCCGACTATCAAGGGGTCAAATTCCGGAAGGGAAGCGGTGGTCTGTAGGACCTCCATTCGGCGAGCAAGATCGATCAAATCGCATTCGTTCGTGACGGACCCCGTGACAGCGTGAATCACATCATCCCGCAGGTTCTTCGTCGTTTTCATGTAGAACCGAAGCCGCTCAATGATGAATCCAAACGGATCCTCTACGATCGACGCTGCCGGTTTGACGTCAGTCTCCACGCCCTGCCTAGCGCTCGTGATCATCCGACGCAGGTCAAATTTGATATTGCCTTCAATCACGATTCGCACGACCGACAAAGCATGCCGCCTCAATGCAAACGGATCCTCTGACCCTTTGGGGATGATGTCGGCCTGAAAAAAAGCCACGATCGTATCGAGCCTGTCGGCTAGTCCCAGCACGAGCCCTTCGGTCGTTTCCGGCAAGGCCCCGTCCATCCCCCGTGGAACATACTGATCCCGGATGGCGTCGCAGACCTCGCGCTTCTCTCCATCATGCTGCGCGTAATATCCTCCCATGATGCCTTGAAGCTCCGGAAATTCCCCCACAATGCCGGACAGGAGATCCGCTTTACAGAGTTGGGCTGCTCTCACACAGGCCTCGATAGAATCCTGTGGAAGCGCCAGCACGCCGGCCATGAGACGAGCAAGCCTGCAGACTCGTTCCGCCTTGTGGGCCATCGTGCCGAGCTTCTGATGGAACGTGACGCCGCTGAGTTTTTTCCCCCGTTCCTCCAGCGTCACCTTACGGTCTTCGTCAAAAAAGAACTTCGCGTCGGCCAATCGCGCTGCCAACACCCGCTCGTTCCCCGTCCGAATCAGCGCCATATTTTGAGGTTCATTGTCGGCGATTGCGATGAAATGAGGCGCCAGTTTGCCGGACTGCTTGTTCTTGGTCGAAAAGAATCCTTGATGGTGCTTCATCGACGTCATCAGGACTTCCGGTGGAACCGCCAAATACTCCGGTTTGAAGTTGCCCAGGACGGCACAAGGCCACTCCGTGGTGTACACCGCCTGATCGAGCAGGGCATCATCTGTATTCAAGGCAACGCCCGCTTCGGCACAAAGACCGTCGATTTGTGTCTGAATCTTGGCTCGGCGCCGTTCAGGATCAACCAGCACCCCTCGCCGTTCGAGCTCACGGCTATAGGTCTTGAAATCCCTCACCGGGATAGGTTTTCCGCCACCCATCACGCGGTGACCGGACGTTCGATTGCCGGCCCGGATGCCTGCTATCTCCACCGGCACAACCTTCCCTCCGAAGAGCGCAACGATCCACCGTACGGGCCTGGCAAAGCGTAGGCCCGTGTCGTTCCACTTCATGGCTTTAGGAAAAGAAATCTTTTCGACAAGGTGAGGCAGTAGTTCCGTAAGAAGGGTTGCGGTCTCTCGCCCCGTATCGTGCTTGACCGCAAAAAGATACTCGCCCTTCGGCGTTTCGCGAACCTCCAAACTTTCCACTGCAACGCCCTGGCCCGTTGCGAATCCCATCGCTGCTCTCGTGGGTTGGCCGGTTTGGTCGAATGCCACCATTCTCGATGGCCCCATCGTTTCTTTGACAACCGCAGTTTGATGGGTAAGCAAACCGTCCACCACCAGGACAAGCCGTCGTGGTGTCCCATAGGTTTTGACGGACTTGAACGACAATCGCGCATCCTGAAACATGCGGTCGGCTGATTCTCGAAGGGCCGTCAGGGCCGGCGCGACAAATTCAAACGGCAGCTCCTCCATCCCGATCTCGAACAATAACTCAGCGGTCGCTTTGGGGCCGCGGGTGTTCTGCCGAGGTTTCTTCACGAGCCGGCGTTTCATCGAGGCAGCACCTGCATCCTCATGAGTGGATGCCCCATCGCGGCCCGCTCCTCGATATAACGCTCGGCACATTGCCTCGCCAGCGCCCGCACCCTCGCAATGTAACCGGTCCGTTCCGCGACACTGATGGCGCCGCGTGCATCCAAGAGATTGAACGCATGCGATGATTTGATGCAATAGTCGTAAGCGGGCAAGGTCAAGCGCTTGTCGGCCTGTGCGAGCAATCGTTTGCACTCGGCTTCGTTCGCCTGGAACGCTTGCATGAGCATGCTGACGTCCGCTTCCTCGAAGTTGTACCGCGACCCCTGCACCTCAGTTTCATGGTGAATATCGCCATACTTGATCGAGTCCGTCCAGGCCAGGTCGAACACGTTGTCCACCTCTTGCAGATACATGGCGATGCGCTCCGTGCCGTACGTGATTTCGCCCGTGATCGGAGCCAGTTCAATCCCGCCGATCTCCTGGAAGTAAGTAAACTGAGTGATTTCCATCCCATCCAGTCTCACTTCCCACCCAAGCCCCCAGGCCCCCAGGGTCGGCGACTCCCAATCGTCTTGGATGAAGCGAATGTCGTGCTCCTTGGGATTGATCCCCAGCCGGGCCAGACTTTCTAGATACAGCTCTTGAATATTGTCCGGTGACGGCTTCAGCACGACTTGGTACTGATAATAGTGCTGGAGACGGTTGGGGTTTTCGCCATAGCGGCCATCAGTCGGACGACGGCAGGGCTGCGCATAGGCCGCCCGCCATGGTTCCGGTCCGAGTGATCGCAAGAACGTGGCCGGATGAAACGTCCCTGCACCCATCTCCACATCATAGGGTTGATGAACGACACAGCCCTGATCGGCCCAGAAACGATGGAGGGCGAGAATAAGGTCTTGAAAATTCACGGAGATACAGCCCGGTTGGGGAAAGAACCGATGCGTACGTTTGGGAAACGATCGCCAAGCTAGCAAGAATGCTTTTCGCCTGTCAAGAAACAGTCCTCTGAATTAATAGCCGGCAATTTCGGTATCCTCTTCTTTACAGACGAGCATCCTGCACGAGAGGCATCAACTCACGAGCCAAAGACCCTATCCACTGTATCCTTTCTGATCCTACTCGGTATCCAATCAGATACTACTTTGGCGCTTGCCGCGGGCATTCACTCACAATCTTCACAGATTTGACGACTCGCTACGATACACCCCTAGGCAAGCTACTTGCTCGTTGACTCTACGTACATGCCTCGGTACTCTCACGTTCAAGAGCTCGCTGGATGCCGAAGGCTTCGCTGGTGAGCACCGACAGCGCCTGAACGGTGCTCATAAGGACGGAGGAGGACATGGTCATGCGACGGATACAAACCGTACTCACACTCACTCTCGGTTTGGCCTTACTCACAGGGTATGTGGTCCTGGCGGAAGGAACGGCTGTCGCGGCAAGCGGCAAGCCAGCCCCTTCACCATTTCACTATGGCAAGCACCTGACGGATGCCGAGCTGGTTGGAGCGGAGATTTGGTTCAACGCCACAGCCGGCAACGCTCGCTTCTTTACCTACGTCTATCAGCAGCGGCTCGGTGTCATGATCGATTGGTATCGGGTCTTGCGAAGCGATGCACGCGACGCGCGCTTCCATCGATGGGGTCTGATCAACGATCCGGATTGTTGTAAGCCGGGCGATCCCCACTGTCCGGCCAAGAGCTATGACGAGACCTACGGTTTCGACTTCTGTCCAGGCGACGACGAACTGCTCAAGTATGTCGGGAAGAGCGGGTATCGGGATCCTGCCTGCGATCTGCAGGACGTGCCGCTTGCCAAGGATGACACGCACGGTCAAAAAGATTTTCGCCAGTCGGCCTGCGACCTTGAATTCGGAACGTCCACCGGTGCACTGGGCCTCCGAAAGTTCCCTAATCCCAAGTTCGACAAGGTGAAATGGCTCAAAATCAACGGCGGACATCTGGACTCGTGGGACGGCTATACGGCCAAAGTGGTGCCGCGCAAGGACCGTGAAGCGCCCGCCAAGAGTCATCTGGTCGACGGCTCGATCGAGCCACCCTATCGTATCGGCATGTCCTGCGGTGCCTGCCATATTGCCTTCGATCCGATCCGTCCTCCCAAAGATCCGATCCATCCGAAATGGGAGAATCTCTCCGGCACAGTCGGCAATCAGTATGGCCGATTCGCGCAGATCTTGGGATCGGGAATGGCGCCGAACACCATTGAGTACCAAATCTACGGGCATTCGCGCCCCGGTGCGGTCGATACCTCGGCGATTCCGAACGATCAGGTCAACAACGCCGGCACGATGAACGCGATCATCAACCTGGCCAAGCGACCGACGTTCGAAGAAGACATCATCAAGTGGCGCAAGACCAAGCAGTGTCCGGCCGGCGAAGACGAGCGGACCTGTTGGTGTGAACCGGGCAAGGACGGCAAGTGTTGGGAGAGGGGCCGCAAGAAAGAGTTCGTCCACCACATCCTGAAAGGCGGAGAAGACAGTATCGGCACCATCGAGGCCATTCAACGCGTCTACTTCAACATCGGCAGTTGCTCGGAGGAAGGGTGGGTCAATCATCTCACGGATATGCGGCAGTTCGATCCTACGATGCGTGGGTTCGGGCAGACGCCGTTCGACATCGGACAGGTTCGCCGGGACTGTCCACAATTCCGTGCGATTGAGGATCGCTTGGGCGAAATCGCTCAGTTCTTGTCTACCGGAGCCCCGGCCGACCTGTATCAAGCCCGTGGGTTGAAGAACAACGCCGTGCTCGTCGAACAGCTCAATAAGGAATTCGGGAAAGGCGCAGTTGAGCAGGGTCGCCTGATTTTCGCGAGCAAATGCGCCTCATGCCATTCCAGCCAGAGCCCACCGTTCGAGAATCGAGATTTTCGAACGGTCTCCACAGATCCTAAGGACAAAGGCATCCGCATCGATTGGCTCGGGAACGACAAGGTCATCCCTGTAAGCGAGGTCGGGACGAACCGCTCGCGATCCCTCCATTCCAATCACATGCAGGGCCACGTCTGGGAAGAGTACGGCTCTGAAACCTTGCGGGCGAAGCCCGGCGATCCACAGCTCAAGGAACCCTCAGACGGAGGACGGGGCTATTATCGCAACATCTCACTCCTCAGCCTCTGGGCCTACGCTCCATTCATGCACAACAACGCCGTGGGCCCTGAAGTCTGCGGTGGTCCCTTAGATGAGCACTACTACTCATCATATGTCGATACAGATGGGAAACCGCTGGCCTCCCCTCCACCCTGTTGGATATTCGATCCTAGCGTGGAAGGACGATTCAAGCTCTACAAAGCATCGATGAAAGAGTTACTTAACCCTGCTCAACGAATTCCAAAGGTGACCGGATTCAATTCCGAGGTGACCATCCGGCTGTTCCCGAAGCTGGGCGACGGCAAACTGGAGCGTTTTGTCGACACGGCCATTCGCTTCCCAGTCGGCACGCCGGCTGCGCGCATCGGGAACTTTCGCCACAAGGAACTGGTGGGAGATCTCGTCATGGCGCGGGTGGACGTTGACAAGCTGAAGGCCAAATACGTCGGTCGCTATGGAGCGGAAGAGGGCGAACAGATCGCCAAGACGATCCAAGAAAAGGGAAAGGAGCTACTCGAGAAGCCGGGATCAGTCCTTGAGGCTGGAGCGGAATTGCGCAAGGTCTACAGCAACAGTCTCGCAGTCATCGAAAACGACGGGCACCGATTCGGCGAGGATCTCTCGGATACAGAGAAGGATGCGCTGACAGCATTCCTCGCGACACTCTAATGCACAAACCCTGTGAAGAGGTGATCACGATGAAACAGGCAGGATGGTTGATGTCGGTCGGCTTGATGGTGAGCCAAGCTGTTCTCCTCGGCTGCAACCCAGAGCCGCCGCCGATTCCGTTTGCCCGGAGCGGCGAGCAATACTCCGACAAGGTTGATTTTGCCCGGTTGGAGCACGAGTCACCCCTCACACCGGCCGATCTCATGAAGATCACGCCGGATAATCTCAAGGGCGCCACGCAGGAACAGGTCGATCAGATCTATGCTCGCCTGACGGCCGGCCCGATCCCGGACGGGGTGTACGATGGGCAAATGTTTTTTCCGAAGGGATCAAGCGAACGGGCCCGCCTGGCCGAAATCGTCGGAGGAGGCATCAGAGGATTCCTCGTCGACCGCAAAGCGGCCACACTCCAGCATATCGGCGAATTCATCTGGAAAGGGAAAGTCTTCTATCGCAGCGAAGGGCTGCTCCGTAATCGCATCGAGGATCTGGTCCTTCTCAAGCCGATCGTCGGTCCGAACGTCGAGAAGATCAAGAAACTCGATGTGGACGGCAAGGATGCCTGGCTCCTGTTCCCCGCGAAGCTCTATTGTGGCCAGAGCCTGCTGGACGGACGCCGAGAATCCGTCATCATCGACTATGCCTTTACAGACGATGTGCCTGGCTACCGCGAGATGCCGGATGTGCTGGCCGGGCGGGAAGGATTGGAGATCCGCGACGAAATTCGCATGGTTCATCCCGGGTTCTATCTGGGACGAGCCTACATCAAAAAGGTCTTTGCCTTGAACTTCACCCTCTACAATAAGGCGGTGGCGGACAAGGAATCTTCGTCGTTTGTCGGATCCGGGACAGTCAACGAGGACTGTTGGATCGGCAATCAGCGCATGACGGCAATGCCCAACAAGGCAGGCACCCAACATGCCCGGTTAACGGAACCCCTTGAATGAATGTCTGATCGGTCACGACATGACACGGATGACGAGACGGTGGGCAACTGCCATGGGATGCCTGCTCATGACGACTGTGTGTGTTTCAGGATGTGGCCGCCAGGATGCGGAGCTGTCCTACAGCACTGCGGCTACTCCCTATGCGGAACCAACTACCCCGGTATCTCGTGATTCGGCAGTACCTCCATGGGTTGTTGATCCGATCGAACCTGGGACGAACCTCCCGCCGATCGGGCGATCGTTGTTTGATTTCCTTATTACAAAGAACGTGAGCAGGAAAAAAGTCTACGACATTCCCTTTCCGTTTCCCGCTCTGGCAGCTCGAATCGAATCTCAACTCCACTCCGAACGTACAGCGTCGGCTCTTAAACGATTGCTGATTCCCGTCAATCGCTCGCTGCAACGACGAGCCGGCGACGGAGCATTCTTTACCTATCCGCGAGCTGTGCTCGCCGTCGATACAGAAGCGGATTCGACCTTGGGTCTATCGGGCATGCATCTCAAAGATCGGCTCTTCGTCGGTTACCATGAAAAGACCGCTGTATTGGAGATCATCAGCTATAACGAGGCGGCGGGCCGGTTCGAGTTCCAGATTGTCGATGACTATCGTGCCGGTGGAACGCCGACCGTGCGGTACGCCAATCGTGCGCTCTGCACCGCCTGTCATCAAAATCAGAGCCCCATCTTTTCCCGCCCCATGTGGGACGAAACCAACGTGAATCCCAAGATCGCCGCCCTGCTTGTCCATCAACGTCGTCAGTATCACGGCTTTCCCGTTCGACAAGGAGTGGGAGTGCTTCAAGCCTTCGATGATGCCACTGATCGAGCCAATGAGATTTCGCTGGCCCAGCTGCTCTGGCGCGAGGGATGTGAACAGGCCGGTCGACCGGAGCAGTCGATCAGCTGTCGAGCCGAACTGATCGAGTGGGTACTTCGATATGCGCTGTCTAAGAAATTGGGCCAGGATCGGCAAGCCAGCGAGGACTCTGTCGAGCCACCCTCTTTTCTTGTCGCATGGCGTGCGCACTGGCCGCATGGATTGGCCATTCCCAATCCGGATATTCCCAATCGCAACCCCTTTCGGTATGTCGCAGTGAGCGAGTTCCCCGGTCTCAGTGAGGTGGAAGCGACCGCTCTTGAGGGAAGAGAACCACGGTCCCTGTTTCGCGGGCCGCACGAGCCTACCTTACCTCGCGAACCGCTTGAGGTATGGACCGTCCCCTATACTCCACAGACAATCGAGCGAGTACTGAGCACCTTTGCGCAGTTCTTCACCAAGGCTGATCTCCATCGACTGAACCGCCTGGCGCATCGGCAGCCTGAGCGGCTCAAACAGATGGTACGCGCCGTAGCGCAAAACACCTTGATGGGCCGAACCGATGCGTTCGCCAACCAGCCGTTCCGCCGTGTGACATTATTGGCTGCACTTGATCGGCAATTAGGAGCCCCGGTAACCCTTCGTTGCTGTCTGGATGATCGCGACATGCCGCCGCCGGTGGACGACGAGGTTGCCTCCCATCACTCAACAGGTGCAGCGTCGGAGGCTTCGCTGACAGGCGAACACAACCTGTTACACCGGTATTGTGGTGCTTGTCATCATGGAACGGACAGCTTCCCTCCGAACTTTCTGCATGGGTCTCCCACCGAGGTCGAGGCCAATTTAGAGCAATGTGCCGATCGGATCTTCGTGCGGCTAAGCATGTGGGACATGGCCGGCCCAGAACAGCTGGAAGCGCCGATGCCGCCGGCCATGCATCTCTTGCATCACCGAATTAGTCCCGATGAGTGGAAACGTCATCCTGATTTGCAGACGCTTCGTAAGGCAGCAGTGGTTGCGATTCAGCAGAAACGGGGCGTAACATTCCTTCCAGAAAACTTACTTCGGCAGGACTATGACACCTTGCCGGCTTGTTTACCACTGAGTCATGAGTCGACTGAAGCAATGGGAGCGCATCATGGATAACTCGATGGCCAAGAGTGTCACGAGATGGGTGATGCCGTGACTCCGCAGTCCCAATTCATGCTGGTGGCACAGGTCACGCCAGGCCGGGAACAGGGTCTGCGGGAACTGCTGAAGACGATGAATTCGAAGCCTGGTATGGCCGACCCGACGAACGCGGTCCTGCCGTTCGGGCAGTTCGAACGGCTGCATTTTGCTCGGCTGGTGGTGCTGGATGATCCTACGCTCGGCGACATCGGTATCCCGCGCCCGAGCCTGCCCGTCTACCTTGCGTTTATCGGCAGCTGTGACGGATCGGCAGACGAGTGCATCGCGGATCTGGCAGGGCGGGCAGCTACGGGCCTGCGCCGAGTTTTCATGCATTGCGACGGCTTCGACGCGGATGATGATCTACTACCCTGGATGCAAGCGCATCAGCATCGACTCGCTGCCAACTACATCAACTGGGTCGGTCGCACGGTACGGCAAGTCAAGGAGGAAAGCGCTCTGCAACGTGCTCTCGCCGCGAAAGTGCCGCGCGCGCCGCTCGCATCGGCCAGGCAAGCGCAGCAACTCCGGCGCGAGTTGATCGACTTCGTCGATGCTGAAGTCAGCGCCGGAAGGCTTGGCCTGACGCCGCCGGATCCGACACCACTGCGCTGGCAAATCGCAAAGCTCCTCCATCTCGTTGCGATTCCCCTGGCGGGCCTAATCCTATTACCGTTTCTGATTGTCCTGTCGCCGCTCTTGATCGTCATCTTGCGCACGAAAGAGAGCACCGATGCCGAAATCTGCCCGCCCCCGGACGGCGCGGCGCTGCTGGAATTGCAACAGCTGGAAGACTACGACGTGACCAACCAGTACACGGCGTTCGGCTCGGTCAAGCCGGGGCTGTTTCGCCGCTGGCTCGTGGCGGTGGTGTTGGTGCTGATCGACTATACCTGTCGCCATGTCTTCACGCGCGGTTTTCTCGCACGCGTGCAGACGATTCACTTTGCGTTCTGGGCCTTTCTCGATGACAAGCGCCGGCTCGTCTTCACCAGCAACTATGACGGCGGCCACGAGGCCTACATGGACGACTTCATCAACAAGGTGGCGTGGGGCCTGAATCTCGCTTTTAGCCACGGCGTGGGCTGGCCACGCACTCGTTGGCTGGTCGCGCGCGGCGCACGCATTGAAAACAAGTTCAAGAACTACCAGCGGCGGCATCAGTTGCCGACAGAGATCTGGTACAGGGCCTACCCGGGCCTGGCCCTGGTCGACCTCAAGCGCAACCAGCGCATCAGGGAAGGGCTGGAGCTTGCGCAGGTGACTGATACGCAGGCTGAGGCCTGGTTGCGGTTGCTATGAACGAAATCCTGAGTCAGGGCAGGGCCGTGGAACTGGACGACGTTCAGGGTCTGATACGGTTCGGGTACAAGCACCTGACGGAAGCTTGTTTTCTCCTCCTGCGCGTCAAGGATCCGGCCGCGGCGCGTACGTGGCTGGCGCAGGCGCCGGTAACGAGCGCCGTCAAGGCCGATCCACTGCCCGAGACCGCACTCCACGTCGCATTCACGAGCGAAGGACTGCGTGCATTGGAGGTCGCCCCAGACCTGCTCGCGCAGTTTTCAGCCGAATTCGTCGCCGGCATGGCGAGCGACGCCGCACGCGCGCGCCGTCTGGGAGATATCGGCGCCAATGATCCAAGCGGTTGGAAATGGGGCACCGGCAACCGGATGCCGCACGTCGCCGTGCTTCTGTATGCCCGTTCAGGGCAACTGACGGCATGGGAACAGGAGATCGAAGCGCAATGCGGGGCCGGATTCGTGCGCATCGAACGTCTGTCGACATCCGATTTACATGGCATGGAGCCGTTTGGATTCGCCGACGGCATTTCGCAACCGCAAATTGATTGGGAGCGCAAGCGCCCGGTGCGCGACCAGGACCAGCTCGAGTACAGCAACGTGAGTTGCCTCGGCGAGTTCCTGCTCGGCTATCCCAACGAATACGGGCTCTATACCGCGCGCCCGCTGCTTACTCCACGGCGTGACCCCGATGCTCTGCTGCCGAAAGCCGAAGACGCGCCGGACCAAGCCGACCTCGGACGCAACGGCTGCTATCTCGTGTTGCGTCAACTTCAGCAAGACGTGCAAGGCTTCTGGAGCGAACTGAACCGGCAAGCGGACGGTGATGTGGACTTGCGCGAGCGACTAGCCGAGGCGATGGTTGGCCGGAAGAAAAACGGCGAACCTCTGGTCGCGCTAAGCGAGGACTCAGTCGCCGGCAACGATCCCGCGCAGCGATTGAAACTGAATGACTTCACGTACGAAGCCGATCCGCGAGGGCTGCGCTGCCCGTTGGGCGCCCACATCCGACGCGTGAATCCGCGCAATGCAGACTTGCCACCCGGTCCGCCGGGACTCCTCTCGCGCCTGTGGCGCATGTTGGGATTCAACGCAACGGCGCGACATCAAGATCTGGTCGCATCGACACGCTTTCATCGCCTGCTTCGCCGTGGACGAACATTCGGTACAGACGTGACGCCAGCGCTGTCCGCGACGCAATCCTCGCCCGGCACAGAGACCGGGCTCCATTTCATCTGCCTTGTGGCCAATATCAAGCGTCAGTTCGAGTTTGTGCAAAGCGCGTGGGTGATCGGGAGTAAATTTGACGGTCTCACCGGCGAAAGAGATCCACTGCTCGGCCATCGATTGCCGGACCCGGGAGACTCCCCCACTGATGGATTCTCAATTCCGCAAGCCGATGGGCCGGATCGCCGCTTGAACAGGTTGCCGCAGTTCGTCACCGTGCAAGGCGGCGCCTACTTTTTCCTGCCAGGTATTCGCACCTTGCGGTACATCGCGACGACACATTCAAAGGGGTTGTGATGCAACGGAACGTGTTGGGCTCAATGACGAGCCGCCCGGTGCCGCCTGCCGATACGGGTTCGGCAGTCCTGAATTGGATCAGCGATACATCACTGCGGCTGGTGCAACTGCAGCGACGCATCGACCCCTGGATGCGTCCGCCCTTCGACGCGGTGCTGCGAGACCCGGTCGCGCGCATGACCACCGCGCTGATCAACTGGCAGCGCCCGAACGAAAGACTGAAGATCGCCGAGGAAAGGATCCAACCGGACGAAGAGGCCTCGCTTCAATCGATCATCGATTCGTTCCAGAAGCAGATGCGCGGGCTGTGGAAGCCGGGCGGATTCGAACGAGGCGGAAATACTAAGACTCACGGCATCGTGCGTGCGGAGTTCATCGTCCACGACGGCCTGCCGCCGCAGTTCCGGCACGGCATCTACGCGCAACCCAAGACCTATCGCGCATGGGTCCGCTTTTCCGGCCCAGGCCCCTACGTGACGCCGGACATCGACGATGTAGGGTTCATGAGCATCAGCATCAAGCTGATGGGAGTTCCCGGTCCCAAATTGATGGAGGAAGAGAAGTTCACGCAGGACATGTTCGGCGTATCCACGCCGACCTTTGTCACACCGGACACACGCGCGAACGCTCAGTTGCAGCTTGAGAGCCTGAAGAATGCGCAGATGTACTACTTTTTTAATCTTCGCCGTCCCCACCTTTTGGACTTCATCATGCAGGGACTGTGGATCAAGACGCAGAGCAGTCCATTCGAGGCGCCGTACTTCAGTTGTGTGCCCTATCTGTTAGGAGAAGGGCAGGCGATGCAATATTCGGTGTGGCCTACATCAAACCAGAAAACCCCGATCCCGCGTCTGCCGCTGCGGCCGCCTGATGACTACCTGCGTCAAGCCATGATCACCGCGCTCAATCAGGGCGATGTCGAGCTGGACATTCGCCTGCAATTGCAGACCGATCCTCATCTGATGCCGCTCGAAAACAATGCGGTGCTGTGGCCGGAGCGGCTGTCGCCCCGCGTCTCGGTGGCCACCTTGCGCATCCCCAAGCAGAAGTTCGACTCGCCGGCGCAGATCGCGTTCGGACGACGGCTCTCCTACAACCCGTGGCACTGCATCGCCGAGCACCGCCCGCTCGGCAATCAAAGCCGAGCCCGGCGCCGCATGTATTTCGAGTTATCGAAGTTGCGACACGACATGAACGCGGTGCCGCACTATGAGCCGACCGGGGATGAAACGTTTTGATGAGTCCGCATTGTTGATGACGACTCACGACGGTCCACCCGTTGCCTGCACCGAACAACGGGTACTCGAAAGCGCCATGCCTTGCGCCCATTGCGATGGAGAAGAGCAATGAGACTCCGGAATAAGTCACTACTCATGCCTGGCCCCATGACTTCTCTCTGGTTTGACTATTCCGCAGAGACCCTTCGTGACGATCTGCGGACATTTGCCGCTTCGCCGCCTCCTCAACCCGCGTGATTCTCGTTCTCGATGCAAGTCCCTTGATCACACTGGCCCGGATCGGCTTTCTTGGTTTGTTACGTCAACTGGCTGATGAGAGGCTTCAGCGTGGGATGCCCAGATGGAGAGCAAACCATAAGCTACGCTGTTCCGAATATGTCGAGATCCAGCGGCGCCACTGCGGCGATTCGTTTAAAATCGCTATCTACAGTCCAGAGTGTAAGGCCCTGGAGAAGCGCCGTGGCCGCGATCAGAAGATCCGGCAGCGGAACGCTTTGTCCTTTTCTCGCAAGCATGTGCCCCAAGCGAGCAGCCCGCGACCACGTCGACTCCGTTATCGACACCTGTTCCAGCGCTGCCAGTTGTTCATCAAGGATCTCCCACCGTTCCGGCGTTTTGACACCGATAAGCAGTTCGGCTCGAATCGGCCAGCAAATCGAGACGAAATCGGCAACGAGCAATTCCTTGAGCCGATCTCTGAGGGTCTCATGGCCTTTTCGGTCGGCGCGAATCCAGACGCTGGTGTCGACGAGACGTGGGTCGAGGTCAACGGCGGGCATGTGTACGACGGCGGCGAGAACGAAATTCGGCCTCAGTGGTTTCGAACACGCCAGTACCCAGGGAGTGAGCCAACGCCTTACGACGCTGTAGCTTCACCAGCTCCTCAAGCGCTTTGGCGATCGTGGCTCGCTTGCTTCGGGAGCGAGTCAATCGCCGCGCCTCGGCCAGCAGTCGATGGTCGAGTGCTACGGAGAGTCGCTTCAGCTGATGTGCCATGGCATCACACTATTGTGAAAGTGGTGCTCTGTCAACGACGCCCGACCGTGCGTTTCATACGAGGGAAGACCCGGCCGCGACACCTCGATCTTCCGGTTCGGAAGGTCCTCGTCCTTCTGATCGGCAACGTGGGAGACGAACCATCTATCCGACCGAGGACATTTTCTCCGTGGGCACAGGCCTTCGATCGCCGGCGCGAGCGCCAATCGGCCAATCGCCGCGAGGCCGAACCACCCGCCATTCAGACAAAAAGGCAACCGCAGAGGCACTCCGCTGTCCTCTCCGCCACAGATTTGACCAGCGCCACTCTTCCGCACGAAGCACAAGGTTGGCTCGCAAGGTATTGCGTTCGATATCGCGACACAGCGCTAGGAAGTGTTCGTCCGCCTCCACGGGAAAGGACTTGAACCGATCCTGATCGGAATGTCCCGCGCCAGCGGAACGCCGGTGGGCATGCCACCGTTGTGTGTGCATCTGAGTCATCCTGGCCATGAATCGCGAAGGATCTTCGTCTTGCCACGGCTACCGTATCAGATGCTAGTGGGTGGGTATCAGACAGTAGGCCGGAATCCGCATCGGCAGACGGTCGTGCGCTTCGCCAAGCACCTTTTCAAAGGCCGCCATGGTCGCCTGGATTTTCACACAGCGGCATTCGACCATTGGCACGATTCAAGACATGATAGCTCATGCCCCCGACAACGGCTCGCAAGGGACCGCCCATCACCGTGCATGATATGCTAAAAGATCACCTCATCTCAATAAAAGGCCCCTGACCCTTTTGTGGGTCTCATACTCGCCCGCCGTCTGGCCATCCACGCCCACCGCCCCATCTTTGCGGGTTCGCCGATAGGCTTCCTTCAGCATCTCGAGAAGCCTAAAGGGGTCAGATCTTGTTTCGTGCATCTCTGTGAGCTACTCCCCACGCCATGCCACGCCCAATTCCCGTTTATTTGCATCGTCTGGCTAGGCGGTGACACAATGGCGATGGACCTTCCGCGATGGCCGATCTAAAAATATACGCCGGGTCCTCCACTCCAATCCGTCTTCGAGGCCATACCCTCCTCTGTCTGCAAGGGTTTCGTGGAGAAGGCTACAGCCCTAGTTTTGTTGCCAACATGGCGGCGATTCATCAGACTCTGTGTAATCAGCCCGAA
>PHGD01000118.1 GCA_011090425.1 Nitrospira sp. LK70 | reverse complement strand
GTTGGACTGGGAGCTGAGCGAGGCCGACGATACCTCACAGCCGCCACCGAAGCGGACGGACACCCCCGTACGGGCTCTCCCATTCGCGCCGTGTGCCTCGGGCGCCTCTCCATGATCGACATTCAACTGCGGAATCCGGGCTGATTGGACCGCTGGCTACGCTCGTGCTGTACCTCGCGCCATTCGCGAAAACCTCCAACAATCAGATTCCCGCAGTGGAGGTGCTGCAGGTTTGAAGTACAGCCTGGCGGTGGGCGCTGGACCGTTTGATCGCTTCACCCGCGATCGTCGCGATCCTCTCCTCCGTGGATGCTGAGCTGCTCTCGGTTTCCATCGACGGTAGGTTGCGACGGTTTTCACACGCGTTAGGTATCGACGGCTCGCGGAGGGCTTGGAAGTCATTTAGACCATGCGGTCGATCTTGCTGGGTGATAGCCTGGATCTGGATTCCACCGTGTTTTGTCGCTAGGGCGATACCGGCAGTGTGAAGAGCCGCAGGTCAGTGAAGCTGCGGCTACCCCTCCCATCATCATCTGGTCGCGTGGCTGACGGCGATGACGTTTGTGGGTCACGTTACGAACGAGCCGTACTGGTACAGCCAACGGCTTGCATGATTTTTTGACCAGAGTGTTCACATTGCTGGTCACTGGACATCAGACCAGTCTGATGCTGGCCGATGCCGGAGACATTATTTATGTCGGTCTGCTTGCTCTACGATGGAGACCTGCGATCTTTCTCCGTCATTCTGATGCGCAGCCTATTCAAGAAGATGGCTTATGATCAGTCGTCTGTGGTGGCTCACTCGTGATGACATCGTTGCCGATTTTGCGTGGGCAGTGGCGTCGGTTAGTATGTTTGCGGCTCACTCATGGAGTGGTTCGTGGCTAGTGAGCGGCGGCTGATGAAGCGTCAGGAATCTAAAGGCTGTGTCCTGCGTTGCCAGTGCTCCCTATTCTGTTGAACTGATCTCTTGCAGATGTGCGAGCGAAAGCGGACAGTGAGCATCGGATCAGGAACTCATCGGGAACTCAAAGGTGGTCTGAGTTTTGGCACTCCTGACCGTGATCGTTCAACGAGACCGATAGGGCCTTCGAATCAGTTGTGGCGGAGCGTCAGCAATGCCTGCGGTCCCTCTCAGGGGGCTTCCGATTGCGACGCGGGTGGAATGGGATCTCGCCGAGTCCCACGACACATCCAGGCTCCGCCGTGGCAGGCGGACCATTACGACGACTGCCCTGCCTGCACCGTTCACCACGATGCTTCGAGTTAATCGTCACTCAACTGACGAATCCTGTTCAGTCATGAATGACATGAGCCAGGGGATTTGTTGTTGGACATGTCCAACAAACCGTTTAGCTGCCACGGATCTGTCAGGGACATGCGCATCCTTTCAATGAACTTATGTGTGTTCCCGTTCCATGAATGGCGATCAAGAGGGGCTTTGATGCAGGCGGGTGAGGATTCAGCTCTATGCCGCAATCAAGAATGCAGGCCTGGGCTCTGTCTGCATTGCGGTATCAGTTGCCACGCATTACAGCTGTGGAGGAGATTTCTGGTGAGTGAGAATGCGGAAGCTGCGAGGCCGAAGCAGAGATCGCATCGTTTACCTCGTCGCGTCCTGGATCGGAACTGCCTGGATCTGACTCTCGACTTCCAAGTTCAGACGGATCGCGGTGGCGAGTTTTTCGAGACGTTGCAACATTAGTGGAATAAGTTCTGGCCCACTCGCCCCCGAGCTCCTCACCTCAATGGCAAGATCGAACGTGCTCAGCGGATCGATCTGATCGGAATTCTATTCCACCATGGGCATGTCGGATCCGTTGCGGCACCTGTTTGAGAAGTGGAAATTCACTTATAGCCGACTTCGGCCTCACAGAGTATCGGTGAGCGAGGCACCCATCGGACGCTACCTCGAACTTCTGGAGACGACTCCATGTCAAGACAGCGCGGGTGATCAGTGCCGGTTTAAATAGGAGCGAGCGAAGGTCGGCGAGTTTCAGTCGATCAGCAGGTCCTTGAGTTGAAAGGATATTCCCAGTCTTCGCAATATTATCGTTGCTTACGGCATGGCCTAGGCTGCGGCCTGTCCGAGGTGTCCAGTCCTCTCGAATAGAACCTGCGCTGTGTGACGCGATGATGGATCAGCGACTCACCGTCACTCACGTGGCTCAATAAGAAAGGACAGGGCTGTACGAGTGGGATATTGACATCGATGAACGGATGAGAAGGGAGCCAAGGTCCACTGAAGCCGTCACGGATGTGAGGCGAGAGGTCGGGGTTGCCGAATAGATGGAAGTGTTGCGCGGATGCTGTGGCTTAAGTCTGGCAAAGTTGGCAAAGCTCGCAGGGGCGACAGGCGCAAATTGCTGGCTCGTGAAGTAGTGCCAATTCCCTCGTTCTCACGTTGCAGGAGTAGGTGGATGTATTCAATGATGAATCAGAACAGACCGCCGATACCTGTCGTCTCGCATCAACATGAGTCAAGGTCGTCAGCGCTCGGGAATAGGCCATGCCCAAGAATTCAGTATTTCTGAAGTCTCTGACGTCACGAGTTATGGCCCTGTTTTCGAGCTGTAGGAATCCTGAAGCGATAAGGTTGTTCATCCATCCACGCAGGAAGCGCGGTTGCCCGTCTCTCCGCAGTAGTCTGTGACGGAGGATGGATCGAACCGTAGGGTTCCTCTTCAGCGATAGCTGATTGGCCTCAATCGGACCATGCCATTTCTGTTGAGCCAGGGTAGAGCGCCATGAGGGGGTGAAATCTTGTTGGACATGTCCAACAAATCACTTGGTCCCCTCCGATCACGTGAGGCTCTGGACTTGGCCATGGCTGTCATAAACCGAATAGGTTAAACGGCTTTGGGTACTCAGCTCTCCAAACTCCAGATGGTCATCAGGAAGGCTCCTTGTGAGAAGAATCGAATGTTCATCTCACGTGGTGGGGCAGCGGGTCCTCACCTGTGCCAAGGGGAGTGAGAGGAGGTGTTCCGTAGAAGACGATCTCCTCACCGACAACAGTGTGGTCGTGACTAATGCTACTGGCCGGAAGCTGTATCGGAAGCGGCTGCGCAATGACCTCACGCTGGTCATCACGGCGATCAAAACCTACCGAGTTGCCACGCAAAGGATCTCCGTGGAATCCGTCCATGATCAGTTTTGGTTGGTTCACGAGATGATTAGGGCGGGCTACTTTGCCCACCTCATCCGTTCACTAGTCCTACCGTAGAGCAGTGAGCTAAAGCACGCCTTCGATTACCACGACACACAGTGATTGACACAGTTTCTCTGTCTGGCCTGCTTCCCACGGGATACATTTATCCGACAATCTAACGGAGGATCCATCTCAAGTCTGAGGTACGAAGGGATTTGCCCTACCCGACAGCGAGACATCCTGTAGCAAGACATCCTGGTGTGCATCGTGTGGAAATGGTCGAAGACCGACGGTTGCCTGGGTCACAAGGCAAAAAGAGACAACGTCTTTTGAGATCTCTGCTTGATGAATATGGAGGGCACGATGAGTCATGCTCTCTTCATGAAAGCTTCGAGATGGGCGCCCCCTCTGTTTAGACATGAGAAGAGGGCAGGCTACTTTTTGACGGATTTGCGAGGGCGCCCGTGGAGATGCGGTGTGGACGCGAGGCCGAACATGGCGGGTAGTCTTGCTTGCCAGCCCGCTGAATCAAACGGCTGCTGGCAATTCAGGCGGGTACGAAGCGGGATTGGTTCAGTCTGCGAGGGTGGCGGTTCGAGTGAGAACGGCTCTTCCGTCGGAACTGAGATGGGGAGGGGATCGGTGAGCGCTGGGACGTGCAGATGGGATCAACGTCACTCTCGATCGTGAGCGACTAACTTGGTACGCACAGGATTAAGCAGGATATCGAGCAGGGCGGCGAGGAGGTGATCGTCTTGCTGAATGAAAAAACTCTTGAAGCGACCTTCCCGGTCATGGTCATGATTGCGGTACTGCTGATGGTAGTGCCGGACATGACTGGTCATCCACCACTGCACGAATGGGCTGATGACTGCCTCGGTGGCTAGCTGCACGACCAGATGAGAATGACTGAGTATCAGACAGAAGCCGAAAATCTTGAAGGGATGTCGAGCTTTAGTCGCGTCGAGCAGATCGAGGAAGACGGCATGGTCGGCGTCCTTCTGAATGACGGCGGCTTTGCCGTTGCCATGGTTCAACGCGTGATAAGCGTGGTCAGCGCTGGATCCGCGAGGGGTGCGAGGCATGAGGCGGTTACCATGGAAGGCGAGGAGCCAGGAAGGCAAGAGGAGAAGTAGTCGGTTCCTTTTATTTCTGCAGGGCTGAGTCATGCAAGGTTAGAAAAACCAGCCGGACCCCAACAGGTGTAAATGCTTGCTTGTGCAACAGCGCCAACCCCCCGAGATATGAGAACCCAGAAACGATAAGATCATTCACCTCAGCCATTGCTGATAGGTCTTGATCGCACCATATCATTCAGGTTTGGTTGGGTCCTGGCCTCCGATCTTATGAGGAGCTGAAGTCTTGTTGGACATGTCCAACAGATCACGGGGTCCTCCCCGGTCTCCCTTCACGTAACGTCTCACGGAGTTGGCTATGGCTGTTCGGAGCTTCGGATACTGAGGCCTCTAATCGGTTGGACTCCAGATGGTTATCTCGAGACTCGTTGTACGAGCGTCGTCGTGTGCGACGCATTTTCATGGGTCAATCGAAATCACCCAGTTCTGATCTTGACAGCCAAGGCAGTTGCTGGCCCCCATTCGACATGCTTCTTCTTTGAGTGTTGCCCCAAGGAATCGTTGAGCTATCGGATCAGGATCCTGTCTTGGACGCGAGGGTAAGCGGTGCAAAGCCTTCCAGAACGGGGGCCGTGTATTGGTCGTCGGTGCCGGCTGATTTTACATAGCCAGGTTTCAGAAAATTCGTCACTTTGAATTGAATGCTGTTCGCCGCTTCTCCCGGCAGGAGTTCGCCAGTCCTCACCGCGAATGCGTACTCCTGCTCGCATTCCAACTGCATCTCTCGTTCCGATAACTTCTTATAGGAAAGTTTGCCCTTGCCCTGGAGGGGAATATTGCCGATTGTGCCAACCCCAAGGGTAGGAGCAAGGTCGATGCCGCTGGCCGAGGAAATCTTCAGCCGTGTGGCTCGATGAACCTCGTAGGCGAGGTAGGCTTTCTGTCCGTCCTTCAGCGCCTCTAGGACGGCTTGTACAAACGGTTGTGCTTCGTGCCAGCCCAGAAATCTCTTGATCTGATCCACTTCCATGCGCTGTGCATGCGACTCTACCATATCAATTCGAACGGTCCCGGCCAGAGCCGATTCGGCCTGCGGAGAAAATTGAAACAAGCCGTGAATGAAAGATACTGCCACAGATGCGGACAGAGCCCGGTCGTCCTGATACCGCCCGATCACCGCTTGGTATTCCTGGAAAGAATCGCCCGAGAGAAGCTTTGGTGAGGACACGTATGAACGCAAATGGCCGCTGTAGATCGGACCTTGCTTCCCGACGAGAATCAATGATCCTGGTTGAATGTCCGTGCGCAGAACGGCGAGTCGGTTCAAGCCGAGTTCTGCGAAGTAGTGATGAATCTCTTCTTCGGGATTGCAGGAGGCCAAAAAGACCAGAAGCGCGAGCGGTAGTAAGGCACGAGAGATGCGAGATACACGGATGGTCGTCTGGTTCATGGTGAAGTCTCCCTCGGTGTTTCCTTCTCGCCGGTAATGAGATTCTGGAAGGCTGCCTGAAGATCGGGCATGAGCGCTCTTATCTCGTCCTGGTTCCTCTGTCGAACGAGAAGGTCTGCGTAACTGAACAAGACGGTCTTGGTGTTGGGGTGGGCGAGGCCCAGCCGGGCTTTCATGATGGCATAGGCGCGGCGGTAGAGGGGCTCGGCCTCGGCGTACTTCCCTTGGGTCTTATATAGCAGCGCCAGGTTGTTGAGACTGACGGCTAGGTCAGGATCTCCGGCCTCGAGAATCTTTTCTCGAATTGTCAGCGCATCCTGCAGGAACGAGCGCGCGGCTTCATACTCACCCGCGCTCAGCCATGCCAGGCCAAACTCGTTGAGCAATTCCGGATCGCGGGTCGCTTTGAGACCCGCTGCCTTCTTATACCAGGGCAAGGCATCTTTATAATTACCGGCATAGGTTTCGTTACGACCTCGGGCGAGATAGATTTTGGCAAGTTTCGCCTCGTGCTCTTCACGCTGCGTTCTTGCGAGTTCCTGTTCTGTCTCTTCTGCCTTGGCGAGCAGCGTCGCAGCTTCGTTCAACCGGCCTTGGGCCTGGGCCTTGAGCCCCAGCGCGTAGGGATCGTCGATGGTCGAAGGGATCTGTTTGGCTAAGACCTGGGCTGCTTGGGGAATTTCTGGTTTTGCGGCCGCTTCAGCAACCTTTGCTGTCGGTGGTGGGATGAGACTATTTTCTAAGGCTACAAGCGTCAACGTTTGTCTGGCATTGGATTCCCAATTTTGAACCAGCCCGTGACGGTAGGCCAGGAATCGTTCTTCATTGTGAACAGCGACAAGCTGCGGTTCCATCTGTTTGTCTTTCTCATTTGCGAATAATTCCGTGAGTCGAAGCCGGCTATAGGTCTTGAGTTCTTCAATGCTCAGGATACCATCCCCGTTGTCATCGGAGTGGGACCAGTCAGGGCCGATGCCCTGAAGGAAGGTATGTGTAAAGGCGCTGAGCTGAGTGCCATCCGGTAACGTAATTGGATAGGAGAACTGAACCTCAGACTTCTTCTCCGATCCCTTAAGCACGTTCGAGGTCAGCACGGCAGTTCTCGCTCCGAAATCTCGAAGCGTGAGCTTTCCAGTGAGACCGCCCAGACCGCTAAAACAAGCATCCACGATCACGTATAACTCGCCCAGGTAGCTCACGCCGCGCGGGATATCGATCACCTCGCTGACTGCAATTCCTAAATGATCCTTGATGCGTTCCTGCCCTCCAAGCTGGAGCCATACATCCTGTTTGCTGGGCTCAGCGACGCCGTGGCCGCTATAGTAGACCACGACGCTCGACCATTCCGGGAAATCGCGAATCTCCTCGAGCGCCGTCACGACCTGATCTCGCGTTGGGTTTTGGAACAATGGCTGACCCTTAACCAAGGGCTTGTACCCCAACGAGTTCAATGCCTGAACTACTCGCTGACCGTCCACCAGTGTAAATGGCAGGTCGGTTCCCTGTACGCCGGTCTGATCAACGGCAATGACGAGATAGAATTTGTCCTTCTTGTTCCATACCTGTAGGGGGCCGTCTGCGGCTTGAGAGAGGGGTGAGGCGGCTGCATGGACGTTGTCGGCAGATACTGTAGGAAGATGTGGCGCTACGAGGAGTAGCACTGTCACAATCAAGCGGAGAAGCCCAAACCTCGAGATCCGTAACGCACCGCGGGCCAGGGGAACTTCGAGCCTTGAGCGAGTGTTCAGGCTCATTCGGGCTCCACAAAAACAGTTGCGGCAAAAAAGGGAGATTCTACTTAATCAGCAGCGGCGCACGTGTCGAGGGCCGGGAACGCTGGCTAATGCCAGGGCTGACTTCAATGTTTTGGGATATGGTCTTAACTCCTTGCTCTGTGCGCCGCGCTGATCGTGAACGTACGAACCAGCGCGACGCATTCTCGGCCGATTCGGCCACGCCGTCAAGTGTCATCTAGCGGGTCGAACTACGAAGTAGTCCATAAGGCAAGTTAGGGGCAAATCTTGAACGGTGCATGGCGCAGGAGAGCAGATTCAATCATGCCACTCAATACACCAGTAGACAGACGCCGCCGCGCGATGTGACGTTAGGGTGCCCATTCGTTGGTGAGGGGGTCTTGGTAGGCAGCACGTACTCATCCCGCGTGATTCGACACGAGGATCAATTCAGGTGGGATGACCGGTGACCTACACCTTCCGACCCGTCGTGATGATCAGGTCAAGAGGAGTACCCTCCGCCATGTCGTTACCACCGGCATAGGTCAGTGGTTACTTCACAAATACCTGTTTCGGTTAAGGGTTCTCTGATCCGACATTGGGCAGAGAAAGGTTACGGCAGATTTTGCTGCATAGTTGATTAGAGATTTCAGTATGGCGTGGGACCGCTTCTACGGCGCCGGTTGTGGGATTGCACCAAAGAGCATGTGCACTTCCCTCGCGTTTAAGAAAGCATCCGTGCTTGCGAAGGTGCTTGAGCAAAGTGCTGCGCTTCACTCAACGGTCACCGTCTCGTGAATCGCCTCCGGTGGCGTCCCACGGAAGGCGTCCTGACGGCGGTCTTCGAGAATGAGGGCAATGGCTTCAGCCAAGCTCGTCCGCGCTTCATCCTTGGTGTGTCCCTGACCATTGGCTCCAGGGATTTCCGGACAATAGGCGATAAGCCAGTCTCCGTCCTGCTCAATGATCGCCGTGAACTCGTTACGCACAGACACCTCCACGTGAACTGTTTGGCAGAGGGAATCAATAGAAGTGTACCGTTTCGGATATGAACTGAGCAAGAAAGAAGTACGCGACAGTAGCAATGAAGTTGGGTGTTTATCGCAGCAAAAGAGTTTGGAGAGCTGGTGCCTGAAGCCAAGGGTGTTCGTCTGATGCTGGCTTGACAAGGTTTCAGGCTATCTTTTTCAGGCCGGTGTCGATACGAGTGTTGATGGGGTCAGACATAGACAATAGGTATAGCCTTTCTCAAGTTGCAACTGTGCGTCATGTGTCGTGCAAAGAGAAGATGTTTTTATGTGAGCGACGCGGTGGGTGAGGGAGACGACTTCGTCGTCATCGATCAGCGGCATCAGCGGAGCTACAGCAAGGTTTGGAGCTTACTCAATATTTCCATAAGCACGTTGGGCGATGCGGTCCCTTTCTTCACGGCTTGGCGAGTCTTCCAATTCAGGCTCTTGACCTGATCTGCTCGGCGACACTTTTCGGGACTCGAATCGCCAGACTGTTTCCCCACTTTTGCGCTGTCATTTTCATGCACCGCCCTCTTCTGTAGATACACCGTAGATACTAGGCTGGCCGGTTGAGTGCATCAAGAGGTTGAAGCAGCTAGTGCAGCGGATTGATTGTGGAGGGTAGTCCTGCAGGATGTGACAACAGGCCCGCCTCAGTTCGTGGGCCACCGTCTTCAACGAAACGAACTACGCCGCCCGCGCCGTCTTGCGGTGATAGAACCGGCGAATCAGCGGGTCGTAGCGGATCGCGAAGTGGGCGGCTTCAAAGAACACTCAACTCAGATACCTATTGGGGTTCTTCGTCTTGCCGGCCTTCTTGCGGTTGCCGTTACTGAGGGAGTGGCTACGGACGCACCGACAATCGGAGATTCTTCGCAGACTATTATGGGCAGCAGAGGAGAAAAGCCCCCGTTGAGCGTCTCACCTTTCACAGACACAAAGACGACGGCAGCCTGAGTCCTATCAAGGTCCGACAATCTTCCTTGACCTTCTGCTCAACAGAGGTTTAGGCTAACAATCTGCGAAGAGGTGCGTGATGAGACTTGTGGCTGCTAGTCTCCTCATCCCTTTCATCTTCTGCGCCAGGTATCGTGGCAGCCTCCGCGCCAACCAATGTGATCTCAATTCTCCCCAGAATCCATTCGGACCTGACGGTTTCTTCCCAATAAAGAGTCTTGGGAACGAGCAAGGTCCTCACGGAAACTTGATCCATAATCAGTCTGCCGCTGTCACTCTCTGTGCTACGGATGATTCCGTATTCTGCGATCGGCAAGGTTGCTCAGGACCAGCCTGGGAATACATCAGCGTGATCCCAAGTTGGTGAACAATCAAACAAGGAGGGAATGTTATGTTTGGAAAACATTTCATATCCTACGCGCCCACCTGTTTAGCGTTCTTGCTGCTAGCGTCGCCGGCTATTGCCCACGATGCGGATCTCGGCGGGCCATATAGCCACAGGAATGTACCAGCGACGATTACCAAGATCGAATCGGGGCTGATGTTCCTTGAGATGCAAGGGGCTTCAGGCAAGAAAGTGGCACCGCGATGGGTCAGCGTAAAGAAGGCGGAACGTATGGGACTGCACCAAGCCAAGGTGGGAGATGAAGTGATCGCGACGTTGGATGAATCGAATGTACTGCTGGACATTCACGATCCAAACCGTCCTATCCACCGTCATCGCATTTTGGTTGGGAACCTCGCCTATGCGGATCCGTTCTGGGAGGTAGTCGAGATCTTTACGAGTGAAGGGTTGGAGTCGTTTTCGGTCGACGATTTGGCGGGCAGCAAACTTGGTGCACTTAAAGAAGGAGCCTTAGTAAGAGCAGAGTTAGACGAGGCGAATGTGATGGTTGACATCCATCCCTACCATCGGTAACGCGAGCAGGCAGGTGCTTCGCGTATCAGGCGCAACAGACGACCGAGCCTGTGGGGGTGCGATGATTACGGCACGATCACGAGATCAGCAGGTGATGCAAAATATGGCATCCAGTGTGTGTCTTTCTCTTTATCTGCTTGAGAGAATAGGTGGTGAGGCTTGGGTGTCGATTCTCAATCCCCCTCCGAACGTGAGGGGTCATGAAGGTCCTAGGGTCCGTTATTGTAGCAAGGGCCGACAAGGGAGCGCCGATAATGACCAAAGGCGTCTGGCTGTTGCTCGCGATGGCAATGCTTGTCGTGACAGGAAACGTTGCGATGCTGTGGTACGTCCTGCAATCAGGTTTTAGTGCGAAGGAACAGCCAATCAAGCTTGAAGTTCTGTTCGCGCGTCAGCTCAGGCGTCTGGCAATGCCCGAAGCCCAGAAGCAGATGAGAAACCCCGTTCCCGCCACGAACGAGGTGCTTGCAGAAGCGCGGGTTCACTTTGCGGACCACTGTGCGAGCTGCCACGGGAATGATGGAATTGGCTCTACCGTGATCGGACAGAACTTCTATCCAAGAACACCAGACCTGACTAAAATAGAGACGCAGTCCTTCTCTGATGGAGAACTGTTCTATATCATCCATAACGGCGTTCGATTTACCGGAATGCCGGCATGGGGGAAAGGCCGTCCTGAGCCAGACCTTGATAGTTGGAAGTTGGTGCATTTTATTCGTCATCTCCCAAGCATTACGAGCGAGGAACTGGATGAAATGGAGAGGTATAACCCCATGAGCCAAGTGGTGCGGGAGGAGCAGGAACGGATCGACCGTTTTCTGCAAGGCGAAGAGCTTGATCCGCACTCTCCCGCACCGCATCATTAACTGAGGTAGAATGCTGACCAACATAGTGAAACGAATAGGAATACTAGTCCTATTGATAACCGTAACATTACCTGAGATGGCCGCCGCGCACGGGGAAGGACTGCACGTCTTCGGCACGATCACGGCTCTCGATGCTGCTGAGATTCAACTTCTGACGACAGAGGGGAAGACGATCTCAATTTCCACAGTCGCCGAGACAAGGTATCGGAATAAAGGAAGAGGAGGTGGAGGGAACGTTCCTAGGGTAGGCGATCGAGTTGCTATAGATGTCACGGAGAAAGACGGAAAATTGATGGCCACTGAAGTCCAATTTTCCTCCTTTGCGAAGCAACAGAAGCCGTGAAGAGATGATGTTTGCTGCCAGGTGAGCTGACCCCATCCTCCTTCAACAGGTCCAGATCCTCTGCGAGCGTCGATGGAGTGTGTGGTCACAGTCGTTGAGTACCCCACCCCGGGAGGTCACGGTTCTATCTCTGTAGGGCATCCCGCAGGTGGAATCCATTGTTCACCAGGTAGGGTGTGTGCCGATTGAGGTTTGCACCCTTTCCACATCGGGCCTTGATCGTTCAATGCTGATAGCAATTCTTTGCCGGGTCATCCGGCGGGGAGTCGGCCGCGCACTTGGGACCCATGGGTCGCGGTATCCGCACATATCCTTCGACCGTATGATTTTTTTCGAGAATCTCAAAATGAGACTCATGGCAGGATCCTGAACAGCCTGGCGTGGTCGGCAGTGGATTGTTCAGCGCCACGGATTTCCCTCCAACCGGTATGAAGCGCGGATAGGTGCTTGTCGCCGCGCCGAACGTGAGTCGTCCTTGGTCTAACGACTGCTCGACGCGAGTCGTAAATGTCAGGCGCGCATGTTCCGGTCTCAACACTGTGGCCCATGTGGGATCGTCAGGCGCATAGAGGAAGGCATTATTCCCGCGATGGCATTTCCCGCGATGGCATTCGGTACAGGGCACGGTGCCAGGAGCAAATCCTTGGATGGGATCACGGAGTGAAGCGATGGGAACTTCGGCTGTCTCAGGGTTCCAGCTTGTGCTTGGTGAGCGCGGATCGTTTCCCCAGAAACAGGCGTACCCCGTCGTGGCGCTCTGGCAGATAATTTGGAATGATCCGTCGCTTCTTCCGAGCGCAATGCAAGCCCCTCTCACATCGGGTGAGGCATAGGACCAGACGCTCGCGAACGTTGTTTCATCAACTGTCACCTTTTCCAGCGCATTCGGCGTCAGTAATATGGTCTTGAGGTTGCCGTGGCTTTCCCATTCGGATGAAGACTGCTTCCAATCAGGTGGAACCGGGACAGCTTTCGCACGGCACGATTCCATGTAATTGTCTTCGCTCGCTACGTTCACGCTTGCTGGTTGAGCAGGAGTAGGGGAGCGGGCCTTCGTTCCTTCCTTCGGCGACTCGATCAGCGAACAGCCTGCGAGTGGTAGGCAGATCAAGGCCATCACATATAATGTGAGAACTCTCATGATTGTTCCAAAATCCCAAGCACCCATCGCCACACTTCCTGTGTGGCTTTCTGTGATCAGAGTGCCTGATTATACATTGCAAGGGAGGATGTCAAGATTTCCTTACCGGACCATGGGCTTGGCCAGATCGAGGAAAATGTACTGAGTCTGTTCTCAAGATGAGGATCATTATCTACATGGAAAGTCATTGCGACCATACACGGTCCTACAGAGTCAAATCACGAGCTGAGCCAGGGACCAACTGAGGACGGTCAGCCTCTAGCGCACTGAGGGCATCAGCTCCCTCTGCCAGCAGGCCCTCTAGGTCCGCCGGCTGGGTGGCCTCGCGTGTGGCGTCCTCCAGCACCAAGCGAATGTTTTTGGCGGCGGCGGCGCGCCGATCCTTGCTGGTTGTGCTGCTGCCAACGTTCTTGAGGAGCCGGACCAGACCCCGCGCGACAGCCGGCTCTTTCGCTCCGAACCGCCGGATTTGCTCCGTGCCGAGTCGCAAGTAGTCGGCGAACGTAGGGAACGGTATAGTCACGCGCACCGTGTCATGTTCATCATGGTACAGCCGGTCGCCCAGCCGTCTGCGAGCTAGGACACAGAGGACCACCGCCAAGTGATGCAATGCTTGGGTCGCTGTGTAGGGATCGTTGATTGCCGCTGACAGTGCCCTGTTGCCAATATCGACCAAGCGGCGGATGCCGAAAGGAACATCCTGCAACATAGTCCGCTCGAAACCAACCTGGATGGAGTTGCAGATTGCCTCTCGCAGGACAGCCTCGGCCGGTACATGATCGGCCGATCTGTGCCAAGCCCAAGCGATTGGGGTCTCGGCGATGACATGGTCCCCCGCCATCCTGATGAGCCGGATCACCACGTCCTGCCTTGCCGCTGCTTGGACGAGTGCTTCAGGTTCGACATCTTGAATATAGCCGGACTGGTCGGATGGGAGGGTGATGGCCCATGCCGGTGGTTCTGGGCAGCGCTCCTCGGGTTCCCCGTAGCTGAGCCGATCAGGATAAAGGTTGTCGATGACTTCCAGAGTTTCCCGCACAATCATGCTCATGATCGTGTCGATCTGAATCGAGGACGAAAGGTGGTGGATGAAGTAGATGAGCACCCCCAAACTTGCCAGCGCGAGCCCAAGAGATCCGGAGACGGCTAGACGGGGCATGAACGCCGCCTCATCGGGGTTCTGGACCCCGACAGTATGTAAGCCTGCTGTGCTGTAGGCGAAGGCGCCTACGAAGACGCTCAGGACGAACTGTGTACCGCGGTCACGCATGAAATTGCGCAGCAATCGGGGGGAATACTGACCCGAGGCGATCTGCAAGGCGATGATCGTCAGCGCAAACACCAACCCGGTCACCGTGATCATCGTGGACGACACGACAATCAGCATTTGGCGAGCGTCGTCGGGCGGACCCTGGAAGACCAGCCATCGGATAGGTGAATCGTCGCCGATCGGCACATGGGACAAGACCATTCCCGCCACCAGGAAAAACACAACAGACGCCGTCGGCATGACCCACAATGCGCTGCGAAGGTGATCCCACAACACCCGACGCCGAGTAAGAATGGTCATGTCGC
>PHGD01000020.1 GCA_011090425.1 Nitrospira sp. LK70 | reverse complement strand
TGCGGGAGTCGAAGCCATCAACTCGACAATCCAATGGGTCAAGAAAACGGCCCGCGGCTTCCGCAACGTCGAACATTTCAAGACCGCAATCTATTTCCATTGTGGAGGACTCGATCTCTACCCACACTATTTCCTGAAGCGCCATGATAATTCTGGACCTGCCCCGCAGCTGCTGGGGAGAGTCACATGAAGACAAAGCGGCAGACGGAGAACACACGGTTTGTACAGACCGTCGGCCGCGCACTCCGCAGAGCTGCCAGGGTGGCTCGAAAAACCGCCAAGATGTATGGGACGCCGATCTACGGGTGGGAAAACGGCAAGGTGGTGGCAAAGAAACCGTGAACTTTGACTGCACCTACCAGATCATCCTGGTGAACATGTGGATGTCCTTCATGGGCAATCCGCAAGCCAGCCCACATTTGACGCGAGCACTCCTTAGATTCCCCATAACACAATTGTTATAACTTCGCACATCATTCCCGAGGAGTTCTTCGGCAATACCCATATAGTTAGAAGTATTTTTCCGATGCCCAAGTATTATTTTCTATCTCGTTTTACGGGAACAGGTACTCAGCGTGATCCCTTTCGGCCGCTAACAGCTAAATTAGGCACTTGCGGCATGCTAGACCTACGACCCGACGAGACTCGACAGGAAGGATGGTGCTTCACCTGTCTAAACAGTGAACATGGAATCAATCTTGAGCACTCATCTGAACTGATCTATCTGGGTGAAAACGCCCATGGGGATTTAGGTGACTCAACTCTAAGGCAAATTAAGGACACCCTGGGAATTAGCTTCAAAAGCACAACGCTGGCTGAACTCATCGCAGAGATACTGCTCTTTCGGCTAATGCCCGGACGTGGTCTTAGGCCTGGACTTGACGGGAGGTACACGGTTCACCTCAACGGCCCATTATGGCAAACCACAGAATCAGAGGCCTACGAATTTGTTGGGCGGCTTCGCGAACCAGAAGTTCTCAAAATATTTCCAAATGACACACCTCCTGAACCATCTGATATTCGACCTGTGCTTGATGAGTCTTTAATTCATCTTGCATCCATTGTTGATCATGGTCGGCCAGGATGGCTCGTCAAAGAAATAGAAAAGGTCAAACAAAAGCGAAGCGACAATCCTTTGGTAACGAACTACATTGAGGCAAAGGAATTGTACGAAGCTTCGGACCTCCTCCACATCCACAAATCGTCGGCGGTCCTCTGGATATTAATGCTTGCGCATGACTTGCGCTTGACAAGCGAAATCCTTAACGTTCGTTCACTGAGTCCGAGATTTCGAAGCGCGAGCGACTGTGAGCCTACGAAGTACGAACTCTACGTAATGGCCCGTTACATCGAGGCTGGCATTGAGGTAGAAAAGACTGATTCTCATCGCACAGGGGAGTTTCGAACACTAAGTAGTGGACAGAGCGTGCACGTTGAATGTAAGTACAAGAGCATTTCAAGCATGGGACCACGTAGAGTTCGTGAAGTTTTTGACAGCGCGGACGCTCGTCTTAAAGAGATACTCAGCGTTAACAATGCAAGAGTTTTCATCCAGATCTCCTGCAGAACAGACCCAACCTCAGAAGACCTCACACCGTTAATCGAATGTATTTCGCGGGCTCTTGAAAGGGATATATCTGAGGATGGCTTGGAGTTAGAGTGCGGAGGGAAATTTACCATAAGCCTCCTGCCAGGCGCAGTATTAACGGACGACTCAGGGATTCAACTGCCAGCCGGAATTGACTACGGATTCGTAGAATCCACACTCAAAGCAGATAGCACTGGTATCCCGAGGCCAATTCCCGCTTGGGGTGTTGCGTGGAGGGTTATTCGGCCTGGTGGGTGGATTCGAAGCGTGGTGGATAGTGTCCGAAAAGCTGCTAGTCAGGTCCCTGGTGATTCCTCTAACCTGATATATGTACATGTGCCGTCCGGTAAGCTGGGAGCAGTACACACACGCATTGATTCTGTAGCCCCAGCCATAGAAGAACTCTTCTCCAGCCAAGATAGATACACGCGAGTGAACACAGTCATTCTTACAGGTCAGGCGGCACTAGAGAGTTCGCCCACACCTAAGACTTTGACAAATCGATATATCTACAAAGCAGTTAACAATCACACCCCCCGCAACGCCCTTCCCCCGAACTTCCGAGTCTTTGGGCGAGATTTCACCAGGAAGCCTAGCTAAGTCTAAGTGGATCTCCATCCGTCCACAGCAAACTGGAACAGAACGAATGATGAGCTTGTACGAGCATGCCGGTGGTATTGGGGCTGGTCACGCAAGCCGGGAAAGCCTGATCAGCAGTTCAGTTGCTGCATCCGTTTGATCGAGTAGTAGAGCGCATAGCCTTGGGCCACCATGCCGGTCACGAGTAACCCAAGTGTGGTCTGAGCCCAATGTGAAGCAGGATGATCGAGTCCATACATGCCGATGACGAACCCGGATGTATTTGACTTGTTGCTTCGAGCGGGAATTGGCAGATCAGTGGGGGCTCGTAGGAATCCGGAAGGGCTGGACGACATGAGGACACGGGACCACAAATCTGGACTTTCTACTTTTCGGAGGTCATCCCCGTCCGCGCCCAAAGGTGACCGATCAAGCCGGCTTTGGAGCTGCTGAACCACCCCTTGAGACAATGTCTTTGCCTGGTTGCATTCCTCAGGGTGGACGCCTAGGCTATAGCTGATTTTCACCATTCCGTCATGACGAATTTTCTGCGGAGGGTGGTCGCTCTGATGATGTTCTCACACCCCTTATTTCAAAACGACGCATGTTCTACCGAATGATACCCGCTATGCGGACTGGTAAAGGAGGGCCCGATGGCTGATCTGATTCGCACTGTTCGCTATTTCAAGGTGACCATTCCAGATAAGTCAGGAACCTTGGCTCACATGCTGAGGCCACTCCACGACGCCGGAGTCAACCTGCTGGCGGTGCATGCGTTTCCTCGGAATCGTCGCACGCAAGTGGATGTGGTGCCGGAAGATCCCACTTCGCTCAAGAATATTGTGAAGCCGCTGAAGTGGAAAATGCGGGGCCCGAAAGTATGTTTCTTGGTGTATGGCGATGATCGTCCAGGTGCGCTGGTGGCTCTGACCGACCAACTTGCTTCAGCCAAAATCAACCTGACTGCTGTGACTGCTGCAACGGCGGGCCAGGGACGCTTCGGCGCCATTCTGTGGGTCAAGACTAAGGATGTGAAAAAAGCGGCCAAAGTCCTGGGTACGGGATAGACAGACAGATTGCAAGACCCGCTTTGGTTCGTCTGCACGTTGCCTCCAGGCATACGCATGGAAGCGATGCAGCCGATGCAAACCTTGCGACCGCTGCAGCAATCATCCTATTATATTTCTACTCAGCAAGTTCATATGGGAACTCAACTCCTCCCATAGTGGTTGATTTCTTGCCCTCGAAATATCTTGCCCACATAAGCTACGAGATCGCCTTCTCGAACCAGTCTCGCAGGATCAACTGTTTCGTCAGAAACAGGGTCATTCCAATTTGGACCATTGTTCTGGCGCCAAGGGCCATCAGGTGTCCAAGCTTATGTAAGAGGAGCCGCATCATCGAAGACCTCGTACACCATTGTGAATAGCAACTCCCAGGCCAGGAGCTTGCCGCGTGAAAAGATTGGTGTTGATCGGGATGACGGGCTAAGACTGCTGGAATTTCTGGAGGAATTGAAGCTGAAGGATAGGAGTCGGCTTGGCCGGGCTAGGACGTTGTCAGCCGACAACTGAATGAACTGTATCTGTTTCTTCAACCACTGTATCGGAACGTATACGAGAGAGGCAGTTGAGGGCTCGGAACTGCGAGCCCTCCAACCTTGGATTCTGCTGGACAGCCTGGACCGGCTGCCCCTAACCGATCCCCACATCGACGCCCTTGACGATTCCGCTCATAGTTGCCTGTACCATCACTCTCCCTCCCATATGCTGCGGTGAATCAGGCATTGCGGGACAATGCTCCCCGGCTCATACCTGCGCCCGTTCGAGCGAAATGCGAGCAAACACAGCACCACAAGGAGGTGCGGCCGCCTGCAGCGCGAAGTAGGTTCGCTGGAGCAACGCAAGTGTGAACGGCTGTACGCTGTTCCAAGGTGCCAACGACAGGGTTCTCGCCAGGAAACAGTAGCCGACCAAAACCCTGGCGCTGGTTCCAACCAGTTGCACCCAGTGGAGCCAGGCCAATGGCTCCCATAGCCCTGCCAGCAACAGCCCCAGATAGGCTATCCGCACCTGTATGGGAAAGGCGGTGAGTGCATGCGTGAGGCTCCTCACATGAATGATCTGAATGACACAGAGCGCCATCGCCAGGTAGATTCCCGGCTGCCAGCCGGCAAGCCAGGCTGCCAACAGCGCCACAGTCAGAAACCAATACCACCAGCCGAGATCATATGTGTTCGCCATCGCTTGCTCCTTTCTGTTGCTCAAACCGATGCAGATGCATGGAGCAGCATTGATGCCAGGGCGGCAACTTCGAGAAACCGAAGGAATATCATCCAGATTGGAGTGGGAAAGGAGAAACGAGCCGTCCACGAAACCTCGCGACTCATGAAATCTCACGAGAGGATTTGTGAAATTTGACAAGTCCGCGGGAAAACAGTTGTGGCAAAGTAAGACAAGAGAAACTGTTCTCCAGTTGGACTTTCTCACCTGTGACATCCAACCCTGTGCGCTGCCCGCCGCCTTCAGCCACAGGCCTTGTCAATCCCAATGCCGTCAACCCATCTTTCCGTGTACTACAGGGGAAAACTCAGTCTCTTGCAGGAAGCCATATCCGCTCGCTCAAACCGAAACTTCTTCTGCCCGCACGCGATGAATGACCGCTTCTCCGTTTCTCATCGCAATTTCCGCGGAAGGCCGGCCGGATTGGGACGTTTGTCCGACAATGCGGTAGTAGAGCAAGGGGATCACGAACAGTGTGAGCACCGTCGAAGCCCCTACGCCAAAAAGGAGCGATACAGCCAGCCCTTGGAAGATCGGATCGAGAACGATCACGAAGGCGCCTACCATGAGCGCGGCTGCCGTCAAGAGAATCGGTCTCGTACGGATCACGCCGGCCTTAATGACCGCCTCCAGCAATGGAACACCCGTACGCTCTTGAAGCTGGATGAAATCCACGAGCAATATCGAGTTCCGAACGATGATGCCGCCGAGCGCGATGAAGCCGATTATCGACGGGGCCGTAAAATACGATCCTGTCAGCCAATGCCCCGGTAGAATGCCGATCAGCGTGAGTGGAATCGGAGCCATGATGATCAGCGGAGTGAGAAAGGATTGGAACTGCCCGACGATCAGGAGGTAAATCAGCAACATCGCCACGGCAAAGGCGATGCCCATGTCGCGGAATGTCTCATAGGTGATCTGCCATTCCCCGTCCCATTTCATCCCGAACTTATCTTCCGACCAGGGTTGGGAGACGTAGTGTTGTTCGATCCGATATCCTTCGACCGGCCGATAGTCTTTCAGTTTCTTCCCAACTCCGAGCACGCCGTACACGGGACTCTCCGCCTTCTCCGCGCCAGGTCCTCCCACGTCGGCCGTCACATACACCACGGGTTTTTGGTTCTTATGGTAAATGGCTTTGTCCTGCACCGTCCGTTCGACCGTGAGCAGTTCGGAGAGCTGGACGATCCCGCCGTTCTTCGTCCTCAATCCGAGTTCCCCGAGAGGTTCGAGCCCCGTTCGCTCCGCCAGGGGAAGGCGCAGCATGATTTGCACCGGGCTCTTCTCCCGGGGAGTATGGACGAGCCCGACTTTCGTTCCCTCCAATGCCATGTGCAACGTGGCTACAATCTCCTCGGAAGAAATTCCGACGAGCGCCGCTTTCGCCTGATCGACCGTGAAGACGTACTTCACCTGATCCGCCTCGACAGAGTCGTCTACATCGACAACCCCCTGCGTAGACTCGAACAATGCTCGAACCTCGCTCGCAACGGCAAGTTGCCGCCCATAGTCGGGACCGTAAATTTCCGCCACCAACACCGATTGCACGGGCGGACCCGGCGGCACTTCAACGATCTTGACATTCGCGCCATACTGACGCCCGATCTCTTGAATAGAGGAACGAATCCGCTGTGCGGTGTCATGGCTCTGAGTCCGCCGTTCAGCCTTGGGTACCAAGTTGATCTGAATATCCGCCTCGTGCGGCAGCGACCGCAGAAAGTAGTGGCGCATCAGGCCGTTGAAGTTGAATGGGGAAGCCGTGCCGACGTAGGCCTGGTAGTCCCGCACCTCTGGAAGGGTGCGGACATATTGCGTCAGAGCCTTAGCGGCCTGGGCGGTTTCCTCCAGAGTCGTCCCTTCCGGCATATCGATCACCAACTGAATCTCACTCTTGTTGTCGAACGGCAGCATCTTCATAACCACGTGGCCTGTGTAAAATAAAAGGCAAGACCAGACCAGCATGAGGGTGATCATGCTCAAGAAGGAATAAGCTAAGTACGGCCGGAGCAACAACCGTGAGAGCGCCCAACGATAGAGGCGTGCCGTGAAGCCGGTTTCATTTTCTTCGTGATCAACGTCTTTGACGGCAACCCCTGGACGGTAACAGGTTCGGCAGAACCACGGAATCACCACAAAAGCCACGAGCAGGGAAAAGAACATGGCGATGGAGGCATTGATGGGAATCGGCCTCATGTAGGGGCCTATCAAACCGGATATGAAAGCTATTGGAAGGAGCGAAGCGATGACGGTGAAGGTCGCCAGAATCGTCGGATTTCCAACTTCATCGACGGCATAGATAGCCGCTTCATCATGGGGACGAAGGCGCAGCCGCAGGTGTCGGTACGTGTTCTCGACGACGACGATGGCGTCGTCCACTAGAATGCCGGTGGAGAAGATCAGGGCGAAGAGCGTGGCTCGGTTAATCGTGTAGCCGATGAGCATGGACGTAAACAGCGTCAAGGCCAGGGTGAGCGGAATCGTGACGGACACGACGAGGGCAGGGCGCGGTCCGAGCGCAACGCCGAGGAAGAGGACCACGGCGACGACGGCGATGAGCAGGTGCCACAGCAGATCGTTGGCCTTCTCTTGCGCGGTCTCCCCGTAATCGCGCGTGATGGTAACGCGGACATCCGACGGAACTGTCACTCCTTTCATGTCTTCGACCTTGCGGATGACCTGCTCAGCGACGGTCACCGTGTTGACGCCACCCTGTTTGGCAATGGCCACGGTCACAGCCGGAGACTCGTGAGACGTCCGTCGAGAGGGATCAGACGAGGCATCACCGGCACCGAGACCGAACCAGACATAGTTCGTCGCTTCGGCCGGCCCGTCGATGATCTCCGCCACTTGCCGCAGATAGACCGGTCGTTGATCGCTCACGCCGACGACCAGGCTTTCCAGGTCTTCGCGCGACCGAATGAACCGACCGGTCTCCACAAGGAAGTTCTGATTGCGGCTGTCGAAGCGGCCCGTCGGCAAGGCTCGATTCTCCCCGCGAATGACCGCCGCGATTTGCAAGGGGGTCAGCCCATAGGCCTTCACCCTTGCGGGGTCTATCTGCACCCGCAGCTCTCGCGCCCGACCGCCGACGATGAAGCCCCCGGATGTGCCGGCAACCTTCTTGGCTTCCTCCAATACCTGCTCGGCCAATTGATGCAATTCGAATTCGCCATACTGTTCGCTCGACAGGGTGATCGTCACAATCGGGATGTCGTTCACGTCCTTCGGCTTGACCACAAAGGGTTCGGCCCCCGGTGGCAACAGATCCTGATTCGACATCAGCTTATCGTAGAGATCGACCAGGCTCTGCTCCATCTGCTGGCCGACGTAGAAGCGGACGATGACCAGGGCGCCCCCTGGCCGCGAGATCGAATACACGTACTCCACGCCCTTGATTTCGGAGATCTTGCGCTCGAAAGGTTTGGTCAGCTGTTCTTCGACAATTTTGGCGGAGGCGCCGGGAAAGGGCAGCCAGACGTCGGCCATGGGAACAACGATCTGAGGCTCTTCTTCACGCGGCGTGGCGACGACCGCAAACAGGCCCAGCAACAATGCCCCCGCCATCATGAGCGGCGTCAGCTTGCTCCCGATGAAGAGGGCGGCGATGCGGCCCGAAAGGCCGGGACGATGGTTCGTCATTCGTTCACCGAACTTGAGTGGAACGTTTCACGTAAGAGAGACCGCTATCTGAAACCTGAGCGACAGAACTCGCATCTTTTGACCAAGGTGGCTGACAAGATAGGCTGCACATTGTCGGCAGGGCAGCTGATGTCGCGGCATCGACGATCTTGACGACCACACCATCAATACCCCTAGTCGCATCGAGCAGCACCGACTCGCCGACATTCACACCGGACAGGATTTCGATCTGTTGGCCGAGGTGCCGACCGACTTTGACCCAGCGAAGGCGGGCGATCTGATCCGAGCCAACGGCGAAGACGCTCGTGAGTTCGCCACGTTCGACGACGGCGGTCCCTGGCACGAGAATCGTCTTGCTGGTTCCTTTAGCCAATTGGAATCGTCCGAACATGCCGGTTTTCAGCCCCGGTTCAGCAGGCAAGTCCACTTTCACGGTAAACGTGTGAGTCTGCGAATCGCCGACCGGCAGAATTTGACCGACGACGCCGTCCAGCGCTTGTTCACCCAAGGCATCGATGACCACAGCAATCTTGTCCCCGAGAGATACCGATCTCAAATCTCCCTCCGCCACAGTCGCTCTAAGCCGGAGTTGCCGGGGATTTTCCATCTTCAACAGGAGCTGCCCCGGCGAGGCCAATTCACCTGCTTCCACCATTTTCTCGGTAATCACGCCGTCGAACGGCGCCTTGACAATCGTATAACTCAGCTGGGCGAGCACTGTCGTACGGTTGGCTTCCGCTACCTTGTAAGCACGAGTTGCATTCTCCATCTCTTGTTTTGAAACGGCATCTTGAGCGTACAACTGGTTCATACGGTCGAGTTGGGCCTTCGTGTTTTCTACCTCCGCCGAGGCGCGCGCCAAGTCGGCCCGTACGTCACGGTTATCCAGCTGAATAAGCGTCTGTCCCTTGACGACCGGCGTGCCTTCTCGAACGAACAGTGTGTCGATGGTTGCTTGGATACGGCTGGAAAGTGCAGCCTGAAAGATCGCCACTACCTGACCGGTCACGTCAATGCGGATCGGCACCGAAACGTGTTTGACCTCGACAACCTCAGCCTGAATAGCCTCCTGTGAAGCGGCTGAAACCACCGCCGTAAATGGTTCCCCCTTGGATCCGCACCCGACCAGTAGAAACGTCGTTGCAATTAAGCATCGTGTTGTTATCATGACCGATCCTGTCTCAGCTCAAAGAAATCTGAGCTTGATGTTTAGGTTGAATTATCCATAGGCGCAGCCCCGACCTGAATCTCAGGCTGCTTCCTGTCCTGCTACCCTTGTCATTGCCAAGCTCCCAAATAGTCATCGTAGTCCCACTCCTTGCTGTAAGTGATTGACGCGGTGCTGAATTCTTAGAGCAGCATTGGTGCCACGCCTTTCAATGAGAGCACACGATGCATGTTCAAAGGGTTAGAGATCAGACAAAGCAAGCAGATGCCTCACAAGATTTCACGACTTATGAGATCTCACGAGTGCATTTTCGAGATTTCGCAAAAGAAAGATATTCCCGCAGGTAGGAAGGTCTGGGCGCTCAGAGGCAAGATCAGCGTGAGACAGGTTTGTGAATCTTCAGCGCTTTCATACGCGATGAGAGCGTCGAGGCATTGAGTCCAAGTAATGATGCCGCACCCTTTTCACCGGACACTTTCCACTTTGCAGCCTCAAGAGCTCTTAGAATGTTGGTTCGTTCCAGTTCCTCGAGTTCCTTTGCTGAAAGAATAGCGTCGGGAGGAGAAGCGGTTCTGCTTGCTGGAACTCCATGAACCAATAGCGTCTCCGGCAAGGCTCGATCAAGGTTAAGCTTGCCGTCCTCTGCAGTAATGACGGCTCGCTCGAGGACATTTTGCAGCTCTCGCACGTTGCCGGGCCAACGATAAGTTTGAAGCCTACGGGCGTCGCCGGCGGTTAGCGGCGCAAGCGTCCGTCCCATCTTCGCGGCGAACCGTTTGGCAAAGACGGAGGCAAGCCTCACCACATCGTCGCCCCGTTCACGCAAGGGCGGCAGCCTGATCGGAAACACGTTCAGCCGGTAGTAGAGGTCTTCGCGGAATGTGCCCTGCTTGACTGCTGATGCAAGATCTCGATTGGTGGCAGCAAGCACCCGTACATCGACTTTCGTGGTCCTTGAACTGCCGACCGGGTCGAACTCGCCCTCTTGCAGCACGCGGAGCAATTTCGCCTGTAACTCGAGCGGCAATTCGCCGATTTCGTCCAGGAAAATGGTGCCTTTGTCGGCCAGAGAGAACCGACCTTCGCGCTTCTTGGTTGCCCCGGTAAAGGCGCCTGGCTCGTGGCCGAAGAATTCGCTCTCGATTAAAGTGGCCGGGATGGTCGCGCAGTTGACGGTGATCAATGGCCGTTCCCGTCGAGAACTGGCTGCATGGATGGCGCGCGCGACCAGTTCCTTGCCGGTGCCCGTTTCGCCCATGATTAAGACGGTGGTGTCAGTTCCTGCGACTTGGGAAACATCACGGAGCACCTGTTTAAGAGCCAGGCTCTCACCGATCAACGTGCCGTCTTGATATAGTGCCCGGAGTTCTTCCCGTAGGAATTCGGTTTCGACGGTGAGCGACTGAATTTTCTGTTCCGCTTCTACACGGTCACGGACGTTTCGGAGGATCAGCGTCGTGTACTTCCGGCGATGCAGCTCGAAACGGGAGAGCGTAGCTTCGGCGGGAAAGGACTCGTCTTCTGGACAGCGGGCGGTGAGCCCGCCGGGAATCCAGCGCGACCGCTCGCCTTCCGGAAGTCCGTCTAACTCGGCGATCAGTGTGAGAAGCCGCTCCGAATCTTGATGACTAATGAAGCGCCGGAAATCCTGGCCCGTCATTTTGTCCGCGGGACAGCGAAATGCTTTCACCGTGGCGGGATTCACGTGGCTGATATGAAGGCGATCATCGAGCTCGATGATCGCGTCCATCGCACTATTGAGGAGCTGCCCGACTTTTTCCTCCCGCTCGCGCACCTGGGCTTCCGCCCGCAGTCGCTGCAATTCTGCCGCTGCTCGCGCGGCAAAGATCTGAAACACTGCATGGACACGCGGCTCCTCCGGAATGGGTCGCCGGTCGATCACAGCCATATGACCGAGACTCTTCCCGTCCGTGTCTTGCAACGGCACGCCCATATAGCTCACCACACCGATAGTCCTCATTTCCTCATCGTGAGGAAAAATTTCCAGCATACGATCGGGGAAATGCACCAGTTTGGCTGTATCGATCACCCGCTCACAAGGCGTTCCGGCAATGTCCATTTCATAGTCCTTGACCCACTGGCCGTCCAGCCAGAAAGCGAATGCCCGCAGCCGACGTGTCTCGGGGAAATATTCCGTCACCCATGCGCCGTGCGTGCCAAGAGCCTTGACAAGGTTCTGGACCAGAGCCGTGAAAAACTGTTGCCCGGTTTCCGTTGCGGTCCCTTCGAGAATTGCGCGCAAGGCGACGTCGGTTTCAAGGTCCTGTAGCGGCTTGGAAGGATCGGCTGACGAAAGAGCCATGGGTGGAAGTATGGGGCGTGGTGAGAATCAGATTCAAGGGGGGACACCTCCCGACTCCACAATGCCGCATCGTGACAAAGTCTCTGGCCGTGATACACTTCTCGCCTCAATGTTTGATGTCATCCTTTATCAACCTCAGATTCCCCCTAACACCGGCAATATCATCCGGCTCTGCGCCAACACCGGTGTGGGGCTGCACCTTGTCAAACCGTTGGGGTTTTCTCTGGACGACAGACAACTGCTGCGTGCCGGCTTAGACTACCACGAGTTTGCCACGCTCAACGTCTACGACAATTGGGCCGAGTGCGCCGCACGCTTCAAGGCTCGCCGCCTATTCGCCGTTTCTACACGCAACACGCATCGTTACGATCGTGCCAGCTACACCAAAGGCGATGCATTTCTATTCGGCCCCGAAACCAGTGGGCTGCCGGCTACACTGCTTGAATCGTTTGCGGAAGAAAGGCGCATCCGTTTGCCGATGCTCCCTGAGAGTCGCAGTCTCAACCTTTCGAACGCCGCGGCAGTGGTCGTCTATGAAGCTTGGCGACAGATCAGTTTCGAGAACGGACGCTGACGTTCATTCTTCGTGTGAAAGGCCGGCTTGATGGCATCGGCATTCTCCCATGCGTTCGTCGCCCTCGCGCTCGGCAAGGCTTCCTCACATCCAATCATGACCTGGAAGGTCTTGCTCCTTGGTACGACTTGTTCGATTGTGCCGGATCTGGATGTCATCGGCTTTTACTTCGGCATCCAATACGGCGACCTCTGGGGCCATCGCGGCATGACGCATTCCCTCTTATTTGCCGGCCTGTTGAGCGCTGCTCTCATGGCCATGTGGCACAAACAGAAAGCAAGGGCAGCCCGGGTAGGTATATTCGTCTATCTCTTCCTCTGCACTGCATCACATGGTCTGTTGGATGCACTGACCGATGGCGGACTCGGCGTGGCCTTCTTCTCTCCGTTCGATCCAAGCCGGTACTTTTTCGCGGCTCGACCGGTTGCGGTGTCTCCGATCGGCATCAGCGCATTTTTTAGCGAGGATGCCTTTCACGTACTCGCCAGCGAGGTGAAATGGGTCTGGCTCCCAACCATTGCAGGGTTCCTCATCGTTCGCGGACTGCACTATGTACGATCGGCTCAATGTGCTGTGAAGCAAGCACCGGGAGATTGATCGGTACCCTTCGTACTCTGTATCGGCTCACTCTCGGAAACCGCCTGAAGCGGGCCACGTCCACCCACCTTCGCCCATTCGCCACGCCCGTGGGGCTCGACAGGCGAATACCGCTACGGCTGTTATCCGAGATATCGACCATACAGGAAGGCAACAAATTGCTTAGCCCCACGCATTCTATTCTTTACGTTTTCCTCCGTGACACCAGTCTGTAGCAGTTGTTGCTCAAACCGAATCAATGCATCCTTCAACTCTCTTCTCAATTCTCTTTCGATCACTCGGTCCAGCACACTTGGCATAATCCTCCTCCCCGATTCATACACGAGCCTCCAACCAGTCAGGCCCTTGTCTGTACGATACGATTTCCAGGTCGCAGCAGCTGTCCGGGAATTCTACAGAAATTTCGAGAGACAAGCCAGTTTCTGCACGGGAGAAGACCCCGACCCAATCCGAGCCCTGCACGCAAGTCTACAATCGTCCGACATGGAATAACGTCAGACCTGGTTTAAGTCTGGCCCTCGGCAAGATCGTCTTATGCATAAGAACGGTCGGAAGAGAGGCAACTGATTGATCCCTATGCACCAGCAACCGCGAGCGATCCTGCGCCAGATGCCCCCCTAGGTGAACCGGGCCCACGACAAACGCATTACCACCCCGCCGTAACATGTGACTCAATCTCGCGACGATCGTTCTCATGGTTGTCGACGAATCGAACAAGTCATACGGCAGCCATTGATAAATCAGATCATAGAGTTCCCGGCTTGCCAGAGGCTCCTCCCACGTATCCGTTGCTACCATTCGGATTCGTTTCAGCCAATCCCATCGTTGCACCTCAGCACATTGAGTCCAGACCTGCTGAGCCTGACGCTGTGCATAGGCAAAGTAGCGGACATTCACGGTATAGTCACGTGGCCGGTCAAAGCGAATACAAGTGGAAATGACGGCATCTCCGTTCGCGATGCACACACGCCCTGCCTCCGACCGTAGCCGTCCAACCTCGTGATCCTGCTCCTCAAGATCGTCAAGATAGTCCGCAACGAAGGGTTGGGCGGCGAGTTCGCTGATTTCCGCGTCGTCTTCTGGAAACAAAGGCACCGCCTCGAAGGCTTCGGCAGCTGGAATCTTCGGGACCCCTTCTACGAATACTGTTCGCCAATCGACCGGACTGACCGGACATTCGTCGGGCGGCGACGGCCTCACCAGGAGATCGGGATTTAACGGCAAGGATATTTCCGTTTCACGATCTCTCAAAATCAACCGACTCCCTTCGACACGAAGGCTGCGATCTAGCGGGAGCACAGGGCGCCCGATCGAACTGACGTACGGAAGACCCGTCGGGTCTTCGGCAAGTGTGGCCTTTTGAACAGTTCCATTTTTCACCGTCAGACATAACCCTTGGCTCTCGTCAAAATACCGAACGGGAAGATCTTGGGCTGGCAACCAGGCAATCCGATGAGATGTTGAGGGATTCATAAAAGCTGTTAATGGATCCTCATTATCTAACGGCTGAGGCGTGAAAAAGGCGGCGAACAAGCGAAAGGCGGCCTCGGATGGATACGTAGGAATCCCTCGATACCGTAAGACCCTCGGGGCAGAACGTCCCTTGTTCTGATCGTCATACAGTCCGCGAATCAGCTCGAACACGGCAGAGCCCGTCCCCGGTAACAACGATTTGAACAGTTCGACCACCGGAAGAAAGTCAATCTGGTCCCAGTGCATGGCTCCCATACAGGCCATGAAGCGCATCGTGTCAAATCCCCCACCATCCAACACATACAAGGCGTCTTTTCGTTGACGAATCGTGGCTATCCCTTTGGGATCGATAGCCAAATCCTCATCGCGATAAAACCACCGCACCTCCTCAATGGGGACTCGTAATGCCCCGGCAGCCATGGCACGGAGATCATCACGAGTGATCCGTTGCCAATTAGGTCTCGACGTCAGATTCAGTCCGGTTTCATTCACCAGCCCACAGGGCTTAATCCCGATCCATCGCCCCCAATCAAGTCGGACTCGCGCTCGCTTTAATGAGACGATCTCGGCGCCAGTCGACTCCCATTCGCATTCATGCAAGGGATGGCCTGCCGGATCCGCAGCTAGAAATCGTCGTCCATCAGGTCGATAAAAGACGAGGTGCCCGGTTGGAAGCGTTTCAACGTGTCCCCCGACCCTGTCGAAGGACTCAGCGAGTATACGTGTGGAAGGGAACCGGAGATAGCCGGGACTGTTCAGGGCAAATGAAATGGCGTCCGAGGACATTCACTCGCGGAGTTGACCGCTCCCCAAGACAATGAATTTAGAGCAGGTTAACTCGTCCAACCCCATGGGGCCCCGTGCATGAATGTGGGACGTGCTGATGCCGATTTCGGCCCCCAGCCCGAACTGATACCCGTCGTTCAGTCTGGTGGAGGCATTCACAAGAACGGCGCCGGCATCGACCTCTTTGAGAAACCGCATAGCGCGTCCATAATCAGACGTCACGATTGCTTCCGTATGTCGTGATCCATACCGTGCGATATGTTCCATCGCTTCATCCATATTCTTCACGATTCTCACGGCAAGGATGAGGTCAAGAAACTCTTTACCGTAATCCTGTTCGCTTGCCGGCTTGGCCTCAGGAATCAACTGGCAGGTCTTTGGACAACCACGAATCTCGACGTTGGCCGCGCTGAGGGTTTGGGCAAGTGAGGGCAACAGAGCCCGCGCGACCGACTGGTGAACCAGCAGAGTTTCCATCGCGTTGCAAGTGGATGGCCGCTGCGCTTTGGCATTGACACAAATGGCCTCCGCCATCGCCGAATCCGCTTCGGCATCGACATAGATATGACAGACACCTGCATCATGCTTCACCACGGGAATCGTCGAGTGTTCCGCGATGAGTTTCATCAACGAATCGCCGCCACGCGGAATGATCAAGTCGATGAACCGATCCTGCTTGAGCAACAACGGCACCACCTCACGATCCGTACGGTCGACAAACGTGATCGCGCCGGATGGAACACCGGCTTTTTCCGATGCCTCAGACAAAACAGCGGCGATCGTCAGGTTGGACTGAATCGCCTCGCTGCCGCCTCGCAACACACAGACGTTGCCCGATTTGAGACAAAGTGCCGCCGCATCGGCCGTCACATTGGGACGCGACTCATAAATGATGCCGATCACTCCAATGGGCACACGTATCCGCCCGACCTGCATCCCGTTGGGTCTCGTCCACATAGCGGACATCATTCCCACAGGATCGGGCAACTTCGCCACTTCACGAATACCGGCGGCCATTTCAGCGATCCGCTTCTCGGTCAATCTCAAGCGATCTGCCATCGCCTTCATTCCAGGCACCATTCCAATGGCTTTCACATCTTGCTCATTCGCTGCAAGGAGTTCGTCCGACTTAACCTCGATCGCCTCCGCCATGGCAAGGAGTGCCTGATCCTTGGTCGCTGTCGGCAGAGACGCCAATCTCCTCGATGCCTGTTTAGCCTTGGAAACCAGCTCCAAGACATACTCGAAAACAGGCAACGGCTTGGACTCGTCGCTGTTCTGATCGGAGACAGTCTTGTCGAGAGGTTCCACGCTTCGCACCAAGTGATTCAATAAGTCTAGATTGATGGTTGACAATACCGTGTGGGTCAGAGACGGGTCAAGAGTCTGATCCTAGCGCTCCATAGCAGCCCAAAGTGCAGGCGATGGCCAATGCCAACCTTGCCTAACCTACGGTGTTGCTTCCGGTGGAAGAGGATCCGCAGGAGGTTCTTGTGGCGAGGTCGGGGCCGTTGACGGAGACGAGCCCATCAGATTCATTGGGTCGCCTGGAGGATCCATCTTTTCCAAATCAATCGATTGGCCTTGAGAGCTCGGTTCCACTGGAGCGATCGGCTGATCACGGATGGTCGGCTGTGGAGGAACCGCAAACGGCCTCGCGACAGGCCAAGCCGAGGCTCCCGTAGACGGATTCGGATACTGGAATACCCAATCGTAGTGAGTCGGCTTTCCCTCAAAATGACGCACTGCGAGCGGGAAATTACCTTGCTTGATCGGTTTGTGTCTGCTCTTGCTTCGAACTCCCATAATACCGCCCTTGGGTGCCCGCAGCAATTCCCACTCACCACGTCCCACCGGGTCGAGGTAGACCTTCCTGAGGAAGGGCTTGGGCGGTCTCGTGAGTTCGGCCAGCGTTTGCGGGTACACCTCACCGGGTACAACTCTTCCAGCCTTCGCGCTGGCCGAGTAGAGAGCCAGGGCCGTTTGAATTTCTATCCCCTTGGCCAACAAATCTGCCTCGAGCTCCCGTTGCACTACCGTCTTCAACTGCCGGGCAGCCATCGTCATGGCAAGCCCCATGAGAGTGACGGCAATCATCACCATGAGGTATGAGAACCCCGTTTCTTGCCGCCTCAGCGGCGCCAAAAGGCTCTCCATTATCCGTCACTCCTGACCCGTTGGGGTTTTTGCTGGCTCTTCCGATAACTCTTCCGACAACGGCACCGTTTGATCCGTATGGGTCTCGGTGTTTCGGATGGTCACACTTTCAGAATTGATCGCCTTGAGGATCAGATGGTCGTCGACACGATCATCGATTCTGAGCACCAGCACCTCATCATCTCTCTTGAGTACCGCAATATCTCTATTTTTTCGGCGACTCTCGCCCAGGCGAAGAAATCCCAGGTATCGAAACTGCTCTAATTCCACCGCATCCTCTTGTTGCCTCAAGATCTCGACTGGACCAGAACCAGACTGGTCCAGGGAAGCTGAGGCATTCCCGGCTACGAACGTGCCATCGGGACGGGGTACGGAAAAGATGTTCCGAGGCCCTGTGAAGTTCGCCTGGAGTTGAAGATCCATTGAAGCAAGCAGATCGAGATTGACGCGCAACCCTGTCCCGCTCTTCTCCACATGTCGCCCCAGGGACGACGGATGCCCTGTGACATTCGTGAGCGGAACACGAACAATCTCCTGTTGAGACCGTCCTTGCCATACCACCAGTCCTACCCAGAGGAAGATAAGCGAGGCAGCAAGAATCGTCTTCTTTTTCGCATCCATGGTTACTGTGATGGCCCTGGCACACCGGACTCCCCGGCATCGCCGCGAAGGTACGTGGCGATCCTAATATTGAATGTCAATAACTCGTCCTGAGTGCCTCCGGACCGAGTCAGCTCAAGATCCTCGATAAAGACCAATTCTTCCGCCGTCTCGACACCATAGATGAATCGGCGGAGATCCTCGTATCGTCCGGTCATCGGCCCCTGCAACAGTCCTTTCCTCGTAGTTGCGACGAGCGTAGGCTCGGTCTTATAGGACAACGCCGGCAAGGTGACACGATCGCGCTTCGCTTCCTCTGAAATCCCCAGCGCTAACGGAGTAAAGTCGCGCTCGGCTGGAAGCAGCGCCCATACTCGGCTCAGGTCCTGCTTCGCTTTTCTTGCTTCTCGATGAAGCATCAACTTCTGGCGGGTTGCGGCCCATTCCTTCTCCAAACGCTCTCGGCTGGCTTGTACGCCTGTCACACCGAGGTCCTGGACGAGAAACAGTATGAAAAGGAGACTCAGAGCGACCACCACCCATGGAAGCAAGGGTGCGAAGGGATGTTGCCAGAGAAAGAGCAGGCGATCTTTCACCACTCAAGCTCCTTCAAGCCTGTACTGTAATGTGACGTCGAATTGCACCAACCCGTTCGGTCCGACACGATGCTGCGCTAAAATCGGGTCCTTAAATGTTGCGTGACCCTGGAGTCCGACGGTGAAACTCGTGATGTCTTCCAGGCTCGTCGCGATTCCCGTGAGTCGAACCATAGTGCTGGCTTGATCGAAGCGGACACTGTTGAGCGCAAGGCGTGAAGGGATCGCCTGTTCCAATTCGGTCAAGAACTTTGTCCACGAAAAGGTTCTTTTTTCAAGCAGCTGATTCGCCAACTCAACCTCGAAGGACAGCTTCTTCAACGCTTCCTCAGACAAATCAATGCCTTCATGTCGGGCCTCTGCGATCAAGTCTAGGTCCTGTTGCCGTACTGCATCCAATTCTACTTGGATGGTCAAAGATTCTTGATGGGTGAGCATCACTTGCCTGAAGTTCAAACTAATCCCTGTCAGAAGCAGAACACAGCTCGCGATCAAGAGCAATCGAAGCGGAACGACCACCGGCCGATAATGGCGGCTCAGATTTATCCGGAATTGATCATCGGCACCGCGCAGCAATGGAATTGACTTGAGTGATTCAAAGAACCTCGTGACTGCGGAGATCATGATCGTCATGCTAGAACAACCCAGCCATCGCGGCCAACGATATCATCCCTCGGTGACTCCTTTTGGCCACCCGGCCAAGGGCCTCGATCGATTCCCAGCCTAGATGTTCGACGGGCAGTCGGAGCTCTGCCTCGATCAATTCTTGAAAGGCCGAAATGTCTCCGTCTGCACAAATAATGGCTTCCTTAACGACCGCTGAGGGATGTTGTTGTTGACAGATCTCTAACGATGCGCAGCATTCCCCAAGAATCTTGTTCAGCATGTCGGTCTTCGCAAGCGCTTCAGTCGCCTCGACCCCCAACAGTTTGCATCGGTAGAACAGCAAGCGACCTCGTTGACAAATCATGGTCGTTAAGGCTCGATCCGATAGGTTGATCCACAGACACTCTCGGCTTCGCCAACGAGATCCACCTAAAGCCCTTCTCCATAGATCGAAGATCCGTAGGCTCGTGATCCCCACTTCTTGAGGGATGAGCCCGACAGATTCACACAGAGACTCGTACTGTTCCAGCACCGATTCCTGGGCCGCGACCGTCAGCACAGTATAGGCCGGTCCTTTACCTCCCGAGCGATCATGAAATACCTGGAACGAGACCCTCGCATCGTTTAGTGGGAACAGTTGCTCTTGACCAAGCCGCCAGCGGATCAACGCATCGCGTTCCTCGCGCCTGACAGGGATCCGCTCGAGCTGCAGGACCGTCGCTCGAACCGCCGTGTCAGGCAGCAACACTCCAATTCGTCGAGGAAGCTCAGCGAAGATTGCTCCCCCGACCACCTGGTGAATCGACTCTGAGGCCGTCAGGGCACGAATACGATTTGCCATTTCGGACGGGTCGGACACATTCTCCTCAGTTGGAGAAGGTTTGATCATGCCATCGGAAAGCGGTGACATGACGCACGTGTGTCGACGCTGTCCACGCCAATTTCGCTCGATTTCCGCCCACGCGATCGAGTCGGTTCCGAATTTCAAGCAACGCTGTGGTCGGCTACTAGCCCATTGCCACATCACATTACCCTTCTTCGCTGAACGTCACACGATTGATTTCTCGCAGCGACGTCTCCCCATTCAACACTTTTTTCAGCGCCGACTGCCGCAGCGTAATCATTCCATCGATCACGGCCCGATACCGGATTTCTGAAAGGGGTCGCTCGGCATGAATCATTTCTTTGATTTCGTCCGTCAAATCGAGAAATTCCGTGATGCATTCTCTCCCTCGATACCCTGTGCCATGACATTGTGGGCACCCCTTTCCTTCGTAGAACGACGTATCCTTGTATTGCTCGTAGTCCAATCCTGATTCCTCAATAAGGGCCTGTTGTACCTTGCCTGGCGTCCGACATGACGGACACAGGATTCGGACCAGCCGCTGCGCCAACACGCAGTTGAGAGCGGCCAAAAAATTATAGGTGTCAATTCCCATCGACGCGAACCGCCCGATGACGTCGAACACATTGTTCGCATGCACCGTGGTCAACACAAGATGCCCGGTCAGGGCCGATTGGATCGCGATCTGCGCCGTCTCGGCGTCTCGAATTTCGCCAACCATAATTTTGTCAGGATCATGACGGAGTATGGAGCGGAGACCGCGGGCAAACGTGACTCCTTTCTTTTCATTGACGGGAATCTGCACCACTCCTGAGAGTTGGTATTCAACGGGATCTTCGATCGTAATCAACTTATCTTCGAGCGTGTTCATCTCGGATATCGCGGCGTACAGCGTCGTCGTCTTCCCGCTTCCTGTCGGCCCCGTCACCAATACCATGCCATAGGGTCGAGTAATGGCTTTCCTGAATCGTTTCAGATCTTCCGGATTAAATCCGAGCCGTTCGAGCTTCAGGGACGACACTCCGGTCGCAATCGAGTCCCGGTCCAATATTCGAATCACGACCGACTCGCCGAAAACGCTGGGAAGAATGGAAACACGAAAATCCACCGTCTTTCGATTCAGCCTCATGCGAAAGCTTCCGTCTTGGGGCACCCGACGCTCGGCAATATCAAGCTCCGACATGACCTTTAAACGGGACACTAACGGGGCATGCAATCGAACGTCCAGCGGTTCCATGGCAGGAATCAGGATGCCGTCTACACGAAGCTTGACTTTGGTCGCACGATCTGCCGCTTCGATGTGGATGTCACTTGCGCGGCGCTGCATCGCACTCAGCAAAATCGAATCCAGCAGCTTCACGGCCGGACTCTGCTCTTCCTCCGAATGATCAAGAGTTGAGATTTCTTCTCCTCGATCATCTTCTTTCACTAATATCGACCGATATTCCGCTTCGAGCTCACGGAGCGCTTGACTCGATCCTTCGCTGCGTTCCAGCGCCGCCAGAATCGCGCTCTTGGTACTGACGACTCGATCCAGCGGCTTTCCAATCAGCTGCTCCAGTTCGTCGAGCCCGAGGAGGTTTTGCGGGTCGGCAACGACGATCGTCAGTGTTCCGGAACGCTCAGCGATCGGCACGAAGGGAAATCGCTGCATCAACTTGATCGAGATAGTCTCATAGTATCGAGGATCGACCTGAAAATCCGTCAGCGGATCATAGGGAAGACCGCATTGAACAGCCCGGGCATGGGCCAATTGATCTTCCGAGAGGAGTCCTTCACCGATCAGCGTTTCTCCTAAGGAAGCAGATACTCCCTTAAGTCGGAGCAGAACATCCTCAACCGTGTGCTTTGAAAGCATTCGTTGGTCGACCAAGACTTCGGCAAGGGATGGCTTCGTAAGGCTACGTGGCATACACAACCTTTCTCATTCCTGTATCCTTATCACCATCAGATTTTCCTTCTCTCCCATCTAACCGCCGACGGTCCCGGCCATCTGAAATACGGGCAGGTACATCACAATGACGATTCCTCCGACCAACACTCCCATGACAAGCAGCAAGACCGGCTCTATCCAGGCGGTGAGCTCCGCAAGCTTCGTATCGAGATCAGCCTCATAAAACTCCGCGACGTCCCGCAACATCGTGTCAAGCGAACCCGTTTCTTCCCCTACCGATAACATTTCGGTCGCGAGTCTCGGGAGCACTCTGGAACGATCCAATGCATCAGCCAGTGTCGCACCCTCACGAATCTCATTGACGGCTCTGATCGTTGCTTGTGAAATCCATCTGTTTGAAACGGCGCCTCGCGCGCCTTGCAAGGCATCAATGAGCGGGGTGCCTCCAGCAAGCACCGTTCCGAGCGTTCGCGTAAGCTGAATAGTATTGTGTTCGGCTGCAATCTGACCCACAAATGGGAGTTTCAGCACAAGCCGATCGATCGCCAGCTGTCCTGCCGGGGTGGCGTAGTAGGCATGTATTCCAATCATGATGCCGATCATGGCGACTACTGCTGGCACTATCCGTGACTCGGCATGCATGACCACATCAAGCAAGACCTGAGTCGCCCATGGTAAGGTCTTCGCTGATTCTCCATAGACCGATATGAAAGTCGGCATGACATAGATCAACAGGAAACCGACCACGGCCAGGCCGATACCGATGAGAACGATGGGATAGGAGATCGCCTTCTTCACCTTCTGACGAAGCCCGACCATCAGCTTTAGATACGCAACGTACCGCTGTAGCACCTCCGGAAGATTGCCCGATTGCTCTCCTGCCTTTACCGTGGCGACATAGAGTTCCGGGAAATATACGGGGTGTTTAGTTAAAGCGTCCGAGGTAGAGGCTCCGCCTCGGATGTCTTCTCGCACGTCACGTAGTATCCGCTGAAATCCAGCATGGCCGGCTCGTTCGATCAGGAGATCCCAGATGCGCATAATGGGTAGCCCGGACTTGACCAGAGCCAATAACTCTTGATTGAAGACCAAGAACTGACTCAGCGAAAGCTTTCCCCATGACCACGACGCATCCGTCTTGACTGAGGTGACTCCCCGACGGTGAAGATTGAAAACCAACAACCCTTGTGACTCTAGTTTGGCGCGAACCAACGATTCATTTTCCCCTTCCACATGCCCATGGATTGTGGACCCATCAGGACGTGCGACTCGATACGCAAATACCGCCATCGATCTGGACCTTCAGGACTTGCCGCTTCGTCTATCGCGCACCACCACATTCGCTCGCGCGCGGACGCTTCACTAGGGGGCTCAGTGAGCCAAAAGGGCTTGACCAACTTGAATACGGTCGTTCGGCAGCGCGTTGCGAACCATGAGACGTCTGACGGACGTGTGATGTCGACGTGCGATACTCCACAAGGTATCCCCAGACTTGACTACTACCTGTATGCGAGGCCCCACAGTTGTCGACAGAGAACTCTGCGGTGGATCGCCGACCGAGGATGCCCTCGATACCTCAGTCGCCACCCCCGAGACAACCCTGGTGCCCTCCTCCAGAGCTGCTGCCAGGGCATCCTGCTGAGGGCCGACGATCGTCAACTCCAGTTGCCCATCTTTTGAAGAGACCATAGTCGCGGGAGACACATTTCCCTTCGCCTGCCTCCCAACTTTCGATAACTGCTTTTGACGCTGCTTCCGCTGATCCTGCAGTGTGGCTCTGGTCCGCCCCACCTCTTCCCGTTCGGAACGAGCGCTGCTCAGTTCTTCCCGCTGGAGATCAATCACATGGCGAGCTTCCGTCAACCGACGTTCTGCCTCCCGAATGCGCCCTTCGAGCTGCGCCCGAACGATCTGCACATCAGCCAATTCCTGACGCCGTGCGTCGGCCTCTGCTCTCAACTCGGCAACTGTTCGCTGGGCATCTCGCAAAGATGTCCTAAGGGTGTCTACCGTGAGTTGGAGATCCGCCATCTTTGGTTCTTCCATGATGGTGGGTTCGAGCGGACTACAGGCCGACATGCCGAGCAGAAGGATTCCCAGGAACCTACCCCTCCATTCTCCCCTCACTCGAAACGCTTCCTGTCCGGGGCAGAAACTACTCTGAGGCGATCTCACGCGGCTGTTCACCATTGGTTATATGGAGTCCCGTTTGTCCCAACAAGGTCCGACCCTGAATACACATCAAAGATGCCACCCTCTGTTGGTTCAATGATCTGTTGCCAAGAACTCGGCGAATTCGTAAAGGGGTCATTCGGTAGGGCCCGCAGATATCCTGCAGTTACCAGACCATCCAGAGCCGGAGGATACTTCCCTTTGTCCGCACGATGATGGTCCAATAACTCACGCAGCGTGAAAAGATCTTGCCGCAACACCGTCTCCCTAGCTTTGATCAAGGATGATTGATAGGACGGAACAGCAATAGTAGCCAAAATGCCGATGATGGACACGGTGATCATAAGTTCGATCAGTGTAAAACCCTTTGCATTCCATCCACCCACCTTACCAATCCTGGTACTTGGTACCATCGAGTGCAGACTCCTCACTTTGTGTCATTACATCGTAGACATCTTCACCGCACCAGCTGGACGGCCTCGGACGATCTTTGTAACAACGCAGAGCCCAATCGGATTTGCCTGTGAGTGGGTCGATGGGCATCACCCGTAAATAGCGCCTTACCGTGGTGCCTCGAACCGTCGCCTCTTCTCCCGCCAGTTTTACTCCCAACAGAGCATCGAGGGACTTCGGATAGCCGTACTGTCCCGTGATTTCCTTACACACCAACCTATTCTTCATACAGACCACTCCAAGTAAGACATCTCCATCACGATTCCATTCCATTTTGAACAGATCGATCGCGCCACGAATGGTCCGAAGATGCTGGCGCAGCTCTATCTCCTGGGCTCTTTTCGTGGATACCTTACTCAATGGCATGGCGACCGACGCCAAGAGCACAATGATTGCCATGGTGACGAGAATCTCGATGAGTGTGACCCCCCCCTCGCTCACCGCACTCTCACCACGCCTGTCCCGATTATTCCGGATGATGTCTGTGCCGCACCATCAGGATCAGTCAGTTCAACGCGAACCGGCGACACCCCAGGCGTCCTTGCGACAAAGATAATACTCACGGACCGCGGAGCAGGTTGGTTCGGACGGGCCAGCCGGAATGCGATACTCCCTACGGCCTTTCCCTGGTCTCCAGGAGGGAGGTCCGATGGGGTGACAAGTTCCGCCGCACTGAGCCGTTTGAACTGAAGCACCTTCGGGTCATATTCGAACTTGAATAGGTGGCGGTCCGACGCACCGATCCGGCCATCCACGACCGACAACCTGATTTCCCGACCGGCTTGAACAGCCGATTCATCCGGACGGATGGTCAGCAGCGGTTCGGCGACAGCCAGTTGAGCCAAGGAACGGACCAGGTTTCTTTCTCCGGCATCTTTCGCCACCCTGTCATCTACGACGGGATGCTCTCCGTACCCTGTTCTCAACGACGTGGATACCTTCCGTCCAGGGACAGGATACATCGGCTCGGTTGCATAGGTGAATTCCGTGCCGGACCAGAACGCTTGCGCGTCGAGTGTCGGAGGGATCATGTTCTGCACAATATGCGGCGTAATTGTCAAAATCACTTCCGTGGTAACCCGGTCGGTCTTGAACGAACTGATGAGATTCCCGATCCAAGGAAGGTCCCCGAGCCACGGGATCGTCACTCTGGTTTTCCGATCCTCCTCTTGCAAGAGCCCGCCTAGGATAATGGTTTCCCCATCCTTGATGCTGAGCATCGTCTCGGCAGACCGATTGCCGAACTTGAACTGCGTAATGGGCGGAGACGCCTGCAACGTGACCTGCTCGCCCAATCGAATCACCTCGATCTTCATTTTCAATCCGAGCTCGCCCCCCACCCTGATAGAAGGTTCCACCGTCAGTTTGACGCCGGTATCCCGAAACTCAATCGATGTCACAGTCGATGTCGTCGGCACGGCGCCCGTCGTGGCTTGACCGGGCAGGACGTTTGTCGTGGACAGGAGGATCGGCTGCTTGTCGCCGATGTTGATCTCCGCTTTCTTATTGTTCACGACCCGGATCTTCGGCGCGGCAAGCGTTTTGGCGTCCGTTATCTGTTTGAAGAAATCCAACTGAACATTCGTTGGAAGCTTGAAGAGATAATTATCCTGTCCTAAGTTGGTCAACTGACGCAGGGTGAACTGCTGGGCAAGTGTCCCCGCAATAAGGCCAGCAGGCCCTGGGGGAACCATGGCATAGGCGACCTGTTTCGGATATGTCAGTCCATAGGTCTGATTGACGGTCCGATCGACCTCCAGCACTTCGACGTCAAAGAGCACTTCTGCTTCCTGGCGATCGTTGGCCAGGATAATTTTTTCAGCCATCTGGATTTTTTCCGGCTGATCACGGATTACGATCGTGTTCAACTGCTCATTGGCATGCATGCGTTTCGAATCGAGCATGCTTTTCAGGAGCGATACCATGTCTTTGGATTTGGCGTTCGAAAGGTAAAAGGTTCGGATCATCAAATCCTGATACTGTTCCTGTTTCTGCTTGGTATCAGGGCTGACGATCAAGACTGTTGGAGATATCTGGCGGGAAAACAAACTGTTGCTATTGAGAATCAGGTGCAGTGCTTCATCAAAAGATGTGTCCTGAATCGAAATAGAAATAGGGTCGTTCCTCACATCCTTGTCGAAAACCAATGTAAACCCGCCAACCTTCGCCACACTCTCCAAGACTTCCTTGATGCCGGCATTCTTGAATTTTAGCGTCACGGGCTGCCTCGAACGCTCGCCCCTTGCGAGTCCTTGTTGCTCTTCGGTAAGCCTGGTAATGCCTTCCAGGGCCTCTTGATATGTTGGATCGAGTTCAACAGCCCGCCCAAAACTACCCATCGCCTCCTCGATTCGTCCATGTTGAGCCAGCCGTTCCGCCTCGCGGTAATGAGATCTGGATTCTTTCACACGAGTGGTTTCCATAAACCCCGCTTGGTGGTCGGCACTGGAGGGGTCGATGGTCAGAGCCCGCTTGAATTCTTCAAGGGCAAGATCGAATTGCTTTTCCTTCAGATAGGCCCGACCCTGCTCCGCGTGTGTCGCCGCCGCGCGCTCGCGAGCCAACGCGTACTTGCGTTGCAGAGATGGATCAAAAGGATCCTCTTTTAGCGCATGTTTGTACGCAAGGATGGCTTCTTCCCAACGCTCCTCTGCCAAATGCTGATCTCCACGCTTGACCTCCGGAGACACCAACAAAGCACATCCAAAGATCCCGAGGATTGTCAGAACCTGGATGATTTCTATCGTTCGGTTATGAAGCCACGGCTTCAATTTGCAAGCCACACTTATGTTTCCTATGGACATCCCCTGCGACATGAAAGCATTTCCCATGCCCAGCCATCAATTTTTATACTACGGATCAGGACAGGCTCAAAGGAAAAGCCCAGTAGAGATAAGAGCGACGTTCCACAAGAACAAATCAACAGGTTAGGGTAGAGCACGGTGACAGATTTGACCGCCGCAAAAGTATGCCCCCGAGACCTGAGGAACCATAAAATCGGCTCTTCGGTCGGTTGAAGAAGCGGCTTCTGTGCGAACAACCGTCGAGAGACTGTTTCGACCCATCAGTAACGCAAGCCTTTGCTCGCGTGGGTCAGAAGATACTCTTGCTGACCTCGTTGGAGTAAGCGCTTTCATTCCCCGCGATGTCATAGGCAGTCACGACAAAGAAATATGTCGTATTGAATTGGAGTCCTGTTGCAATGTACTTGGGCGTATTACCTTGGATCGTAGCAATGGCGGCCCCGTACTTTCCTGATGACGTCGCCCGATACACTCGATAGCCCGCTAGGTCGCTTTCGACATTCGCATTCCAAGTCAGCGTGACGGACGAACTCGATGGAGGATCCAACCTCAAGGTGACTTTTACGGTTTTGATTATGCCGCCACTCTTCACAGTGATGGTGGTCTCATTATCTCCCTGGGTCGCGTTTGCCGTATTGACGCTTGCCGTAATGATTCCATTGTTAGAGCCTGACGTGGCACTAAGCGATAACCAAGGGGCACCACCGCTGACGCTCCACGTTCCATTCGCATTAATGGCGATGCTCTGGGGGGAAGGGTTTGCCCTTTCCTGCGTAGCTGTGTAGGTCACGCTGTTGGGGGAAGCCGTCAATGAGGCGGCTGATACGGTGAATGTGACGGAACTAGTTCTTGTCACGCCGCCGTTCGTAACGGTGATCGTAGCGTTGTTGGGGCCTACAGTAGTCGCTGATAAGGCAACGTTAGCTGCGATGGATCCGTCACCGTTGCCTGACGATGGACTCAGCGTGAGCCAAGATGCGTTGCTACTGGCTGTCCAATTGCCATTAGAATTGACCGTCACGGTTTGGCTCGCCGGATTGATCCCTCCCTGAACTCCTGAGAACATCAACGAGGACGGGCTGAGCGAAACAGTCGCCGAGGGGGGGGTGACTGTAAGGGTGATGGGGATGGAAACAGGAGCTACGTTGCTTGCGCTGACAGTAACCAGGGTATTGTAAGTCCCTACTGCCAACGAGCCGGCAGTGGCAGTTAATGTGATTGGGCCAGTATTTTTACCAGACGCCGGACTGAGAGTCAGCCATGCGGCTGTAGCAGCTGCATTCCAGTTCAATGTTCCCCCGCCTCTGTTTGTAACAGTGAGAGTTTGCGTTGTCGGACTGCTGTTCCCTTGCTGAGCACTGAAAGAAAAGCTTGAGGAGCTCACTCCAATAGCGGGTCTTGGTGCTGGTGGGGCCGTAAGCGGGATGGGCGGCGCAGCAAGTGGTATCGGTCCCGACCCTTCAGACATGAGCCTGTGCGTGGGGACTGATGACGGTCGGCTTTGCATGGAACCGGGCAGCGGTGCCGCCGCCGAGATGGTATCTCGATCGGTCGCCGCCAAGGCCGGCTGTATCAATGGAATTATCTGATCACCAACAAACCAGAACGTGGCCATACTGGACACAAACAACAACAATCTCTGAGTTTTTTGGCGCATTATCAGAGTCCTCCATGGAAAGCACATTGCGAACTGTGGATGCACACAAGGCTAGAAGGTTATGAGCAAGTTAGGTGCCCTTTGCGAATGGAGAAACAATTTTGACTAGTGGGCGCTCAAACGCAGAGGTTTCTATGGCTCTTACTGAAATTCGTGCCCCCGGTTCGGTTTCAGACAAAAGGATCCATAGGGAGAAGTTTCATACCTCGTAGATGTACACATTAAGTGATGGTTTATGTTTATGCTTATCGGTGCTAAAACCACTCGTATTGTCTGTATTTGACATGCGCATGCGTATGGAGATCTCTTCGATATCTTTGGCAATCTCAGATAGCGAACGCATGGTCTGCCAAGCAAAAGCCGACTATGCAAGGACATCGCGCTCTATCAGTATCTGTTGACCATGTCGGTTGAGCCAGCAATCGCTGTCGACCGTAAGCCGCACGAATGTATGTGCTGAGCACCGGGAAGAGGTGGTTTTGCCACCCTAATTCGTCGGGAGCCTAAGGTCGGCCGGACGTAGGTCATCAACGAGGCGCGGCGTCATCTATGGCAATACTCTTACCCGACGCCCGGCTGGCAGTTTTGGACAATGGTACTGCGGCGTATGAATATACAGTTAATGGCACATAGTGCAACACACAATCCAGGTCGGCCAGGCATAACCCTCTTTCAATTGCTTGACTTTATTTCCTCGGCTGCCATACCATCCGCCGCATGGCACAAGGTCCAGCGATCGCAGCCCTGCACGGTATGTCGGATGTGTGGGACGCCTACCGTGATGAACTTGACGGAGTGGAGAATCGAGTCAGGAAAAACCTCGACTCCAGCGTGACCCTGGTCAATACGGTTGCCGCCCACATCTTGAGCGGTGGCGGCAAACGCATCAGACCATTGCTCCTCCTCTTATCTGCTCGCCTTTGCGGCTATCCTGGAACCGAGCACCATCAGCTCGGCAGCATCGTGGAATTCATCCATACCGCCACCCTGCTACACGACGATGTCGTGGATGACGCCGATCTCCGGAGGGGCAGAAGTACCGCGCGCAAGGTTTGGGGAAACCAGATCAGCATCCTCGTGGGAGATTATCTCTACACCAAAGCCATGTGCAAAGTCGTTGAGTTTCAGAGCCAGGGGATCAATGAAGTCCTCGCAGAGGCTTGTAAAAAAATGGCCGAGGGTGAAGTCCTCCAGTTGTATTACAACGGCAATCCCGCCATGCCTGAAATCGATTACATCAAGATCGTCGAGCACAAAACCGCCGGTTTGATTGCGGCTGCCTGCCGCATGGGTGCCATTCTTGCCGATGCTCCCGAGACACAACAGAAAGCGTTGTTCCGCTTCGGCCAATACCTCGGGATCGCCTTTCAAGTGGCGGACGACACCTTGGATTACATCGCAAACGGGGCATCGCTCGGTAAGACGATCGGGCAGGATCTCCGGCAGGGAAAAGCGACGCTGCCCCTTCTGCATCTGTTACAGCATTGCTCTGAACAGGATCGCCAGATGATCAAGGATCGAATGGAAACTCGGACGCTCAGCACCGCCGATCTTGAACGAATCTTATTGTTGATGGCCGATTTCGGCTCGATCACCTATGCGATGGATCGCGCGAGTGCCTATATCGCTGCCGCCAAACATGAGCTGGAACACTTTGACGACAGTACTGCACGGCGCGCGCTCTCGGTCGCCGCTGATTATATGATTACCCGCGACAGGTAGCGGTTTTCCCACCGGCTGGAAAGACGCTGGGCCGTAGGAACGACACGGCGTATGGCGAAAGGATCCCACTCTCTCCCATAACCATCAAACCGTGTCGCTGTCACGACACTCCGAAGAGGTTGTTCATGTCACAGATCGTTCCGTTTCAGGGCATGCTGTACGACCAGACGCTCGTGGGCTCCATCAAGGACGTGGTCGCCCCGCCATACGATATCATTGATGTGGAGGGACAGAGACGACTTCATGACCGCCATCTTCACAACATTATCCGAATGGAATTGGGGCTCGATCAGACCGGTGACAGCCCTGCCAACAACCGATATAGCCGCGCTGCCGCGATGCTGCAGACCTGGCTCACCGAGGGCATTCTCAAGCGCGACACACAGCCGGCCGTCTACTTTCACACGATTGAATACGCTCATCCCTACTCAGCCCCCAATGCTCCCAAGAAAGTGCTTCGGGGATTTTTGGCGCTGGCAAAGCTGGAGACGCTCGACTCCGGACATATTTATCCTCACGAGAATACACGCGCTGCGGCCAAGACTGATCGTCTGAATCTGATCGAGGCCTGTCGCTCAAACTTCAGCCCGATCTGGTCCCTCTACTCAGACCCGCTCGGCGCCATCGTCCAACTTCTGGAAACTGCGGTAAAAGGCAAGCCGGCGCGCTATGACTTTCAAGACGATGCAGGCTGTCGCGAATGCCTGTGGGCCGTAACCGATAGGACTGTCCTTCAACAAGTGACCGACGCGATGCAGAGCAAGCCGTTGTTCATCGCGGACGGGCACCATCGCTATGAAACAGCGTTGAACTATCAAAAGCTCCGCCGACAGCAGGCGGGGTCTCCGATGGGGCTGCAGCCCTACGACTCGGTGCTAATGTTGCTCACCCCGCTTGAAGATCCAGGTCTGACGGTATTACCGACACACCGAGTTGCAACCACCCCCTTACCCTCTTCAGGTCAGATCAAGACGGTACTGGGAGACACGTTCGAGTTTCGCGAATTCCCCTTCAGCGCATCCACACAACAACAGGCGCGGTCACAGTTCCTGACCACCTTGCGGACGGAAGGGAAGAATGCCCCGGTGTTTGGACTGACGCGACAAGGCGACGACCGATACGTCATGTTCACGCTGAAGCCGGCCTATCGACCCTCCACCCAAGCATCACCTCGAGCCAAACTCGACGTCTCTCTGCTGCAACAATTGATCGTGACCAGACTCTGTCCCACGCAACAGGAACAAGAAGCCATTCTCTACACCAAAGATGACCACGAAGCCCTGGACTGGGTGGCCAACGGGACAGGAACGGGCGCATTCCTGCTCAATGCCACGAAGGTCAGTGAAGTTCAAGCCGTCGCAGCAGCGGGAGAACGCATGCCGCACAAATCAACCTATTTTTACCCGAAGCCGTTGACAGGCCTCGTCATCAATGTGATGAACGGTTAAGTGGAGATGTTTTTCAAATCGTCGCCCGCCGATCGCAAAACGACTTCCTGGCCGATTCGTCCATAACGGCCGACAGATGACCCGAGGCAGAGGGTTATTCCGATGAACGCCAAAATTCTTATTGTCGACGATGATCCCGACATCGTCATGATGCTCGAGGACCGGCTCCAAGCCTCCGGGTACGAGACCATCGTGGCCACCGAGGGGCAGCAGGCGCTTGACAAAATCGTTGACGAATCTCCGCACCTTATCCTATTGGACCTCACGCTGCCCAAGGTGTCGGGGCTTGAGGTCCTCAAGCGTCTGTCCCAGATGAAACCATCGGATGGTCCTCCTGTCATTGTGATGACCGCATACGCATCCATTGAAGCAGCAGTGGACGCTATGAAACAAGGCGCCTACGACTTTCTGACCAAACCTCTCGACAAAGATCATCTGCTCATCGTGATCCGCAAAGCGTTAGAGCGAGATTCGCTCCGACGGCAAGTCGCCTATCTTCGTTCCGAGGTCCACAGCCGTTACGCCAACATCGTCGGCAACAGTCCAGCGGTCAGGTCCGTCGTGGAATCGGCACAGCGAGCCGCCAAGTCCGATGCGAGCGTGTTGCTGCTGGGCGAAAGCGGCACCGGGAAAGAACTCTTTGCGCGTTCGATCCATCAGTGGAGTCATCGCTGTTCGATGCCGCTCGTCGTGATCAACTGCGTGGCCTTGACAGAGACTCTGCTGGAGAACGAACTGTTCGGCCACGAACGTGGCGCGTTCACCGGGGCGGATCGGCAGCAAAAAGGCAAGCTGGAAATGGCCAACGGTGGGACCGTCTTCCTCGACGAGATTGGAGACATGTCTCTTCCGTTGCAGGCTAAGCTCTTACGCGTCCTGCAGGACCGTGAGTTTCACCGCGTCGGCGGCTCCAAGATCGTCTCTGTGAACATCCGCATCATTGCAGCCACGAACAAGGATCTTCGGCAAGCTGTGCGGGCAGGCCACTTCCGCGAAGATCTCTATTTTCGACTCAACGTCGTGAGCCTGACCCTGCCGCCGCTTCGCGAACGATCGGAGGATGTCGCGGCGCTGGCCCAGTTTTTTTTGGATCGACATACGAGAGATGCGAAAAGACCAGGCATGACTCTGAGCACAGCCGCGCTCAATGCCTTGATCCGCTATCCCTGGCCGGGAAACATTCGAGAATTGGATAATGTGATCGCGCGCGCGGTCGTCTTGAGCCCGAAAGACATCATCGAACCGGAGATGTTGGCCCTACTGGCGGAGGACACCATCCTCCATCGAAATGACGATACTCCCCTGCCCTATCTGAACCTGCCCTACCATGAATCGATGGAGCAGCACAGCCGCTACATCATCGCGCGCGCGATGGAGGAGGCCGAAGGCAATCAGACGAAAGCCGCCGATTCGCTCGGGCTTCAACGAACCTACCTGGCTCGGTTACTCAAACAACAAAAAGAATAGGCACGATGGAGTGGCCAGCGGGTGAAGCCTCGTGGTCGAGATCAATTCTACTTACTCGAGCAGAACGCGCGGTTCGAGAGACTGCCGGTCTTCCAAACGAATCAGCCCCGCTCGGACATCCCGTTCCGCCTGCGCGTAGCGCTCAGCCGTGCCGATGTCCGACCAGTAGCCCTGCAGGTCGTACCCAAGCACCGGTTCTCCTCGTTCGATGGCCTTCACATAGGGATCGATGATCGATGATGCCACTCCTTTCGGCACCTTCTGGAGCAATCGTGGGTGCAAGATATGAATTCCGGCGAACATGCGCGGCGTCACCGGAACGGAATCCACAAGCCCTTGTCCAGTTATACGTAAGATCTGCCCCTTGTCTCCCACTTCCACCAGCCCCCAACGGGCAGCGTCCGGATCTTCCCGGAGTACCAACGTGGCCGCTGCATGGTGCGAGCGGTGAAAATCGCAGAGTGCCTCAAGATCCAGCTCCACCAGCGTATCCCCGTTGAGAATCAGAACCGGCTCTCCCGAAAAATGAGACTCGGCCTGTTTAATCCCACCGCCGGTTCCAAGGATGATCGGTTCATGGGAGTAAATAATCCGGATTCCGAATTTCGACCCGGTGCCCAACGCCTGTTCGATCATCGGCCCAAGGTGATGCAGATTGATGACGACTTGGCGGAACCCATGCCGATTCAGCAGCAGTAAGTTCCAAACGATGATCGGCACTCCTCCGACTGGCAGCAACGGTTTAGGAATGGTGTCCGTCAGCGGTCGCAGGCGAGTGCCAAGACCAGCCGCAAGAATCATGGCTTTCACACGATCAGTGCTGAGGGCTGAGGGCTGAGAGCTGAGTCGATGATTCGACGTTCAGTCTCAGTCCTCACCCCTCAGTCCTCTACTGCACTTCCGGCACGTGTGGGCTGAGGTGCTTCCGGAGGGTATCCAGTTCCGGATATTTATTAAGATTGCGTTTGACGTAGCTCAAGACACGAGGAATATCGGCTAAGAACTTCGGGTTACCCTTGACCCGATCAATGTAGACAAACCGGCCGGCAGCCTTCAAATTGCGTTGAATACTCGTCAAATCAAACAGTCGTCGGAACGCGGCACGATGAGCCCAGACGAAACGTCGTTCGGCCAGCTGGTCGAGGTAGTACTCCACTAAATCATCAACGAGGGCTTCATCGAGCTGAATATAGGCATCCCGTAGCAGTGAGGCAAGATCGTAGGTCGCCGGTCCCATCAAGGCATCCTGAAAGTCGATCACGCCGAGCCGGAGCCGGTCGACCATCAAATTGCGAGAATGGTAATCACGATGAGTGAAGACGCATGGCTGCCCAGCCAGCAGCTCCGCAATCTTCTCGAACTCGCGTCTTATCGCCGTGGCTTCCCCATCGGGCAACGGTCTGCCGCTGCGCGCCACAATTCCATACTCAAGAAAGTGGTCGAACTCCCACATCAACAACGGCACGTCGAAGCTACGGTGAAACGCCATACACCCGGGGTTCGCCGGTGTCGTGGCATTGATCTGCATCTGGACGAGGACGTTGATCGCCTGCTTGTACCGCGCCTCCAAGCTCGTGACATCCGCCTGACTGACGGCTTCCGCCAACGTCACATCTCCAAAATCCTCCAGATAGAGCAGCCCCGCGGATTGATCATAGTAGTAGAGTGTCGGCACCGGCACATTCGCTTTCGCCAGATGCGACATGATGTTGACAAACGGCAGTTCGGAGATCTGCTGGATACCCCCGCTCACCGCCTCTTCAGATTGTTTGAATCCTTCCGGCTCAGCCAGCTGCATCACGATTACAGAATGCGGTGGTCCACCAGCAACGATGGCTCGATAGTAGCGCCGATTGGAGGCATCTCCTGCCAATGCCGTCAGAGTCCTCAACAAGAGGCCAGGGGGAAGACGAGTCTCGACGGCCTGAGCGATAAGTGTTTGATCAGGAGGAGAGAGTGGTGCCCTGAAAGGGGTTGCGCTGGACTGCAACATACTCAGCGAATTATAGCGAGCGTCCCGCGACTTGTCACGAACACTACCTATTCGATCGACTCTACGGCAGGGCTTCCGGAATTGAACTCATCGGTCTGAGATTCATTATCCGATGCATGGCAAGCACTCCGATCGCGGCTCCGACGGTATCCGCCAGCCAATCGAGCCAACTCGATTCTCGAAACGGAACGAACGCTTGGTGAACCTCGTCGCTCACCCCATACAACGAGGTCAGTAGAATGGCTGCTGGAATCGCTTGTCGACTCCATGAATCAGACCCACTTCCACGAATTGCCCTGTAACACAACGCACCCAACACCGCATATTCGACGGCATGCAAGATCTTATCACTGAAATACGTGACGAATGGTACTTGGGTTTCAGGATGAGACTGTGCGGATAAATAGAAAATAAGCCCGGCATATCCGCACACCGGCCCCCAATACCGAAAAAATGTCGCCATCTCAACTCCTCACATGACGGTCGATCATAAATTCACCAGCGGATTGCATGCTCATACCCCCTATGACATACTCGCCGAAAGAAAGGGGAACGCGGCATCGATGAAGCATGTCCACGTGTGTTTCCTGTGGCATATGCACCAACCCTATTACACCGATCCCCTAGCTGGATCGGCCAGCATGCCGTGGGTGCGTCTGCATGCGACCAAGGCCTATTATGACATGGCTGCTTTGTTGGAAAAATTTCCTGCTGTTCGAGCCACATTCAATTTTACCCCATCCCTTCTCTTACAGTTACAGGAAATCGGCACCGGTAAGATCCTCGACCTTTTTCTGGAACATGCACAACGCCCAGCGGCCAATCTCACTCTTGAAGAAAAGGCCTTCCTGGTTCGTCATTTCTTTTCGGCCAACTGGGCGACGATGGTACGACCCTATCCACGATACCATGAGTTGCTGGTGAAACGGGGATTGGACATACCGAGGCATGATCTCCACCGTATCGCCCGTCAATTTTCCACGCAAGAGCTCCTGGATCTGCAAGTTTGGCACAATCTCGCCTGGTTCGGGTACGGCACCGTTCAACAATATCCTCGTCTGGCCGCGCTGCGCCAGAAAAATCGTGGCTTCACCGAGGACGATAAGCAGGAAGTATTGGAACTGCAACGGATGGCCGTGCGAGAAATTCTCCCCCTGTACCGACGGCTCATGGAGCGGGAACAAATCGAACTGACCACGACTCCTTTCTATCATCCGATTCTGCCGCTGGTCATCGACACCGATATCAACCGGCGGGCCAGGCCGGACCTCCCCTTGCCCGCTCGTTTTCACGCCCCAGATGATGCCGCAGCTCAACTTCAACAGGCCGTCGATTTTCATCATCAAACATTCGGCCGGCCTCCTGTCGGTTTGTGGCCATCAGAGGGATCGGTGTGTCCCGAGATGCTTCCTCTTATCCATCAGGCCCGCCTTCGTTGGTTTGCCACGGACGAAGGCATCCTTGCACGCTCTCTGGGAATGTGTGGCCGTCCCTGGCATCGACAGTCCGCGCTCTATCAACCTTATCGCATCGGTGAACCCGAGCAATCCTTGACCGCACTGTTTCGCGATCGCGAGATCTCCGACGCGTTCGGATTCGTCTATCACAAGACGACTCCCGAATCTGCAGCCGAGGATGTCATGCGGCGTGTGCGGGACATCTTCCATGAAGTCTCACAAGATAAGATCGTCATCACCATCGTGTTGGACGGTGAAAACCCGTGGGAACACTATCACGACGGCGGTGAACGATTCCTTTCGCTCCTGTACGAGGCGTTCACGAATCATAAACTGGATCAAGCCGGACAGATCGTGGTCCACACGTCGACTATCTCCGATGCGATTACCTCCTTTCAGCCCATGCAGCAACTGCCCTCTCTCCATTCAGGCTCCTGGATCAATTCCGACTACAAGATCTGGATCGGGCACCATGAAGACAATCGCGGATGGGATCTCCTCGGTCATACGCGCACACGGCTCATGGATCTGGCGCCGAGCCTTCCTCCTGACCGCGCAAGAGCAGCATGGCAAGAACTGTACGCCGCCGAGGGCAGTGACTGGTTCTGGTGGTACGGTGATGATTTCGATACCGATTTCAAACCGGAATTCGACCGGCTTTTTCGAACTCATCTCCGCAATGTTTGGACCTATATAGGCATGCCGCCCCCCGACCAACTGAACAATCCCATCTGCACCAGGGACATCGCCTCCTGGTCCGATTCGATTCAACAGCCGCTCGCCCTGTTGAATCCCACGATCGACGGCATGGTGACCGATTTTTTCGAATGGCGCGGCGCGGGAAGCATCGATACGCGGCCCCCGCTTGGCGCCATGTGGAAAGCCGACGGGCTCTTCACCGCGATCCGATTCGGCTGGAACATGGATCACTTCGTGATGAGATTCGACCCCGACGAAACGAGCCGCACGCGACAGGGCCTCGATGTCGACATTACTCTGCAAGGGCCTCAATTCACGTTTCGTCTTCTGTTTCCGCTTTCTTCCTCGCCGGCCCCGAAGACATGTCTCTTGTCTCGCCGAACCCAGACGGATGCCTGGGAGGAAATCGGTTCTTATGGCTCGATCAAAGCCCACGCCATTCTGGAGTTGGCGGTCCCTTGGAAGGAGTTGTGCTTGGAACAAGGAAATGCAGTCCAGATTTCGATCATCGTCCGAGAACAGGGTCTTGAAGTGGCCCGCTATCCCGGCCATGGTTCGGCCATCCTCACCGTCCCTGGACCGGAATTTGAGGCCGGACTGTGGAGAGTTTAGGAGAAACAGGGCTGTGGGTTGCGTGCTGGGTTTTGAGTTGTGAAATCGGTCTTCGTCTGGGACACTGAGCACTCAGGACTGAGCACGTAGAACTTTTCAAAGAGAGCGGAGAGAACATGCCCGATTTAAGACGTGATCCCATTGTGGGCCGCTGGGTCATCATTTCCACAGAACGAAGGGGCCGTCCACATGACTTCATCAAACCTCAACAGACCCGACCTGTTTCCACCGCCCTCTGTCCCTTTTGCCCGGGACAGGAACGGCTCACACCGAAAGAAATCATGGCCTATCGACCGCAGTCGGGCGGACCCAATTCTCCCAACTGGACCGTGCGCGTCGTCCCGAATAAATTTCCCGCGTTGCAAGTCGAAGGTGACATGGGTCGCGAGGGGGTGGGTCTCTACGACCGCATGAACGGCGTGGGCGCTCACGAAGTCATCATCGAAACACCCAACCATGTCGAAGGCCTCGCAGATCTCCCCACCAAAAAGATCGAGGACATGCTGTGGGCCTATCGGGACCGAATGATCGATCTCAGAAAGGATCTGCGGTTCCGCTACATTCTCATTTTCAAGAACCACGGTGTATCCGCCGGTGCGACATTGGAACACAGCCATTCTCAGCTCATCGCCCTACCGATCGTCCCGACCAGCGTCCAAGAGGAGCTTGACGGATGCCGCAATCATTATCAGCAGAAGGAGCGTTGCATCTACTGCGACATCCTCAGGCAGGATCTCTCGGATGGAGATCGGATCGTCGCCGAAAATCCGGAGTTTCTCTGTATGACGCCGTTCGCACCGCGGTTTCCATTCGAAATGTGGATTCTTCCCAAGCGTCACGCGGCGTATTTTGAGGAAAGTCAGAAGTCGCAGTTCGAATTTCTGGCTCCCATTCTTTCGGAGTCATTGCGCCGCATGGACAAAGTGTTGTCCCGTCCCCCGTACAACTTCATCCTGCATAGCTCTCCCCTTCACGAGAAGACCGGCGATTACTACCATTGGCACCTGGAGATCATTCCCAAACTGACGCAAGTTGCAGGCTTCGAATGGGGCACCGGCTTCTACATTAATCCGGTGTCACCGGAAGAAGCCGCGACGTTTCTCCGCGAAGCGGTGCTCTAAGTGCCGGCCCGCTTTCGTCTTGCAGATCCTGCTCTAAGGGAAGTCCTTCGACGTATTGAATGCACCATTCGTCGTGGGGGCGGAAGGGTCTGGCTAGTCGGCGGCTCGGTCCGCGATCTCGCGCTCGGTCGACAGCCTCGGGATCTGGATCTCGAAGTCCTTGGGCTCCCGCCTGGTCAAGTCTACGCACTGTTGAGCGAGCACTTCTCAGTGCAATTCGTCGGAAAAGCGTTCCAGGTCTTCAAGCTGCAAGGTCTGCGGATCGATCTTTCCATTCCTTCCCGCATGCTTGCCGACGATACCTCTCTCCCCGGCTTGCTCAGGCAAAGCGCTCCCGACATGCTCATTGATGAGGCGCTGGCTCGACGAGACTTCACCGTTAACGCGATGGCTTGGGATCCGGACACCATGGAGCTTCGCGATCCCTTCAACGGTCGCGACGATCTTGATTCACGGACATTGCGCCACACGTCAAACCGATTCGCCGAAGATCCGCTGCGCGTCTTGCGTGGCATGCAGCTGTCCGCCCGCTTCGAGCTCACTGTTGCGCCGGAAACAGTGGCCTTGTGCCGAACACTGTCCCAGGAGGGTCAGCCGAGCGAGCGTCTGTGGGAAGAATGGAAGAAGCTGCTCCTTCAAGGATGCAAGCCGTCGCTTGGTTTACAGTTTTTACGTCACTGCGGCTGGCTCCGTTTCTATCCGGAGCTCGCGGCCCTTGAAGGCTGCCCACAAGATCCCGTCTGGCACCCTGAAGGCGACGTCTGGGTTCACACACTCCACTGCTTGGACTGGTTCGCAACGGAGCGAACCGGTGATGAGCCGGACGATCTTGCCGTCGGGTTGGGCGTCCTCTGTCATGACTTCGGCAAGCCGGCCACGACCAGAGAGGAATATGGACAGGTAACCTCACGGGGGCATGAATCGGAAGGGGCAGGCCCAACGAGACGTTTTCTTGAACGACTGACCAATCAGCAGGACCTCATCGATGAGGTGGTCCCTCTGGTGTGTTGCCATCTTCGTCCCCGTGCACTCCATAACGCCAACGCTTCGGATAGCGCCATCCGTCGCTTGGCGAAGCAAGTCCACCGCATCGACCGATTGGTGCGCGTGGCTCGGGCAGACCACGCAGGGCGGCCGCCGAAACAGTTTGATGGATTTCCCGCCGGCGAGTGGTTGTTGACCCGGGCACAGCACCTGGCGGTGGACCGCCGTGCTCCTCTTCCCCTGGTCATGGGCCGTCACCTGTTGGCATTAGGAATCCGTCCAGGTCCTGACATGGGCCGACTCCTTGACGACTGTTACGAGGCTCAGCTTGATGGAGACTTTGGAACGCTGGAGGAAGGCCTCACTTACGTAAAGAATCGATTCTCCGCTCGGTGCTCGTCAGATCCTTCCTCCGACCTTTCAAACGCTCACTCGTAGACCTTGAATAGGCCTTGCCCATTGGCCGCTGGAACGCTTATCATCCTCCCATGCAGGTGCACTTGAATCACCCGTCGCGGTCGATCGAAATCAAAGGGCCGAAGCGAGCCAAAGACCTACTGCGCGAATTGAATCTTCTGGCTGAAGCTCACCTGGTGATTCGAGGCGACGAATTAGTGACGGAGGACGAGATGCTCTCCGACAAAGACCAAATCGAAATCCGCCCGGTGATTTCGGGAGGGTAAGGATCGTTCCGATTTTGTCGAGATGAACACCCTGCTGCGGCCCGATCGAGGATGGCGCCGTCATGATACTGAACATAGAAATAGGAACACGAATATATCTGGTTTCTACCTGAACGTCCCAAACTATCTCGCCCCATTGCTGGCCGGGTCTAGCGTCTTACACGAAGCCTCCAGTTGAGCCTCTCGAACGAATTTGCAACCGACTAAAGGAAGGTGAGCGCAAAGAGTTTGCCGATCACCAGGCTCGCTATGGAAATGAGGCAGTTTAGTCGTACCGATACCATTCCGCTACAGTGTCATGTAGGATTAATCATTCGTGGCTTCATGAGAGAAATTTCCTAACTTGCTGATTCCTCAATGGTCTGCGTTTCATCTTGCGAATAGAGCAGAACGGCACTACCTTTGCTGAACATCCTAGTAAGTGCCAAGTGAATGGCACACATTCTTATAACTTTCTCACAGGGGGTATCTCATAATGAAGAGCATGTTGATGGCAGTGATGGCAGTGGCAGTGGCAGTGACGTTCAGCGCGCCAGCCTTCGCCGGCGAGAAGAAGGAAGGGAAGAAGCCCGACCACGTCGTGGTCTACGGTGAGGAGAAGAAAGACAAGAAGGGCGGCGGCCAGGTCGACGAGATCTTCGGCGCGAAGGAAGAGAAGAAGCCTGCACCTGGAAAATAAGCTTCAGCTTCGTAAAGCTGAGATGGGGGGGCTTTCTACCGAGTAGGAAGCCCCCTTACGGTTCGTTTCATGGACTAGAACCTCGCTCCCCTAATCCAGTCTCTCTAAAAAAGTAACAACTTTAGGCAAAATCGTACGATTCTGACTGCGAGACGACGTACCTCATCCTGCCGATTGTGCTGGTGACCCACTTTCATCTCTTGTAGTTCCACATACTTCTGTGGGAATATTTCCACGCTGACAACGGTACAAACTTTGCGGGTAGACTTCCGAACGGACTGCCACAGCCAAGGAGTTCGACATGGAGCTACCGAGATCGATGACCAGCCGGTATCGTTGGCTTCTGATCTGTTTGTTTCCGCTCGTTATCATAGCATGCGCTTCACCTGATTCCTCGCCAACCGGTGGAACGGCCATGCTTTCCTGGGATGCCAATAGTGGACCGGACCTCGCGGGATACAAGATCTATCAGGCAACTACGTCAGGCACCTATGGAGCACCGATTGCTACCCTGACTATGGACCTCACGATTTACGCCGTGAGTGGCCTGCAGACCGGCACCACCTATTTCTTCGTAGTCACCGCCTACAATTCGGATGGCGCCGAAAGTTCCTTCTCAAACGAAGTGAGCAAGACTATGCTCTGACCGACCGTCGCCGAACCTTGAATCCAGACTTTCCCATTGTTCCTCCCTTGACCCTCACTCTCCGAGAACTGTATAACCACTGACTCTGGTACGTGCTGAGACCAAAGTGCTGAGGCGAAAGTCCATCCTTAACCATCGTCGTCAATTGCCTCGTATCTCAGAGATGCGCCCGTAGCTCAATGGATAGAGCACCAGACTACGGATCTGGGGGTTACAGGTTCAAGTCCTGTCGGGCGCACCAAACCACGCTTGCTCTTCTTTTCATGCCTCGCTGACGGATCTGGGCACATCAGATTCAGTCCTGTCGGGCGCACCAAACCCACTGGCTTCTCCTTGGTTACCAAGGTCTCCGGTTTGCCTTGTTTTCGCTCGGCACCTCCTTGTATGGACCTCTGCCAAGTATTCCCCCTCCGGCATGATTCACACCGACCATGCTTTGGGAGAACGATCCCCTGACCCGCATCGAGGTCAAGGTCGTGGTGGCAGAGGACGTCGTCGTCGGTCAGCGCAACAATCGCTATAGCGTGGGCGAGTTGTTGCTCACCATCCTCTATCCCATGATCCTCGGCCTAGCGCGGATCGAGCCCCGTACGGTGTTGCAAGCAATGGCCTGTTTCGCCGCCTGAGCAGCTTGGCGCCCCCCCGATCCCAGCACGCAGGGGCGGTTGATGAACAGCGAGTTGTGGCTGCGTAAATGCGAGGGTAATACCCAGTGGTGTGGTGTCACATGGTTGGAGTAAGAACGAATGGGTTTTTGTTATCAGGTCAATCTGAGGGACAGAGTCCGCCTCGCAGGCAGTGGTGAGGAGCCCTGGTTCTCTTCACAAAGTGAAGGCCCATGTGGTCAAACGTCCATCGGTTCAGAAACCAAAACTCGTTTACGTACAATCGTCCAGGCTGTGACTAAACAGATCGCACCACTCGTCATCGTTTTAGGAGTCTCCCTCCTGGTGATGTCCTCGGACTGCCCCGCAGGGACTGGGGATTCGTCCAACCCGTCCGGCAGAACAATCGATAGCCTACGTTCGGGAAAGACCGGTGAACGGACAGGACGTTCCGGCCTTGACAATACGCCGGCTGGCGGCACATTGCCCGGAGGGACAGTGCCGGGTGGCACGTTGCCTGGTGGGACTCTTCCCGGTGGAACAGTCCCGGGAGGAACATTTCCCAATAAAACCTTGCCTGGAGGAACGGTGCCTGGTGGCATGGTACCGGGCGGCACGCTACCGGGGGGTACAGTGCCAGGTGGTACAGTGCAAAGTAAGAAACTTCCCGGCGAATAGCCGTGACAGAGGCTTCTCCGGTATACAGCAGATCCTTGGCGGATTTTGTGTAACTGCAGCCCCGCGATCGAGCGGGCTTTGAGGTCAAACGTCTCTCCGCCCCGCAGCTGTGTGCGATCTTCCTGTTCTTCGACATCGCTGGTATCGACAAGTATTCCCACCGACCTCGATGCTGATGCGCGGAATGGACGAAGGGAAACTGTTCGTGGTGAGCATTCAATAGCAGCAGCGCGTCCTGGTCTGTCACGTGGGCAGGTCCTGCGTCTCGCTCATACCTGCTCATCGAGGCTGGTCTCAAACTCGACAAGCTCTCGCTAGGCCGAAGAATCTCCATCGCGCCGCGGCGCAAAATTTGATCGGCAAGGGCTACTGCTCCTCCGATGTGCGTTCAGAGCTCACAGCCGTCGAGCGGAAAAGAGAACATTGAAATGCAAACCCAGTTCCGGCGATGATCGGCACATTGCCGAGAACAGAAGGAGGAACTGTGATGAATTGGGAAGCGCCTTCATTTGTCGAGATAAAAATGGATGCCGAGATCAACTCCTACCAAGATGATTTTCAAGACATCCCTGACGCGAAGGAACCATCGACGGAGACACCGGTCATCACCACTCGTCAAGCATAGTAATGGGTGGATGCGATGGTCCTTCGGGTTCTAGGGTCGGCCGCCGGAGGCGGATTTCCACAGTGGAACTGCGCCTGTGTGAATTGCGGAGGCATGCGGAAAGGGCTGATTGCTGCGAGCCCTCGGACGCAAGAATCTGTCTGTCTCAGCGCGGACGATGGTGACTGGTTTCTCATCAACGCCTCTCCGGAGGTTCGCGCTCAGATCGAAAGCTTCGACGCCCTCCATCCACGTCAATCACGTTCTACGCCGATCCAAGCCATTTTTTTGACCAACGGAGATCTGGACCACTGTTTGGGACTCCTCTCGCTCCGGGAGAATCACCGGCTCGTCTTGTATGCGACCGAGTCTGTGCGTCGAGGATTTACCGAAGGCAATGTCTTGTATCGGACACTCCAGCGTTTCGCCGAACAGATCACGTGGCGGACATTGAAACTTGATGTTGAGGAACCAGTATTGCTTGTGGACGGAAGGCCGTCGAGGCTGACGGTGACAGCCGTGGCTGTTCCCGGCAAGCTTCCAATTCATCTGGAAGGACTCGTTTCATCCGGTGAGGCGGACGTGAATGTAGGATTTCGATTTCGACAATCAACCAACGGAAAGGTGCTGGCCTATTTTTCCGCTGTCGGCCGGATCACACCATCGGTTCTCAACGCGCTCGAAGGAGCCGATTGCGTCATGCTCGACGGGACGTTTTGGTCGAGCGATGAATTGTCCGTGCCGGGCTTCCTTGAAAAATCGGCGGAAGATCTCGCACATTGCCCTGTCGGTGGACCGGAGGGAAGCCTTTCGATGCTTTCCAAGATTGCCGCTCTCCGCCGGGTATTCATCCACATCAACAACACCAATCCGATGTTACGAGAGGATTCTCCCGAACGAAAATTGGTTGAGGCGGCAGGCTGGGAGGTCGCATGGGACGGAATGGAGATCCGATTGTGATGATGAAGGAAGACCACCATCGGGATCGGCTCTCACAGGACGCCTTTCTCCAATGGCTCAAGCGGGAAGGCTCTCACCGCTACCATGATCGCCATCCTTTCCATGAGCTGATGCACAACGGACATTTGACGAAAACACAGCTCCAACAGTGGGTACTGAACCGCTACTACTATCAAACGCGGATCCCCATCAAGGATGCCCTTATTGTTTCGAAATCCGAAGATCCGGCCTTTCGACGGATGTGGCTCCGTCGCATCCAGGACCATGACGGCGAACAGGAAGGAGCAGGTGGACTCGCCCTCTGGCTTGAGTTGGCGCGGGGCACAGGCCTCGACGCCGACGAAGTGAGGAGTCTCCGAGCCGTACTCCCGGGAGTCAGGCTCGCATGCGACGAATATGTCCGGTTCGTCCATGAGGCTCCGCTTCTCGAGGCCGTGGCATCCTCGCTCACGGAATTGTTTGCGCCTTCCCTCATGGCGCGGCGTCTCGAAGCATGGAAACAACATTATCCCTGGGTGCGCTTGGAGTCCCTGGAGTATTTTCAGTTGCGTATCTCTCGTGCAGCTCTCGATTCGAACCAGGCCGTCGAATTCGTGGTTCAGCACGCGACCACGTATTCCCTTCAAGAAAGCTGTGTGAGGGCCTTGGTCAAGAAAGCCGACATTTTATGGACCCTGCTCGATGAGCTCTCTCTGGCCTATGTCGAAACGGCGTTGGAACGAAGGCAAACTGCCCATGACTCTCACGACAGTTAGACCTCAGCTTAGTCCCAAAGTTCGCCTTCGGTTCGATCGGCAGACCGGCCGCCACCTGCTCTTGTACCCCGAAACGGGGCTCGAACTGAACGACACGGCCACGGCAATTGCGCGGCTTTGCACGGGTGAATGGACGATCGATGGTATGGTGGATCATCTCACCCGAGCCTATGATAACGTGTCTCCTGACGAGATCAGGCGAGAGGTGTGTCGATTTCTGGATGTCCTCGCCGATCGCGGCCTGCTTCAACGTCTGTCATGAACAACGAGCATCGCCCTTATACACTAATCGCCGAACTCACTTATCGCTGTCCGCTTCGCTGTCCCTACTGTTCAAATCCGCGGGATTTTGCAAAACATGAGAACGAAATCGACACCGACACATGGCTTCGGGTCTTTCATGAAGCCGAAGCACTCGGCGTGGTTCAACTCAATCTCACGGGAGGCGAGCCGTTGTTGAGGGATGATCTGGAACCGCTCATCGAGGGAGCCGGCAAGCTCGACCTGTATACGAACCTCATCACGAGCGGAATTCCGCTCACGTTCGAACGGCTCTCCCGACTTCGCTCACTGGGGCTGGATAACGTGCAAGTATCCATTCAAAGTACGAGATCATCCCTATCGGACCGAATCGCCGGAGCCCCGTCGTTCAGCCGCAAGCTCGACGCCATGCACTGGGTCACATCACTCGGACTTCCATTGACCATAAACGTCGTGCTTCATCGAGAAAACATCTCTGAAATCGAAGAGCTCATCGATCTAGCTGAACGTGTTTCCGCCGATCGGCTCGAGTTGGCGAATACGCAGTATCTTGGGTGGGCGTTGAAGAATCGCGCCGCGCTCCTCCCCACTCGTGAGCAAATCGAGCGGGCGCGAACGGTAGCGGCTGAGGCTAAAGCACGCCTTTGTGGACAAATGGAGGTGCTCTTTGTCACGCCGGACTATTACTCCGAGTACCCCAAATCATGCATGGAAGGATGGGGGCGCCGTTTCATCGTGGTCAATCCGGAAGGCCTTGCGTTGCCCTGCCATCTGGCTCATACGATCCCAGGATTGCGTTTCGAGCATGTCACACAGCGCCGGCTCGCGGATATCTGGCATCATTCAGCGGGATTCAATCGATTCCGTGGCGAAGATTGGCTGCCCGATCCTTGCAGGACCTGTGACCGCCGCACCATAGACTTCGGCGGCTGTCGCTGCCAAACGTTTCATGTTATGGGAGATGCTGGCATGACCGACCCCGCCTGCTCTCTCGCTCCCGGCCATGGCCACATTGAGTCGGCAAGAACTCAGGCTAGTCGCACGACCGGAACCTCTGTCCGGTTCGATTATCGGACCGCCCGAGGGTATGCTTCACGATGACCCGACGCATGAATGCCAATCTGATCATTTTGCTCGTGCTGTCCGTGTCTATCGCCGTGTTCGCTTTTGCAAGAGATCGCTCTTTGCCGCTGCAGGGACTCTATGCAAGCGGCCGCCTATTCGAAAGCGTCTGGGTCGAATTGCTGTTGGGCTTCCTTCTTGCGGGGTTTGTCGATGTATTGATTTCCCCGGCTCAGATCACCGCATGGCTGGGAACTGAGTCCTCGACACGCGGAATCTTTATGGCTTGGATGGCCGGGTTAGTGATTCCTGGAGGGCCCTATCTCTTGTTTCCGCTGGCAGCGAGCCTCTGGAAAACCGGGGTACCTCCTGGCGCCTTGATTGCTCTGATTACCGCCAAGACCTTGGTCAGCCCCATTAGAGTCCTGACCTATGAAGCTCCTCTGCTAGGGTGGCGGTTGACCATTGCTCGATGTTTGCCTGCCCTCTTGGTTCCTCCGATCATGGGGATATTGGGACAGTGGATTTTTAATCTAGTCGTGAGAAAGTCATCATGATAACCACAAACCGTGTGAGAAAAAGCACAGTCATGAATCGTATTGTGGGTTCGATCTGCGCGTCGCTGATGCTGCTCCTCTTCGGGAACCGGAGCGAAGCCGATGCACTTCCTCTCGATACGATCAAACTTCCTCCTGGCTTTACCATTGCGGTCTACGCGGACAATGTTCCGAATGCGCGCGGGATGGCTCTAGGGCAAAACGGCACCCTCTTTGTCGGTACAAGAGACAAAGGCGATGTCTATGCTGTGCTGGACAAGAACGGCGATCAGCAGGCCGACGAAGTGCTCACGATCGCTCGCGGGTTGCATATGCCGGTGGGCGTGGCTTATCAAAACGGCTCACTCTATGTGTCTGCCGTCGATCGCATTTTGCGGTTCGCGGATATCGACACACAATTGAAAAATGTGCCGCCGCCGGTGGTCATCGCGGACCATTTCCCACAAGAGACTAGTCACGGATGGAAGTTTATCGCCTTCGGCCCCGATGAGAAGCTCTATGTCCCGGTGGGAGCGCCCTGCAATATCTGTGAGCCCGATCCCGATCGCTATGCTCTCATCGGCAGGCTCAACCCGGACGGGAGCGGATACGAAATCGTCGCGCGTGGGGTCCGAAATTCGGTCGGTTTCGATTGGGACCCGAACACGCATGACTTATGGTTCACCGATAATGGTCGGGATCATCTCGGTGACAATCAACCGCCGGACGAACTGAACCATGCGCCGGCGCCCGGACTGCACTTCGGTTATCCCTATTGCCACGGGAGAGCGATCCCGGATCCTCAGTACGGCCGCAAACGGGCTTGCCGAGAATTCACGGCACCTGCCGCCAATCTGGGGCCTCACGTCGCCCCCCTGGGCATGCGTTTTTACACCGGCAGCATGTTCCCCAAGGAATATCGGAATCAGATTTTTATCGCCGAGCATGGATCTTGGAATCGGAGCGAAAAAATCGGCTATCGGATCACGCTTGTGTCGCGAGATGAGCAAGGGCGAACGCGATATTCGGTCTTTGCAAGAGGATGGCTTCAAGGCGAAAAGGCATGGGGCCGCCCTGCCGACGTCCTCGTCATGCCGGATGGTGCACTGTTGGTCTCTGACGATTTAGCCGGCGTGATTTACCGAATCACTTATAGCGAACCCTAACCCAACTTTCTCAACCCCGCTCAAGAATGGCCGATTTTTCGAGGTAAGGCTCTCGGGAAGGCGCGTAAATACAGGGGACTGAGTTTCCAAGTGGCTAGAGTGTAGACCAAGTGTCTTTTCAAGCGCCGGGTTTTGCCTA